>CBDUZS010000017.1:0-44315 GCA_965371785.1 uncultured bacterium
TCGTTAGGGAAACGGATTTCAATGACGGACAACGGGAACAGAAGTATACTCAAACACGTACAGCCGCTCAAGAAGAAGGGACGGGAAGCAAGTTGCGGGCAGCATTCATCATGCTCGGACGACGGGACACGATCACGGGAGGCTACGTATTCAACAACAGGGTCTCCGAATACCTCCTCGCGCAGGGAGTAGAGCTCGATGTGCTCAGCAGGACAACCGTCCCAGCCGCAATTCGCGACAGCGTTCTGAAAACGTCATCATACGTGCTGCGGAGGATCGTCAGAGAGAAGCCTGACATTCTGATAGTAAGCAAGAGCTACCTGTACGTTCTTCCACTCAGGATTTACCTCGCCTTTTCGAGAATACCCCTTCTCTACCTGGTTCATCACCTGGAATGGCATGACCGTGCCGGTGAACGTGGAAGCCTGTTTCGAAGGCTTACGGTGAAGTGGCTGCTCCGCAGGGCACAGAGGATATGGACCAACAGCAGGAGCACCTCGGACGATGTGGCAGCGCTCGGTATCGGGGAGGACAGGCTGAAAACGATTCCTCCGGGGTTTGACAAGGGAGAGGAACCGGTTCCGATCAGAGATTCCGGACGTCTCCCCGTAAGACTTCTCAGTGTGGGGGCTATCACACCCAGGAAGGCTCAGGATGTTCTGGTCAAAGCATGCTCACAACTGGGTGAAAGGGAATACTTTCTCGATATCGTCGGTGATACCGAAGCCTCTTCGGCCTTTACGACCGCAGTCGAGGGTCTTATTCGCGAACAGTCTCTCGAGAACAGGATCAGACTACACGGTCATGTGGGAACAGGGGAGCTTGCAGAGTACTACAGGAAAGCCGATATACTCGTTCATCCTTCGCGGTGGGAGGGTTATGGTATTGCGATTGCGGAAGCTATGTGGCATGGCCTCCCGGTCGTTGGCTCAAATGCGGGAGCATTGCCTGAGCTGGTCAGGAATAACATCAACGGGCTTCTTGTACCTCCTGGGAACCCTTCGATACTTGCGGAGAAGCTGGCCATGCTGATAGACTCTCCCGATATGAGAAAGTCGATGGGCACCGCGAGCAGGAGAACGGCGGAAGGTCTGAACGACTGGGAAGAGACATCGAGACAGTTCTTCGAGCTGGTAAAAGAGACCGCGTCCCGGGGGAGAAGGTAGTGAAGAGACTCGGTGTTGTTAAATTCGGCGGAACCTGTCTTGTCGACGAAGGCTGCAGGGAGAAAGCAGCCGGTTACTGCAGAGAACTGCTCGGGGAGTATGCGCGGCTCATCGTAGTCGTCTCCGCCATGGGGAGAAAGGGAGATCCTTACTCGACCGATACACTCAAAGCCCTTGCCGGCTCTCCGATGCCTTTCGAGCTCGACATGCTGCTCGCATGCGGTGAAAACATTTCCGCGGTTGTCATGGCAGAGGAACTGAGGAAAATGGACCTCGATGCCATTGCCCTCTCCGGATGGGCTGCAGGTATAGAAACCGATGGTGTTCACTGCCAGTCAGAGATCAGCAGAATTCATACAGGAATGCTTGCAAAGATGCTCGAGGATCATAACTGTGCCGTTGTTGCAGGGTTCCAGGGGGCCGATGCCGACGGAAACGTAACCACAATCGGCAGAGGCGGAAGCGATGTAACCGCTCTTGCGCTTGCAGCGGCAATGGATGCCGACGACGTGATTCTCTACAAGACGGTCGATTCCGTTTACACTGCCGATCCTGAACGGGTGGCCGGAGCCATGGAGATCAGCCGGATGAGCGCAGAGGATCTGAGACAGATGGCATGGCACGGCGCTAAAATAGTACACCCGAGAGCGGCGGAAATTGCCCTCGAATCCGGAAAGAGGATTTCGCTGCGGTCGCATGAAACCGGGGAACGGGTCACGGACATCGAGCCCTACGTGCTTCAGTCCGGGAGGTATATCATGGGTGTTACCTCCGGTCCGGAAGTAGTGCAGTTCTGCGTTGACGGTGACATGGAAGTTCCCTCCGGAGAGTTCTTCGCACGCGTGTTCCGAAAGGTGGCAGACGAAGGAATCTCGATGGATATGTTCAGCGTCTTCGGACGCAGAGCGGTGTTTACGGTTTCAATGGCCAGCCGGGAGCACGTTGTCAGGATTCTGGAAGAGACGGGAATCAGGTATTCATCCATCAGTCCCTGTGTCAAGGTGTCCATCGTTGGGGCAGGAATGCACGGCCTCCAGGGAGTGATGGCAAGATTCTCCGAGTCTCTGGCCCGTGCCGGGGTCGAGATGCTCCAGACCGTCGACTCGCACGCAACCATATCCGCTCTCGTTCACGGTGACGACTGCGGTAAGGCACTCGAGGGGCTTCACAGGGAGTTCGTCGAGAAATGAGCCTGCTCAGCGCGATTCTGCTTGCTGTCCTGCAAGGGCTGACAGAATTCCTCCCTGTGTCCAGTTCAGGGCATCTCGTTCTCGCCGGCATGGTGCTCGAAGTACCCGAGGGTGATATCGGTTTCGAGGTAGTCGTCCATCTCGGGACTCTGATTGCCGTTATCGCCGTTTACAGCAGGAATCTCATACAGCTTCTGGGAGGCTGTCTGCGAAGAGAGAAAAGCTCCCTTCGAATGCTCGGTCTGCTTGCACTCGCATCCGTCCCCGCAGGTCTTGCAGGTGTCATCCTCGGAGGAACGGTGGAAAGGGCGTTCGGCAATCCGGTGCTCGTATCCGTAATGCTGCTCGTTACGGGCTGCATTCTCTACATGACACGGTATGCCGGTTCTCTCTCAAAGACTGTTCCGGGCTGGCGGGGAAGCCTGCTGATCGGAACCGCCCAGGCCTTTGCTCTTCTGCCTGGAATATCCAGATCGGGAGCGACCATTTCATGTGCTCTATTCGGGGGAATCAGGCAGAAGGAAGCTGCAAGGTTCTCCTTCCTTTTATCGGTACCGGCGATTATGGGAGCCGGTCTTCTGAAACTCGGGGAGATAGGAGACTTCATCGATCCGGGGATTGCTCTTACGGGATTGATCGTATCAGCTGTCGTCGGGTTCTTTGCGCTGAAGCTTCTCCTTCGTTTCCTCTGCAGCGGCAAGTTCGCTAACTTCGCATGGTACTGCTGGTCCGTTGGATCCGCGGGACTGGTTTACTCGATACTGAGAGGCTGACGTGATCTACATTCTTTACATTCTCTGCGCTCTTTCCGGCTATGACTCGTGGTATTCAGCTTATTCAGAGGGGGACTGGCAATCGGCAAGAGAAGAAGCAGAGATCATGCTCGAGAGTGACTCGACGAGTGCGATTGCCCTGGCAGCGATGTCCCTGTCGGTCTTCAGCGATGAATCGGCCGACGACAGCGCCACTGACCTTGCTCTCCTTTCGCTCGAAGCAGATTCTTCCCAATCTCTTGCATGGACCGCGCTTGGAATGTCGTTGCTGGAAACGGATCCTCTTCCCGCTGTTGAAGCCCTGACCCGAGCAGTGGATCTCGATTCGCTTTCGGCGATAGCCTGGGAAGGCCTGGGTCTCGTAATGATCGATTCCGGGGAGTACGGTCTGGCGGTATCGAACATGCAGCATTCCGTAACGTCCGATTCCTCTTACATCCCCGGGTGGCTCGGACACGCTATGGTCCTGGAGGAGTCGGGCGACCCGAACGGAGCCCTGACCGTCATGGAGCTGGCTCTGTCCAGATGGCCGTCCAATACCATGCTTCTGTTTCAGAAAGCATGGATCTTGGAAGATCTGATGCTTCCGGATTCGGCTCTTGCCGTATACGGCAGGATTCTCGAACAGGATCCCGAGAACTTCAATGCTCTCAAGTATTCAGGCTTGCTCTACGAGGATGCAGGTCGACTGGGTCGAGCCGTGAAAGCCTACAGGGAGCTTATCGCCGCCGATTCGACCTGCTCATGGGCATACGGTGAGATTGCCTACTGCTACGAGCTGCTCAACATGATCGATTTCGCGGAGGAAATGTATCTGAAAGGAATGGAAATAGACCCATCGTATGCATGGGCGGCATACAGGCTTGGGGTCATTTCGAGGGATAGAGACCTCTCCGAGGGGCTGTTGTGGTTTGAACTCGCAACACAGCTCGATCCTCTGATGTCGGATGCCTGGGTGGAAATGGGTCTGGTCTATGAGGATCAGGGGGACTTCATCTCCGCTGTGCAATGTCTCGAGACCGCACTGGACATTTTTCCCGACGATGACTGGACCTGGGGAGAACTCGGCTACCTGCTTCAGGAGCTGGGTAGAAACGATGAAGCTGCTGAGGCTTATGAACAGGGAGTGCGTGCCAATCACCGTTACCTGTGGGGCTGGCAACAGCGGGGGCTGCTCTACGAGATTCTGGATGATTATGAGGGGGCCATATCGTGGTACAGAATTGCAATCGAGCAGTACGGCAGCTCCACCTGGCTGCTGGGGGAACTCGGCTCGCTGCTAGAGGTCACGGGTGACAGAGACTCCGCAGCGGTCTGTTTCGCAGCCGCTCTCGAGGTTGACTCGTGTTATGCTTATGGATTACAACGGCTTGCGCGGAGCAGGAGAGAGGACGGTCGCTTCGAAGAAGCGTTGAGCCTCCTCGATCGATATCTGGAATGCGCCGGTGATACGCTTACCGCAAGATTTGAAAAAGTGATCACACTCGAATCCGCCGGCTTGCATGGCATGGCAGACAGTCTCGAGCTGGTGATGCTGGAGCGGGATCCCGATGCATGGCTCGATGCGGCATGGACATCCTATTACATGGACGACGAGGAGATGGCTCGAGACCTGGGAGTACGCCACGAGAGCACCGGCATGAGCGAAGTCTTCCAGTGGATCGCGCTGGCGGAACTGTACGAAACCCTCGAGAGGGATGACGATTCCTATCGCTGCTACGATACGGCAGTCGGGCTGGATTCCATGGATGTCAACACCTGGGTTGCCTGGGGATCAATGCTCTCATCTGCAGACAGGTTTCCCGAAGCTGTGGAAAAGCTGGAAAGAGCCGTCGAGATAGACAGCACCTCGATTGATGCATGGTCCGTTCTGGGAGAAGCTCTGCTCTTCGATGACAGTTACGTTCTTGCCGAGGAAGCGTTGCAGGAGGTCATGGATCTGGATCCCGGCTCGGTTTACGCCATCTGCTACATCGGATTGATCAGAGAGCGCTCGGGTCGACCCCTCGAGGCTCTTGACTACTACCTGGAAGCACTGCAGCTCAATCCCGGCTACTCCTACGCGGAAGACAGGATCAGAGCCATTTCCGATCCGGTTTACGATTCCGACTGGTGGTCACGCGATGCGGGAATGTTCAACGCTTCACTATGGTTCGATATCTCCGTAACCAGCGGTAACACGGATGAACGGAACATGAGCGCCGGAGCCTCACTATCCCTGGATTACGACACCAGGGGAAGCAGCATCACACTCGACGGGGGTGGGAAGCTCGAGAAGGTCTGGGAAAGGGAAACGAAGAACACGGCGTTTGCTTCACTGAACGTCGAGCATTTTCTGTCAGACGCGCTCTACATCGAAGCCAGCTCCACCTGGGACAGGCAGCCGATAACGGTCAGGCCGTGGCAGATCAGCTCGTACATAGCCTGCGGATACAAGAGATGGATCTCCGACTGGCTCTGGGTAGCGCCTGAAATGGGAGTAGGCCTTGTAAGCAGCAGATGGAGCTTTGAAACCGATCGGACAGACAACCCCACAGCATATGGCTCGATCGGTATCTGGTTCGAGAAGGCGGGTTCCATCATGCCCGAGATATGGCTTGCCGGGAGTGTGTACTTCCCACCGGATTCTCCCGACGATCTCATAGCGTACGGAGACCTGGAGTTCACTTTCAATGTCTGGAAACCGCTGTCCATGTCCATCGGTTACTCCGTGGACTACACCAGGACGCCACCCGTGAGCACATGGGAGAAGTACGACACGGAGATATACTCGAGGATATTCCTGGATATCCTCTGACGTATTCCAATGCAATTGCTAGCGGAGAACGACTAACCGTTCAGATGATGCAATTCCCTGCGAAGAGACCACTACCGTAAGAACTCCTGGCGGAAGCTCTTCCAGGAAAAGGGTATTCGAGCCTGACGGAAGCTGTCCGTCGAGCGGTCTGGCGATGAGCCTTCCCGAGATGTCGTAGACCGAGACCGTCAGGTGGGTCAGAGGGGGAGATGTGAACGAAGCAGTGACCGAACCGGTACAGGGGTTCGGAAAGAGCTTGACAGTAGTAGTCCCTTCGGTGTTCCCCGCATGGGGAATCCCCGTTTCCGAGTGTCCCAGGACGTTCACGCTGTTGCTGCCATCACAGGCAACGTACAGGAAGTCACCTGATGGCAGCGAGCAGATGCCATCGGGTTCCACCCCGACAGCAATCGAGTCGATTATGGAACTCGAGGACGGGTCCAGTACGAATACGATATCGTCATCCTGACTGGTTACGTAGAGGTATCCCTGTCCGGGTAGAACGACAAGTCTGCGGGGATCGGTGCCGACATCGGTGATCTCGGAGGTAATGGAGTTGTCGAGAGTGAGAAACTCCACGACCATGTTCCAGCCCGGCACTGTCGCGTAGACGTAATCCCCCGTAAGCGATGACTCGAAATCACATGTATCCATCCCGGAGAAGAACCTGGTTATGCTGTAGTCAGAGGTTCTGATCATCGTCTCCTTCGGGCTGCAGCCATCGGAGACGTACACGTACTCCCCGCTCGGTACCGCACAGATTCCCCGGAGGTAATTCCCGGCGCTCATCGATTCGACAACAACGTTGTCCGATGTCTGGATAACGGTCACGAATCCCCCCGTATGCGTGACGTATACGAGTTCTCCGTCCGGTGTCGAGCAGATCCCCCACGGGCTTCCCGATACGTCGATCACCGTTACTATCGAGTTGTCTGCCGTCTTGATTACGGTAACCGTGTGATCCTCGTCATCCGTCACGTAGACGAATTCACCGGAAGGCAGGCTGCAGATCCCCCTGGGGCTGTTTCCTGCAGAGATCACTCCCGAGATCGAGTTGTCGGATGTGTCGATTACCGTTACCAGTCCGAATCCGACTGCAACGTATACCTGTTCTCCCGAGGGCAGTGAGCACAGGTCTCTGGGATGCTGTCCCGGGTTGACGGTGGCGACAACCGAATCCGGATAACCCCAGCGGTCAGGAATACTCAGGTGGATATTGGAGCCGACAGCGCCGGAGCATGTATACAGGAGCACGGCAGCAACAATGGATTCGGTAATTGCAGCATTCGGTTTCATACTAACCTCCGACGGTTACGGTCATGCTCGGGCACCATGATGGTTCAGTGTCTCAGAAGCTCGGGAACCGGTGTTCGAAGGAGCTTTCTGAAGAATATGTAGGCAGTTCCCGTTGAAGCCAGAAGCATCACACCGAGTCCGGTGATCATCCACCAGACGGGAAATACGGCGATCGTGTCAACGGCGGAACTGAGTACGGTGCTGAGGGAGAGGAGCAACCGACTCACCAGCGCCGCGATTCCGCAACCGAGTAACCCGCCAATTGTTGTAGTGAGCAGGGACATGAAAAAGATCTGGAAGGCGAATATCATTGCCAGCCTGTCATGACTTGTGCCGAGGGCAATGAGCACGCCAAGGGCGTACCTTCTGTTCCTGAGATCCGCAATCAGTGTGTGGACTGCGCTGGCCAGTGCCGAGAGCATGATTGCAACGGCAAGAGCGGAGAGTGCTGCCGTGACAACACCCACAAGCAACTCGGCCTTCTGTGCAATGCCCCTTCTGGTTTCGGCTCTCAGACCCATTGCTTCCGCCATCCTTACGATTCCGGGAACGTCTGCTGCGGTTTCCGCGGTGACGATAAGAGCGCTGTAGCTCCTTGTGCGGTCTGGCAGGTAGAGTGTGTTGATCTGATCGACGAATTCGAGGGGAACTGCAAGCGCAAAAAGAGCCACATTCCTGGAAGTAGCGACTATCACGGCTCTTATGGTTATCGGTGGACGGCTCAGATCGGCAATGGAACTCCTGCCGATCGTGATGGTGGCCTCGAGTCCTATGACTCCTTCAGGGGATAGTCCAACCAGGTCGTTTGCTTCCGCGAAACCGGCGTTGTAGAGGATCAGGAGGTTCTCACTCAGAACGATCGGCAGCAGCTTGCTCGAACTGTCCGCAAGCAGGTAGGACCAGTCGGTCTCCTGAAGGATGGAATCACCCAGAAAAGCCTGTGTAACACCTTCGAGGGTAATATCGGTGTAGTATGGCTGTCCGCCGAGATAACCTCTGAGCAGGGCCGGCACGTGTGCATAGACCTGGGGATCGATACTCCTGACTGCCGGAAGAGCAGCAATGGAATCCCTGATATCCTCGGTTATCTCCAGACCACCCAGTTCGGTCTGGAAGAAACCTGCCTGCATTCCCTGCGGAGTGATCCGGACCTGTTCGGCGGGCAGGTCGGAGGCCAGAAAATGATCGAGAACCCTGCCCACACCTAATCCGATTGCCACGAAGAAGACCAGTAGAAGAGAAGCGGTGAGAAGCATCCCCTGGGAAAAAACGTAGTCCTTCCAGTGTCCTCTGTTCCAGAGGTGGAGCGCGCGCCTTACCTCACCCGGTTTCATGGAGCTTACCGTCTCTCAGTTCCAGCACCCTGTCAGCTCTGTCGAGTACGCCCTGCGAATGAACTACGGCGACCATGGCGAATCCGTTCTCGCGCCTTAGTCCGTCGAGGAGATCGAATAGAATCCGTTCGTTCGCTTCATCGAGACTCGCGCTTGGTTCGTCAGCCAGCAGGAGTTCCGGTTCGTTCAGCAGCCCTCTCGCGACTGCGATCCGCTGTCTTTCCCCCCTCGAGAGAACCGATGTCGGGGTTGAGTCAATGCGGACGGAAAGACGTTCGAGAATGTTTCCGGCGCGTTTCCGGGCCGAGTCAACATCTCTGCCGGAGAAAACGGCTGGAAGCATGACATTCTCCATGGCAGTGAGGTGAGGAAGCAGATGGAAATCCTGGAAAACAAAACCAAGGAAACGCCGTCTTACCTCGGCAAGTTCTGAATCTTCCATACTCTGGACATCGTTCCCGCCAATGAGCAGTTCACCCTTGTACAGGAGGTCATGGGTCCCGATGATGCCCAGCAGCGTGCTCTTGCCAACGCCGCTCTTGCCGACAACGGCCACGAATTCGCCGCTTTCGATGCCGAGATCGAGACCTGAGAGCACATCTCGTTCGTCAAAGGTTCTGTAGATGCCGGATGCTCGAAGTATTGAACTCACCTCAGGTTCCCCTCGATCCATTCCCTCAGCACCAGCCAGATGTCAGATATGTATAACCGTGAATCCTCGATCTCGAGGCTGACTCTCGAAATGGCTCCGTCCTCCCTGGCAACGATGGCAGAGATGGAGATGACGTGAGAGCTGTCCTGGTAAGCCAGGTTCAGGCTCATGGCCGTAGGCTGTACCGTTGTAATGGCTTCTCTGATTCTGTCCCATCCCGCAACGTAACGTCCGAGAGGGAGCAGAGAGACGAAACCGATGAGGTTTCCTGAAACGAGTACCGAGAGATCGTATCCATCCGCTACGACCAGATGCAAAGCGCTGTCGGTAATCATGGATGAGGACTCCTCCAGTTCGAGCCACTGGCGTATCACAATCGAGGGAGCCGTTCCCAGGTAGACACAGATCCAGCCGTCCCGTTCGGCGACCGAACCGCGAATCCGGCCGTTGGCGGTCACGAAATCGATTCTCGATTCGAGGGTGTCGGGATGGATGTCGAGGATGGCTACAGCGTTGTTCACCGCGAGTGTTCTATCTGCTGCTTTCGAAAGAATCATCAGCTGGGGCGCCAACGAAGTGATGTCAATTGAAACGACAGATATTCCCAGAGGTCCTTCATCGAGAAGGCTTGCCGCGAGAGCGGCATGAGGATAATCCTCGACGAGGAATGCGATCAGGTCACTGCCAAGCTCCGGTTCGACGTGTATATGCAGCATGTAAGTACCGGGAACCATCTTCAGTTCGTCCTCGATTCCCTGTGAACCGCCGCATGATTGCAGAACCAACGCGGTCACCAGTGCGAACGCTGATAAAGCAGTAAAATGTCTACACATTCCCGGTGGTTTTCCTTCCTTTGCGTAGTGTTATTGCTCGATGTAGGTTAAGGCTCATCTCCAGCATCGTCAACACGGCGATTTCCGTTGAAAACAATATCTTGACGAGAGACCGCTTGAATACTATTTTCGCGAGTCGTCTAGGCTGGCGTAGCTCAATTGGCAGAGCAGCTGATTTGTAATCAGCAGGTTGCGGGTTCAAGTCCCATCGCCAGCTCCAGAAACGAAGACATTTTTAATAAATAAGGCGAGGTTCCCGAGTGGTCAAAGGGGGCAGACTGTAAATCTGTTGGCGGACGCCTTCGGTGGTTCGAATCCACCCCTCGCCACCAGGAATTGAGCCGGTTCGATGAATCGGATAGCAGGTCGGACGGAGTAATACGTCAGCCTTAATTATTACCGTCCGGGCTGAGTTGAGCGGGAGTAGCTCAGCTGGCAGAGCATCAGCCTTCCAAGCTGAGGGTCGCGGGTTCGACCCCCGTCTCCCGCTCCACTCCCTCCTCTGCGGGAGACATGCAGGGGAGTGGAGCGGGGCAAACTGCTGACGCCTTTTGCTCCGACAGGATTGCACGAGGTCTGATAGGCCCACGTAGCTCAGTCGGTAGAGCGCGTCCTTGGTAAGGACGAGGTCAGCAGTTCAATCCTGCTCGTGGGCTCCAGACGGGTGTACGCTCTTGCAGGAAATGGTGTCGATGAATCAGGGGTAGTCGTTGAAAATTTAGGGTAATTTGTTCTGAAAGAAGTTTGCCGGAGAAACGTGAATCATGGGAGGTAACTGACATGGCAAAGGAGAAGTTTGAAAGGACCAAACCCCACGTCAACGTGGGAACCATTGGTCACATCGATCACGGTAAGACGACTCTTACCGCAGCGATCACCAAATGCCTGGCTACGCAGAACGACAAGACCAAGTTCGTAGAGTTTGATCAGATCGATAACGCTCCGGAGGAAAAGGCGCGCGGTATTACCATCGCGACTTCTCACCAGGAGTATGAGACTGAGAACAGACACTACGCGCACGTGGATTGCCCCGGTCATGCGGATTACATCAAGAACATGATAACCGGTGCAGCCCAGATGGACGGAGCCATTCTCGTTATCGGCGCAGATGACGGAGTGATGTCCCAGTCTAAGGAGCACGTTCTTCTTGCAAGGCAGGTGAATGTTCCAAAGATGGTCGTCTTCCTGAACAAATGTGACATGGTCGACGACGAGGAGCTCATCGATCTCGTGGAGATGGAAGTCCAGGAGCTTCTCGAGAAGTACGATTACGAATCCGATTCACCGATCATTCGGGGAAGCGCACTGCTCGCCATGAACTCCAGCGGCCTTCCGGATGACGACGACTGCAAATGCATCTACGAACTCATGGATGCTGTGGATTCATGGATTCCCACTCCCAAGCGCGATGTGGACATGCCTTTCCTCATGCCTGTAGAAGATGTCTTCTCGATTCCCGGCCGCGGTACAGTGGGTACCGGCAGAATCGAGCGGGGAGTGGTTCACACCGGTGACAAGGTGGACATCGTGGGCATCAGAGAGACCCGCGGCACGGTCTGCACAGGTGTCGAGATGTTCCGCAAGATCCTCGACGAGGGAATGGCCGGCGACAACGTCGGACTGCTTCTTCGCGGAGTGGACAAGGATGACCTCGATAGGGGAATGGTGATCGCCAAGCCAGGGAGCGTTACTCCACACACCAAGTTCGAGGGTGAAGTCTACGTGCTCACAGGCAAGGAAGGCGGAAGGCACAAGCCCTTCTTCCCGGGATACCGTCCGCAGTTCTATTTCCGTACAACCGATGTTACCGGAACGATCACTCTTCCTGAAGGTGTCGAGATGGTCATGCCGGGAGACAACATCAAGATGAATGTCGAACTCATTACTCCCATCGCGATGGAAGATGGGCTCCGGTTCGCCATTCGTGAGGGTGGCAGAACCGTTGGTGCGGGTGTTGTCGGCAAGATACTGAAGTAGCCGGTGAGACTGAAGTGAGAACCATTATTACTCTTGCTTGCACTGAGTGTAAGAGACGGAACTACTCGACCACGAAGAACAAGCGCACGCAACCTGATAGAATGGAGCAGAAGAAGTACTGCAGGTTCTGCAGGAAACATACGCTTCATAGAGAGACCAAGTAACGTTCAGAGACCGCAGGGCAGTAGCACAATTGGCAGTGCACCGGACTCCAAATCCGGCGGTTGAGGGTTCAAGTCCTTCCTGCCCTGCCATCTCCAAGTCTTGAGAGGAAGACCGATGGCGGCAAAAGCAGCGGCGGCAGAAGGCTTGTTCATCATCCGCTGGATCAAGTCAGGGATTGAGTTCATCGGTGAAGTCAAGGCGGAGCTCATAAAGGTTGCATGGCCAACGAGGGATGAAGTTGTTGCCTCGACCTGGGTTGTGCTTGCAGCTGTTCTGGTGGTCGCGGTCTGGATTTTTACCGCAGACAAGATTGCTTCTGTAATGATGTCCGTACTCATGGGTATCTTCAGCTCGTAGATAGAGAGATCGGAAAGAAATATGACGTTATTCACAGGGGATCAGGAATCTTCTAAAGAACCTGACATCATCTCTGAGGAAGAACCGGTGGAGGACTCCTCGACCGAGGAGGAAGCCTCCTCCGATACGGATGCAGAGAGTCCTGAAGAGGAAGAGACCGGTAAATCGAACCAGAAGTGGTACGTGGTTCATTCATTTTCGGGCTATGAGCTTCGCGTAAAGAAATTCCTCGAAGGACCTCTCAACAGGAAATACCCCGAGAGGGTGGGAGATATTCTCATCCCCACTGAAGAGATTACTCAGGTAAGGAATGGGAAACGCTCTACAAGGGAGAAGAAGCTCTATCCGGGATACGTCTTCGTCCAGTTCGACCTGACGGACGAGATAGTTATGGACGTTAGAGCAATGAGCAACGTCAGTGGATTTCCACCCATGAACAAGAGATACCCGGTACCACTCAGCAAGGATGAGATGGGCCGGATTCTCGGCTCTTCCGAAGATCAGAAGAAGACAAGAACTGTGAGAGTTCCATTCAACACCGGACAGACCGTCCGCGTGACGGATGGACCTTTCAAGAATTTCACCGGGGTTGTCGAATCGATCAATCCCGAACGGGGCCGAGTGAAGGTTATCTTCACGATTTTCGGCCGCAAAGCGCCTGTAGAGATAGACTTCTCTCAGGTACGACTGGTCTGACGGGTACACTCCGTCGGATCGCCTGACCTGGAGATTCAGATCTCCGGGATTGACTGCTGCCACCAGTAACGGGGAGGTGGCCGCGGAAGCGAAAGGAGTTGCCCATGGCCAAGAAGATCTTGGGCATGGTAAAGCTTCAGCTGCCTGCAGGACAGGCAACCCCGGCGCCACCAGTTGGTCCCGCACTAGGACAGTACGGGCTCAACCTCGCGGGGTTCTGTAAGGACTTTAATGCCCGGACCCAGGGGCAGGAAGGTCTGATAATACCTGCTGTAGTCACTGTCTACAAAGACAGAAGCTTTACGTTTGTGCTCAAATCCCCGCCTGCAGCAGTCCTTCTGAAAAGGGCTGCCGGGCTGGCAAAAGGATCTCCTGAACCCAACCGTGAAAAGGTTGGAACGGTTACTGTTGAGCAGTGCCGGGAGATCGCGAAATTGAAGATCAAGGATCTGAATGCTGCTTCTGAGGACGCTGCAATCCGGATGATTGCCGGTACGGCCAGGAGCATGGGTCTGGAGGTGGTCGGTTAGCATGGCAAAGGCCAGCAAGAGGTATGCTCTGGCGAAGAGCGATATCGACCGCACCTGTCAGTATTCGCTGGACGAAACGGTGACACTTGTCAGGAAGCATGCTACCGCCGGTTTCGATGAGACCGTAGAGGTTGCTGTTTCGCTCGGTGTCGACCCCAAGTACTCAGATCAGATGGTTCGAGGAACATGCATGCTTCCACATGGAACCGGCAGAAAGGTCACGGTCCTCGTGTTCGCCAGGGGCGACAAAGCAGAGGAGGCCGTTTCGGCAGGAGCGGATCACGTGGGAGATGAAGAATTTGCCGAGAAGATAAAGGAAGGCTGGCTCGAATTCGATGTCGTCATAGCAACACCCGACATGATGGGTGTCGTCGGAAAACTCGGAAGGATTCTCGGTCCGAGGGGACTGATGCCCAATCCGAAGATAGGAACGGTTACGATGGACGTCACCACTGCAGTCAGCGAAGCGAAGGCCGGTAAGATCAGCTTCAGAGTTGACAAGACCGGAAACCTTCACGTTCCCATCGGCAAGGCGAGTTTCGAGCAGAAAGCATTGAGCGAGAACGTCCTGGCCTTTCTGGACAAGGTGATCCAACTCAGGCCCAGCTCTGCGAAAGGGCGTTACCTGAAGAGTATATCGATGTCATCCACCATGGGTCCTGGTATCCGGGTAGACGTCAGCGATATCAGAACTCTTTTACGTTAGGGGGTAGAGATGGGCGTTACCAGACAGAAAAAGGAAGCGATCGTCGCCACCCTCGTGAACGATATGAGTGGTTCCGGTTCGATTGTGCTTGCCGACGTCACGGGGATCAACGTCGCGGAGATGACCGAACTCCGGACTAATTTCAGGGAAGCTGGTGTTTCCTTCACAATCGTAAAGAACACACTTCTCAAGAGAGTATTCGATTCCGTCGACGTGAGTAAGGATGAGCCCGTGTACGCGCTCACGCAGGGACCGACTGCCATTGCTTTCGGTAAAGATGAGGTCGTTCCCGTAAGGATCCTGAAGAAGTTTGCCATGGATCACAAAGGGCGCCCCTCGATCAAGGGCGGGTTCGTGTCTGGAGAGAGTCTCAGCATGGAACAGATGCTGGACCTCGCCGACATGCCCGGACGCGATGAGCTTCTGGCAAAGCTCCTTGGCTCGATGAATGCTCCGCTGCAGGGGTTCGTCTCCGTAAGCAGCGGTTTGATAAGAAAGCTCCTGTACGCGCTCAATGCGATTCGGGAGAACAAAGAGAAGTAAACTGGGGTTGAGATGGCGGACCCTCACAGGACGTCGTGATGGAGGATGAAAATGAGTGAAGACAAGAAGGCCTCGGTAATCGAGACCATATCCGGTATGACCGTTCTCGAGCTCGCAGAGCTTGTCAAGGAAATGGAGGACAAGTTCGGTGTATCTGCTGCCGCTCCCGCAGTTGCTGTAGCAGTGCCTGAAGCAGGAAGCGCCGGTGGAGCCGCTGAAGAGAAATCCGAGTTCGATGTAGTTCTCGAGAGCTTTGGAGCCAAGAAGATACAGGTCATCAAGGTCGTGCGTGAGATAACCAGCCTCGGTCTCAAGGAAGCCAAGGAACTGGTAGACAACGCACCATCAAAGATCAGAGAAGGTATTGACAAGGCCGAAGCCGAAGAGATCAAAGACCAGCTCGAAGAGGCCGGCGCCACTGTCAACCTCAAGTAGCCGGTTGAATCCGGTAATTATGCGGCGGACGGTGCCCTCGAGCTCAATCCGCCGCCTGTGCCCTTCAGTGTCGTCTTATCTCCCAGCAGGTGTGAGGAGTGGCCAGTGAAGGTGAAAAGACCTGTAAGAAACTTTGCGCGGGTAAAACCCGCAATTGAAGTACCCGATCTATTGAAAGTTCAGAAAGAATCGTTCAATAACTTTCTGCAGGCGGACGTTCCATCGGATGAACGTCTTCCTCAGGGGCTGCACAAGATTTTCCTGGATACGTTTCCAATCGAGAGCGCCAACAAGGAGTTCTCGCTGGAGTATGTGAAATACGATCTGGGCAGAACGACTTATTCGGTTCAGGAAGCCCTGAACAAGGGGTTGAGCTACTCTGCGCCCCTCACAGCGACGCTCAGGCTTGTCTTCAAGTCGCCAACTGATCCGAGAAAAGTGTCGAGAATTGTAGAACAGTTCGTATTCCTGGGAGAACTCCCTCTCATGACCGATACATGCTCATTTGTGATAAACGGTGCCGAGCGAGTTATCGTAAGCCAGCTCCACAGGAGTCCAGGAGTCTTTTTCGAAGAGAAGATTATGCAGAGGGGCCGCAGGGTCTGCAGTGCCAGAGTAATCCCACAGAGGGGATCCTGGCTAGACCTGATGCTCGATGCACACGATGTCATATTCGCAAACATTGATCGGCGTCCGAAGCGGATACCCGCAACAATGCTTCTGAGAGCCCTTGGTCTCTCGACGGATTCGATAATCCTGTCGAAATTCTATCCAAGGACTACGAAGAATCTCGAAGCCGCGCTCAAGAGCAAGAGCAAGGGCGTGGAGCTGACTCTCCGATCCTTCGCAGAAGACGTAGTTGATCCGGAGACCGGTGAACTGCTCGTTCGCTGTGATGAGCCGGTGGAAAGCCTTGACAAGATTTCGAAATTGGTCGAACGCGGCATAAAAAAGGCTGATTTCCTCGAGCCACGCTCGGAAAAGACCGATTTCGATGGTATCAGGAAAACGCTTCGCAAGGAAGAGGCGAGCCTGGGCGCAGGTATCGAGAAGAATGAAGACTCGGCCACGATGTGGATCTACGAGGCTCTCAGAGGACCGGAAGCTCCCTCTCTTGATCATGCAAGGAGTTACCTGAGATCGATGTTCTTCGATTCAAAGCGCTACAGCCTGAGTGAGGTCGGTCGCTACAAACTCAACGAAAGACTGAACATAGATACATCAATGGAGAGGCTTACACTCACTGTGGACGATCTTGTCGCAATCCTCGATAACCTCGTAATGCTTCGCGAGGGAAGCAACAAGGCCGATGATATCGATCATCTCGGAAACAGGAGAGTCAAGACGGTCGGGGAACTTCTCGGCCAGGAATTCTCAAAGGGTCTCAGCAGAATGGCGAGAACCATTCGCGACCGCATGGGTCATCAGGACAGGGAAAAACTCACTCCTCACGATCTTGTCAACTCCCGTACCCTGTCCAGTGTTGTCAACACCTTCTTCGGCTCGAGTCAGCTGTCCCAGTTCATGGAGCAGACCAATCCTCTTGCAGAGCTCACTCACAAGAGAAGAACGAGCGCACTGGGAGAGGGTGGATTGACCAGGGAAAGGGCAGGATTCGACGTACGTGATGTTCATCACACTCACTACGGCAGGGTCTGCCCGGTCGAGACGCCTGAAGGTCCTAACATAGGCCTTATCACAACACTGGCCGTTTATGCGACCATCAACAGGTTCGGTTTCCTGGAGACTCCCTACAGAAGAGTCATCGGCGGGAAGATAACCGATGAAGTTCTCTACCTCTCTGCCGACAGAGAAGACAGAATGATAATAGCGGAGGCGGATGCTGCAATCGACAAGAATGGTAAGCTTACCGGACCCCTTGTGAGAGCAAGACGAGCCGGGACATTCCCTATGGTGAAACCGAATGAGGTCGAATTCATAGACGTCAGTCCCACACAGCTGGTCGGTGTTTCAGCCTCGCTTATTCCATTCCTCGAGCATGATGACGCCAACAGAGCTCTCATGGGCTCGAACATGCAGCGCCAGGCAGTACCCCTTCTCTACACCGAAGTCCCCTGGGTAGGTACAGGAATGGAAGCAAGGGCCGCCCGAGATTCCGGGGCTCTCGTTATCGCCCTGAGATCGGGTGAAGTCACGGAAGCTGATTCCTCGCGAATCGTTGTCCGGGGTGACTGCGATATCGATGATTTCGACAGGTTCGATGTCTACGACCTCAAGAAATTCGTACGCAGCAACCAGGATACATGCATAAACCAGAAGCCTGTAGTCTCGGTTGGTCAGCGTGTGAAGGCGGGGGGGGTTCTCGCAGACGGTATGGCAACCAAGGAAGGGAAGCTTGCCCTGGGCGTGAATACGACTGTAGCATTCTGCCCCTGGAACGGTTACAACTTCGAGGATGCAATAGTCATCAGTGAACGGTTGATCAAGAACGATGTCTTCACTTCCATTCACGTCGTGGAACTGGAGACACAGTTCAGAGAAACGAAACTCGGACCCGAAGAGCTGACCAGGGAGATACCCAACGTCGGTGAGGACACCAAGAAGAATCTCGATGAGGATGGTATAATTCAAATCGGTTCACATGTGGCCGCTGGAGATATCCTTGTGGGAAAGGTAACTCCCAAGGGTGAACAGGATCTGTCACCTGAGGAGAGACTCATCCGCGCCATTTTCGGTCAGAAGGCCGGAGACGTCAAGGATGCGTCACTCAGGGCTCCCACCGGGATGAACGGTGTCGTCGTCAACGTCAAGGTCTATGCCAGACTTGACAGGTCCGAGAGAACCCGCCGTGAGACGGATGACAACCTGGACAGGTTGCGGAAACACAGGGATGAAGCTGAACACCGTCTTTTCGAGGAACGAGACAGAATGCTCCGCGAGCTTCTTCTCGGTCAGAAGGCTGTCAGTATCGTGGATAACCTCACAGGGGAATTGATGATACCCTCCGGCAGGAAGATCACCGCTACATTCCTCAAGAAGATGGACTTCACGGATATTGACTACGGGCAGCAACTTGTGGAGAACCTGGAAAACGACGACAGAGCCAGGAGAATCCTCACAGGCTCGGCGACGAGATTTCGCAGGATAAACGAGACATTCGAAAACGAATCCGACAAAATATCCAGAGGAGACGACCTTTCGCCTGGAATCATAAAGCTCGTCAAAATCTCGGTCGCGAAGAGGAGAAAGCTCCGGATCGGGGACAAGATGGCAGGCCGGCACGGAAACAAGGGCGTTGTCAGTATTATCGTACCAGAGGAAGACATGCCCTATCTGCCGGATGGAACGCCTGTTGACATCTGTCTCAACCCTCTGGGGGTACCGAGCCGTATGAACGTCGGCCAGATAATGGAGACGAATGTCGGATGGGCCGCTTCAAAGCTCGGAATAGACATCGTTACCCCTGTCTTCGATTCTGCCACGAACGATCAGATAAGGGATTGCCTCAAAGAGGCCGGCCTGGACGAAGACGGCAAAACGGTCCTCTTCAACGGAAGAACCGGTGAGCCGCTGGCTCACAGGGTGACCGTAGGCTCCATGTACATGCTCAAGCTCGCGCATCAGGTGGAGGACAAACTGCATGCAAGATCAACAGGTTCCTACGCCATGGTGACGCAGCAGCCTCTGGGTGGTAAGGCTCAGAACGGGGGTCAGCGCCTCGGTGAAATGGAAGTCTGGGCACTTGAAGCATACGGCGCTGCTTACGGCCTGCAGGAGATGCTCACGGTAAAGTCAGATGATGTGGAGGGCAGATCCAGGGCATACAGCGCCATCGTCAACGGTGACAGCATTTCCACTTCCGGGACACCGGAATCCTTCAACGTTCTACTC
The DNA here is from genome assembly GCA_965371785.1 of uncultured bacterium. GTDB lineage: Bacteria > Fermentibacterota > Fermentibacteria > Fermentibacterales > JCC-6 > CBDUZS01. Next base: position 19,303 of record CBDUZS010000017.1, read on the forward strand.
AATGAGATGAGAAGCCTAGCACTGGAAATCGAACTGGTTTCCGAGGAGGAGAATTAACATGCTGGAATCAATCTCCCTCCGTGACGCCAACGTATTTCCCATCGATTTCAAGGGAATCAAAATCAGTCTTGCTTCACCTGAAACGATCAAGAACTGGTCACATGGTGAGGTAACAAAAGCAGAGACGATTAATTACAGGAGTTACAAGCCCGAACCGGACGGTCTTTTCTGCGAGAGGATTTTCGGTCCCGTCAAGGACTGGGAGTGCAGTTGCGGCAGATATAAGAGAATCCGGTACCGCGGTGTCAGGTGTGACAGGTGCGGTGTCGAGGTAACCCACTCCAGGGTCCGACGCGAGAGGATGGGGCACATAGAGCTCGCGGTCCCCGTGGCGCACATCTGGTACTACAAGACACGGAAGATTTCGAAGCTCCTCAACATCACGAATCTCGATCTCGAAAGGGTCATCTACTACGAATCCTTCATCGTGACCGAATCGGAGCACCCATCACTCAGAGCAGGATCCGTCCTGGACGATGAGGAGTATTTCGCTGCCAGGGAGACCTACGGTGATGTATTCAAGGTGGGAATGGGGGCGGAAGCGATAAGAGGACTCCTCGAAAAGCTCGACCTCGATGAGCTTGCAGCGACCCTCAGAACGAGCATCGCCAACGAGACCACTCAGGCCAGACGGCAGAAGAACATAAAGAGACTTCGGGAAGTGGAAGCATTCCGGCTTTCCAGAAGCGACAATCTTCCCGAATGGATGATCCTCAGAATTCTTCCCGTTCTGCCTCCGGATCTGCGGCCTCTCGTACCTCTGGAGGGTGGAAGGTTTGCGTCAAGCGACCTGAACGATCTGTACCGTCGAGTAATCAACCGGAACAACCGCCTCAGACGTCTTCTCGATCTCCAGGCTCCGGATGTGATTCTCAGAAACGAGAAGAGGATGCTTCAGGAAGCAGTCGATGCCGTTCTGGACAACAGTTCGAGACGGAAGCCTGTCAAAGGCGCTGGCATGCGACCTCTGCGCAGCCTTTCCGATCTGCTGAAGGGGAAGAGGGGAAGATTCCGTCAGAATCTTCTCGGTAAGAGAGTGGACTACTCCGGTAGAAGTGTCATCGTGGTTGGTCCCGAGCTCAAATTCCACCAGTGTGGTCTTCCCAAGACGATGGCATTGGAACTCTTCAAGCCATTCATTGTTGCCAGACTTGCGAAGATAAAGGGCGAGGGCATCAAGATGGCCGCGAAACTCGTCGATGAGAAGGACGAGGCTGTCTGGGGTGTTCTCGAAAGTGTAATAGAGAACCATCCCGTTCTCCTGAACAGAGCACCAACCCTTCATCGCCTGGGGATTCAGGCGTTTGAGCCCGTTCTTGTCGAAGGGCTCTCGATAAGACTCCACCCCATGGCATGTGCTGCCTTCAACGCGGACTTCGATGGCGACCAGATGGCCGTTCACATACCGCTTTCAGCCCAGGCTCAGATCGAAGCAAGAATCCTGATGCTTGGCAGCAGGAACATACTGAGACCGGCCAGCGGAGAACCTATTGCCACGCCGAGCCATGACATGGTCATCGGCAGTTTTTACCTGACCAAACCACTCGCGGGAGTCGAGGGCGAAGGCATGATCTTCTCCTCTCTCGATGAGGCGATCGGTGCTCACAACTCCGGTAAGGTCAACCTGCATGCAAGGATCAAGGTCAGGGGCGTAAACAGGATCATCGAGGGCGACAAACAGGATGATTACAGAAAGCCGGAGTTCTGGAAGGACTACACCACTCCCGGTCAGGTGATTTTCAACGAGATCGTTCCGGACGAGCTCGGGTTCATCATGTCGAATGTCAAGGTCCCACATGAGCAGATATTCGGTAAGAAGGGGCTGGCCTCTCTTGTGGCGAGGTGCTTCAACGAGATCGGCGCCGTTGAGTGTGCAATCTTCCTCGATAACCTGAAGTACCTCGGATTCCACTACTCCACTCTCTCGGGCCTCACGGTCGGAATGGACGATATGATCATTCCCGCCGCGAAGCAGAAGATCATTGATAGAACCCAGAAAGCGATAACGGAAATCGAGAAGAGTTCGAGAAGGGGAGAACTCACCGAGGCCGAGAGATACAACAGGGTGATAGACCTCTGGGCACAGGCTACTGAGGATGTCAAGAATGCTCTGATGGACGAACTCAGTCACGAGAATCACGGCTTCAATCCCATTTACATGATGGCAAACTCCGGCGCCAGAGGAAGTGTCGATCAGGTACGCCAGCTCGCAGGCATGAGAGGCCTCATGTCGAAGCCGAGAAAAAGGCTTACGGGGGAAATGGGCGAAACGATTGAGACTCCAATCATCTCCTCGCTGAAGGAGGGGTTGTCGGTCATCGAGTACTCCATTTCGACACACGGCTCCCGCAAGGGTCTTGCCGATACCGCGCTCAAGACAGCAGATGCCGGGTACCTCACCAGGAGGCTGGTCGATGTATGCCAGGACGTGATAATAACATTGGACGACTGCGGTACGATCCGGGGAAGAAACATCAGCACTCTGAAAGAGGGTGAAAAAGTCATCGAGCCTCTCAGAGAGAGAATCGTCGGCAGAGTCACCGCAGAGGATATATTCAACCCGGTTACGGATAAGATCATCTGCGAAGCGGGTGAGGAGATAACTCCAGAGCTTGCCCTGATGATTGAAGAACGCGGGATAGAGACACTGAAGATTCGAAGTGTCCTCACCTGTGAAGCACCCAGGGGGCTTTGCGCAAAGTGCTATGGCTGGGATCTCTCGAGAAACCGGAAGGTCACCGTAGGTGAAGCCGTGGGAGTGATAGCTGCTCAGAGCATCGGAGAGCCGGGAACACAGCTGACTCTGAGGACATTCCACACCGGTGGTGTCGCCGGGAGGGAAGCCAGGGAGTCGGAGGTGAAGGCTCGCCATGCCGGTCGGATTGGTTTCAGGAACATGTTCATCGTCGAGGGAAAAGACGAAGAGGGAAAGAAGTTCCGAATCGCCACGCGGAACAGTCATATCGATATTTTCGACGATTCCGGTGAAGTTCTCTCTACCTACGATATCGTTGTCGGCTCGATAATGTTCGTCAAGGATGAACAGTCGGTGAAGAAGGGTGATCTGATCTGCAAGAGCGATCCATTCATCATTCCCATCGTAGCCGAGCAGTCAGGTTCCGTTCACTACGTAGACATCGAGGAAGACATAACCCTCCAGGAAGAGATCGACAGCGAACAGCGCAGACAGATGGTTATAGTCGAGGATCGCAGCCGGACGCTTCACCCGCACATCTTCATTCTTCCCGAACAGATGGTCGTTCTCAGCGGGCGTCCCAGAAGGCGTGACGAGGAGCTGCACACCGTCAGCGAACTGATCGACGAAGTCAAGGAGAAGAAGGGCAGGATAGTGTTCACGTACAGAGACGTGAGCTCGATCCGCCCGGATACTCTGATAGACGAGATGGAAGCCGGATCATCCAAATACGGACTTCCGTTCATAAAGATCGACTGCCGAAGAGTTGGCACGGGCAGCTATGCAGCGTTCGTGGACGTAGCGGATTTCCTGACGAAGGCGCTCAAGGGGAAACCGAAGAAAGAGCTTGCTCATCTCAAGGAGTGTGCTGTAAAGCTATCCACATCGAGTTCCAGGAAGAACGAACAAATGGAGGACATGTTCATCGAGGCCCTGAGTGAACTGAGCAGAAAGCGGTCCTTCATAATCGTGATGATACTTCTTGACAAGGCTCATGCCGGAACTAGGAAACTGGTTGCCAGGCTTGGCGATTCAATCGCCGACAGCTGTATGCTGATGGCTGTCAGTTTCGGCAGACGCGGAATCAGAAGCCATATCGTAGCCAGGGGCAAGCAGAAGCAGCAGGGACAGGATCCTGTCGAGGAATTCATCAAGGATCATGTCAAGGGTGTCTACGCGATTCCGAGCGGTGCCCATCTCCGTGTGCACGACGGCAGCCTTATACGCAGCGGAGTCCACATCGCGAGGATCGAAAAGAAACTCGGGCAGCACCGTGACATCACGGGAGGACTGCCGAGGGTAGATGAGCTCTTCGAGGCCAGGCGACCGAGCACATCGGCAACGATAGCTTCCATCAGCGGCATAGTTTCCCTCAGCCCGATCAAGGCCGCAATGCGAACGGTAACGATCCGCGGTGATCAGGGGCAGGAAGCCAGTACGAAGATTCCCGCAACCAAACACATCCGCATTCATGAAGGAGACCACGTCGAAGCAGGAGACAAGCTGACCGAGGGTCCTCTCGATCCACACGATGTCCTCAGAATCAAGGGGACGGAGGCCGTCGAGGACTACCTCCTCAACGAGATACAGGAGGTCTACCGTCTTCAGGGCGTGAAGATAAACGATAAACATATTGGTATCGTCGTTCGCCAGATGCTCGCCAAGGCGAAGATCGAGGATCCGGGAGACACTGACTTCCTCGAAGGATCACAGGTGGACAGACTGATTCTGAACAGGAGAAACTTCGAAGCGATGAAGAAGGGGTTGCGTCCTGCAACTACCGATATGCTCCTTCTTGGAATTACCAAGGCTTCACTGGCAACGAGCAGCTTTCTGTCGGCAGCTTCGTTCCAGGAGACGAATACCGTTCTTGCCGATGCTGCCGTAGCAGGCAAGACCGATATGCTCAGGGGACTGAAGGAAAACGTAATAGTCGGACATCTGATTCCTGCGGGAACAGGTGTATGGGGTGTCAGGGGCGTATCCCTCTCCATGTCGGATGGAGGGGATCTCCCGAAACCTGCACTGCCTCTCGATGTTGACGAAAGCGAATTTGATGCATAAGGTTACAGCCCTGCTGAATTGCAGGGATGAACTGCCTACTGAAAGGAGTAGTAGTTGCCGACTATAAACCAGCTCGTGCGCAAGGGGCGCAAAAAGCAGGTATCCAAGACAAAGGCACCGGCACTCACCGGCTGCCCCCAGAGAAAAGGTATCTGCACCAGAGTTTACACCTCTACGCCGAAGAAACCGAACTCTGCGCTGAGAAAGGTTGCCAGAGTAAGGCTGCGTAACGGATACGAGGTTACAGCATACATTCCCGGTGAGGGGCACAACCTGAATGAACACTCGGTTGTTCTCGTCCGGGGAGGCCGGGTCAAGGACCTGCCGGGAGTTCGCTATCATATCATTCGAGGTGTCGAGGATTCATCCGGCGTCAGTGGAAGACGCCAGAGCAGATCCAAGTACGGCACCAAGAGGGAAAACTAGAGAACTGCTTTCCCAGTGGGGAGGTTCAGGAGGATAAATGGCAAGACGTAACAGACCGAAAAGGCGAGAGGCCTTACCGGACAGGAAGTTCGGGAATGTACTCATGGGCAAGTTCATCAACAAGATCATGTACCAGGGCAAGAAGTCGAAGGCGGAAACGGTTTTCTACAACGCCATGGACATCATTGCTGAGAGAACCGGCCAGGACCCCGTAGCAGTGTTCATGCGTGCCATGAACAACGTGAGACCTACGCTCAAGGTCAAATCACGGCGAGTGGGGGGGTCGACGTATCAGATTCCAATAGAAGTCAGAGCCGAAGAGCGGGACTCACTGGCCATGCGCTGGGTAATCGGCTACTCAAGAGCCAGGCGCGGTAAGTCAATGGCTGATAAGCTATCTGCCGAACTCATGGAAGCAGCCAGGGGAGAAGGCCCCAGCGTAAAGAAGAGAGAAGACACCCACAAGATGGCCGAAGCCAACAAGGCTTTCGCCCACTACCGCTGGTAACTCACTCCACGAGGTTTCCCGCGAATCTCCAGAGGTAGTGGCAGAGCCGGCAGCCGGTGCCGATGGAGGAACTGCAGTAGCATGGGAAACCCGGAGACGATCAGAAACATCGGGATATTCGCCCACATCGATGCCGGCAAAACCACCGTAACAGAGCATATCCTTTACTACGCAGGCAGGGTTCACCGAATGGGGGACGTGGACCATGGCACAGCGGTAATGGACTGGATGCCACAGGAGCGAGAGCGCGGCATCACCATTACTTCAGCAGCCACTACATGCGAGTGGCGGGACCACACGATCAACATCATCGATACTCCCGGACATGTCGATTTCACGGCTGAGGTCGAGCGAAGCCTGAGAGTCCTGGACGGAGGCATCGCAGTTTTCTGCGCTGTAGGTGGTGTCGAACCGCAATCCGAGACCGTGTGGCACCAGGCTAACAGGTACAATGTTCCCTCGATAGCATTCATCAACAAGATGGACAGACAGGGCGCCGATTTTCCCCGTGTTCTCAAAATGATGCGCGAGATGCTGGGTGTTGTACCTATTCCAGTGATTTTGCCCATTGGTTCCGGCACAGGATTCGAGGGCATAATCAACGTACTGGACGAGGAGGCTCTCTACTTCGAAACCGAATCCCTCGGGACGAAGGTAGTGCACGGAGCGGTACCGGAAGAGTACATCGATTCCGTTGCCCGTGCCCGTGAGCATATCTGGGAAGCAGTTGCCGATCTCGATGAAGGTGCGATGGAGAGGTTCTTTTCCGGAGATCTGGCAGTACCCGAAGTGAGCCTGCTTCTGCGGAAGGGAACGATAAGCAGGAAATTCGTCCCCGTCCTCTGCGGAGCAGCGCTGAAGAATATCGGGATTCAGAACATCATGGATGCAATCGTCGACTGGCTGCCCTCTCCGATTGATCTTCCTCCCGTTTCCGGGATTACACCTTCGGGAAAAACGGAAATCAGGAACCGCGATGAGAAGGAGCCTTTCACGGGGCTCGTTTTCAAGGTTCAAAGTGATCCTCATCTGGGCAGGCTTGCCTTCATCCGGGTCTATTCCGGAAGCGCTGTTGATGGACAATCGGTTCTGAACAACAGGACCGGGAAGAAGGAAAGGCTGACCAGGCTGGTCAGGATGCATGCTGACAAGCGAAGCCACCTGGATCGGATTGTCGCCGGTGACATCGCAGCCGCAGGCCTTCGGAACGCGGCAACGGGAGACACACTCACGGTAACGGGAAAACCACTCTCTCTCGAATCGATAGTATTTCCTGAACCGGTTATGCAGATGGCCATCGAACCTGTCAGTACTGCAGACGAGAAGGCTCTGGACGACGCACTGGCTTCGATGGTGAGCGAAGATCCAAGTTTCCGGGTTGGAACGGACGAAGAATCAGGTCAGACGCTCATTATGGGAATGGGTGAGCTTCACCTTGAGATCATCACCGATCGAATCCTGAGAGAGAGAAAGGTCGAGGTCCGCACCGGAAAGCCCCAGGTCTCCTACAGGGAGAGTATCTCCATGATCGGCAGGGGGACGGGTCAGTTCCAGAGAGCCATACAGGGAAGAGGGCATTTCGGATACGCCGAGATCACGATCAAACCGCTTCAATCGGGAGTCTCGTACGAGAATCTTCTTTCCGGAGAAGAGCTTCCAAAGCATTTTGCAGGAGCTGTGGAGAAGGGTGTGATGGGTTCGATTGGCGCAGGACCTCTTGCCGCATTTCCGGTTGACGGTGTGCTGATCCAGCTGACTGGCGCACGGGTTCACGAGACGGATTCCAGCGAACTCGGCTACGCATCCGCAGGGGCAGCAGCCCTCAGAAACGCGCTTGTTGCAGGAAAACCCTTACTGCGCGAACCGGTTATGAGAATCGATGTACTCTGTCCGGGAAATTACATGGGTGATGTCATTGGTGATATAAATTCAAGGCGTGGAAAGATTATCGCAATTGAAGCAACGGGTGACATACAATCGATTCAAGCCAGGGTACCCCTTGCGCAGTTATTTGGTTATACTAGCGCCCTGCGTTCGCTGACACAGGGGCGTGCCGGCTTCTCAATGCAATTCCAGGACTATGCTGAAGTTGCCGAGAACGTAGCAAGAGAAGTGCTTGGAAAGATGGGTATTATCCTCCGTTAACCGGAGGCCGGATAAAAAGACAGTTATAGGGCAGGAGACGGATTGAATTCCACGAAGATGAGAATCAGGCTCAGAGCATACGACCACAGGCTACTTGACAGGTCGGCCGCGAACATAGTTCGGGGAGTGACCCAGACCGGAGCCAGAGTCGCCGGACCGATTCCTCTTCCAACGAAGAGGTCTGTGATTACGGTTCTGAGGAGTCCACATGTCGACAAGAAGTCTCGTGAGCAGTTCGAAATAAAGATTCACTCTCGCCTGATCGAGATAAGGGATCCTAACGAACAGACGACCGAAGCCCTGAGACGTTTGAACGTTCCCGCAGGCGTAGACGTCGAGATCAAGTAAATCGCAGAACCAGTTCCTTACTGATCCGGTACTTCCGGATTAAGAGGAAACCGTACTGATCGGGGAAGGCGGTATTCCCGGCAGACGGAAGACAGAAACGCTTGTCCCCCGCCTCGATGGGACTTCAGCGATGGGAAGTGAGTATGAGCGGGATAATGGCTCGTAAGATAGGTATGACCCGCCTGTTCGCAGATGACGGGAAAGTCATACCTGTTACCGTGCTTGAAGCTGAACCATGCCCTGTCGTCCAGATCATGACGGACGAGAGAGATGGTTATCAGGCGATACAGATAGGCTACAGGCCCACCAGGAAAAGCAGGCTGGGAAAGCCGCTTCTCGGACATCTGGAGAAGAGTGGAGCTCCTCCCGTTTCCAGACTGAAAGAAGTTCCCGTTTCATCCAGAAAGGTGAAAGAGGGGGACAGTTTTACGGTTGAGATGTTCGCGCCCGGTGAGAAGGTCGATATCACGGGTTTCTCCAAGGGTAAGGGCTTTCAGGGGGTTGTCAAACGTCATGGTTTCAAGTGTGGAGACTCCTCCCATGGATGCAAGTCCAAGAGGGTACCGGGCTCTATCGGTCAGTGCGCCACGCCCGGAAGGGTCTGGAAGAACAAGAAGATGCCGGGTCATACCGGAAACAGCAGGATAACCGTCAAGAACCTGGAGATCGTAAGAATCGATCCGGAAAAGAACCTCCTGATCGTCAAGGGTGCCGTGCCGGGATCCCGGAACGGATACCTCCTCATCAGGAAACGACTCCGGGGAGGTGAGAAGTAATCATGGCAGAAGCAAGAATCTACTCCATGAACGGTGAGGAGATCGGTATCCAGGAGCTTCCGCTGGAGGCCTTCGGAACCGGTGTCTCCACTCACATCCTGTGGGAAGTAGTGAGAGCCGAACAGGTTAATCGAAGAAAGAGAATAGCCTCCACGCTCTCCAGGAGCATGGTGAGGGGATCGGGCAGGAAGCCATGGCGTCAGAAGCACACGGGTCGAGCCAGATCCGGCTCTGCCAAGTCACCCATCTGGCGTGGCGGCGGAGTAGCCTTCGGGCCGCAGTTCCGGACCTGGAAGCTAAAGGTCAACCGGAAGGTCCGCAGGAAGGCACTTGCCGGAATTCTCACAGAGCGCCTTGATGAAGGCAATCTCCGTGTGATCCGGGATCTCAGAAGTGAAAACGGAAAGACCGCAGACATTGCCGGAATGCTTGCTAACCTTGATTGCTCTGGCAGGAGAACGGTCATTCTGACAGATGACCCCATGATCTTCCGCGCAGCGGGCAACATTCCAAGGGTCGACGCAATCAGTGCACATAGCGTTCCGGTCGGAATGCTCGTCGACGCCGAGGTGGTTCTTCTCTCCGAGGATGCCATAGACATCTTGAAGGAGAGGGTGAAGTAGCATGAGGGCAAGACAGATAATACTGGAACCTATCATAACCGAGAAAACTACAATCGCCCGTGAGAACAGTAACAAGTACTGCTTCAGAGTCATACCCAGGGCGACAAAGGGCCAGATCGCAAATGCAATCGAGGAGATTTTCAGCGTGACGGTGACCGAAGTCCGAACGATCCGGATGCGTGGCAAGATGAAGCGCCTGGGTCGGAACATCGGACGCAGACCTTCATGGAAGAAGGCGATCGTCACCCTTTCCGAAGGCGACACGGTCGACTTCTTCGAGGGGGTATAGGAATGGGTATGAAGAGATGGAAACCCGTTACCCCCGGAACCAGGTTCAAGGTTTCACCCGACTTCAGTGAAATAACGAGGAACTACGGAGAAAAGTCCCTCATGGAGCCTCTGAAGAGTACGGCTGGCCGCAACAACATGGGCCGGATCACATCAAGACACAGGGGAGGCGGTCACAAGCGGCTCTACAGACGGATTGACTTCAAGCGGAACAAGCATGGAATTCCCGGAAGAGTGACAACGATCGAATACGACCCGAACAGGTCCGCAAGAATTGCGCTGATCGTCTACTCGGATGGTGAGAAGAGGTACATTCTTGCACCCGAGGGGTTGAGTGTCGGGCAGACGGTTCTATCCGGGTCCGCAGCTCCACCCGAGATAGGTAATCATCTTCCACTTGATAGAATTCCTCTCGGATCGATGATACACAATGTTGAAATGAAACCGGGCAAGGGTGGGCAGATCGCCAGGTCTGCAGGATCTGGTGTTCAGCTGATGGCCCGCGAAGACAGATGGGCTACTCTCAGAATGCCGTCGCGAGAGATACGCAGGATACTGGTCAGCTGCATGGCGACAATGGGTGCAGTAGGCAATGCCGAGCATTTCCTTGTCGTTCCCGGAAAGGCCGGTCGAGAGAGATGGCGGGGGCGAAGACCCCATGTCCGCGGTGTAGCCATGAATCCGGTTGACCATCCAATGGGTGGAGGCGAAGGGAAGTCCAGCGGCGGACGACATCCCTGCTCACCATGGGGTCAGCTGTCAAAGGGCCTCAGGACCAGGAAGAAGGGCAAGCCTTCTGATCGCCTGATCAGCAGAAGAAGACCCACTGGAAAGAGGAGGAGGTAAATCTGATGACTCGTTCACTGAAGAAGGGACCATACATCGATGATAAGCTCTTCCTCAAAGTGGAGAAGATGGAAGAATCGGGAGACCGTAAGGTCATCAAGACATGGTCCAGGAGATCCACAATACCTCCCGAGTTCGTTGGTCATACGTTCGCAGTTCACAACGGTCGAAAGTTCATTCCCGTTTACGTTGTGGAGAACATGGTCGGCCATAAGCTCGGTGAATTCTCTCCGACACGTACTTTCCGCGGTCACCGCGAGAAGAAAATGAAGTAGGGGGGATCATGGAAGCAATAGCCAGGGCGCGATTCGTCAGAGTTCCTCCCCGGAAAGCACGCCAGGTTGCAGACCTGATCAGAGGCAAGACGGTGAATCAGGCTCTTTCGATACTCTTTACCGTTCCAAAGAACGCTTCCCGGATCCTGGAAAAGACCCTCGACTCCGCAGTTGCTAACGCGATTCAGAAGGCGGAGGGCTCCAAGCTCGATATAGACGAACTAACCGTCTCCAGGATTACGGTTGACAAGGGTCCCATGATCATGCGCTGGAAGCCCAGAGCAAGGGGCAGAGCGACGAAAATTCGTCACAGGACAAGTCATATAACAGTTACTGTTGCCAGTAAGGCAGCCGGACTAGAACGAGAGGAGTAGCATTGGGTCAGAAGACCAATCCTATCGGTCTCCGGCTTGGCATTAGTCGTGGCTGGGATTCGATCTGGTTTGCCAGGGGCAGAACGTTTGCTCAGCATCTCGAGGAGGATGTCCGGATAAGGAAGTACATCCGTCGCCGCCTCGACCGGGCACAGATCTCCAGGATCTGCATCGAGCGAAAGCCACAGGAAGTACAGGTAACGATTCATACCGCCAGAGCCGGGCTGGTAATAGGCAGCAGGGGAAGTACGATTGACAAGCTCACGAAGGAGCTCAACTTCCTTACCGGCAAGACGGTAAAAACGAAAGTGGAAGAAGTTCGCCAGCCTGAGCGAGATGCCATCCTGGTCGCAGAGAATATCGCAAGACAGCTCGAGAACAGGATATCCGTACGCAGAGCAATGAAGAGAGCGATCTCGGATGCCATAAGAACGGGTGCAGAAGGTATCAAGATCTCCTGTGCAGGACGCCTCGGCGGGGCTGAAATGTCAAGAGTGAACACTTACCATGAGGGAAGGGTTCCTCTCCACACTCTCAGAGCCGACATTGATTTCGCCAAATGCATCTCCAGGACTACCTACGGTGTTATCGGTGTGAAGGTCTGGATCTTCAATGGAGAAGTTCATGAAGTTCCAGGCTCTGATGCCGGCGAATAGCAGGTGATTCACAATGTTGATGCCCAAGAGAACCAAGTTCAGGAAACAGCACCGGGGAAGGATGCGGGGACGCGCCAAAGGTGGAGATACCGTTGCTTTTGGCGAGTATGGACTCCAGTCTATGTCTCCAGCCTGGGTCACTAGTGCTCAAATAGAATCGGCAAGAGTCGCAATCACCAGGCATGTCAAGAGAGGCGGAAAGGTCTGGATAAGGATCTTCCCCGACAAGCCGGTGACCTCGACACCTGCCGAGACACGAATGGGTAAGGGCAAGGGAGCGGTTGACCACTGGGTTGCAGTGATCAAACCAGGTCGGATAATGTTCGAAATAGAAGGTGTGAGTTTCAGTGATGCTCAGGAAGCGATGAGGCTTGCCAGTCACAAACTCCCTATAAAGACACGCTTTGTTGTCCGTGACAAGGAGGAGGTTGCCAGATGAAGGCACACGAACTCCGGACAATAGGCCGGGAGGAGTTGATATCCCGGATGGAGGAACTCCAGCAGGAGATCTTCAATCTGAGGTTCAGGAAGGCGACTCAGCAGCTGGACAACCCCCTCAGGATGAGAGCTGTCCGCCGGGAATATGCCAGGGCTGTCACCATTCTTCGTGAGTTCGATCTGGGTATCGAGACCGGCTCAGATGAAGGGAGTTAACCATGGCTGAAGCAACTGGTGGAAGCAGGCGTGTTCTCAAAGGGACTGTCGTTTCCGACTCCATGGATAAGACAGTTGTGGTGGAGGTGACGATCCTCAAGGCGCATCCGGTTTACCGGAAGCGATTCCGGAAAACCAGAAAGTTCTATGCGCATGACGAACAGAACCAGTGTCAGGTGGGTGATGTGGTCATCATTACCGAGACTCGACCCTACTCGAAGACAAAACGCTGGCGTCTGACAGATGTAGTTCAGAAGGCGCGGTAGGGAGCCGGTAATGATACAGCAGGAATCAAGATTGAATGTAGCAGACAACTCCGGTGCCCGACGAGTGCTCTGCATAAAGGTTCTCGGTGGTACGAGGAGAAGATACGCCAGGATCGGTGACGTCATTGTGGTAACCGTGAAGGAAGCGATTCCAAACGGAACCGTGAAGAAGAGCGAAGTTCGCAGAGCTGTAGTGGTCCGAACCAGGAAGGAACTCAACAGACCGGATGGTTCATCCGTGAGATTCGACGACAACGCAGCCGTGATCCTGGACGATTCGAACCAGCCCGTGGCTACGAGAATATTCGGTCCTGTCGGACGAGAGTTGAGAGAGAATTTCATGAAGATAGTATCTCTTGCTCCGGAGGTTATCTGATGCATATCAGAAAGGGTGACAAGGTTCTCGTCCTCTCCGGAAACGAGCGAGGGAAGAGTGGGAAAGTCCTCAAGGTTTTCCCCGGGACTTCCAGGGCGATCGTGGAGAGCCTCAACTTCATCAAGAGACATACAAGGCCATCTTCCAAGAATCAGCAGGGTGGAATAATCCAGAAGGAAGCACCCATGCACGTATCGAATCTGAGGCTGGTCTGCCCCGGCTGCGGCAAGGCAGCGGGAGTAACACATGTCCGCGATGCAGAGAACAAACTCGCCCGGGAATGCAAGGCTTGCGGCGAGAGAACGAGTACAGGTTAGGGGAAGGAGCGCAGTACGTGGATAGATACATACCGAGATTAAAGCAGATCTACGTTGACGAAACCCTCCCCAGGCTTCAGGAGCGTTTCGAGTTCGATAATGTAAACGAGATTCCCAGGCCCACAAAGGTCGTGTTGAACATGGGGCTCGGCAAGGAAGCGATGGACAACGCAAACAACATCACCAATGCCGTTACCCAGATGGAAACGATCTCCGGTCAGAAATGCGTGGTTGCGAATGCGAAACGATCGATAGCCGGTTTTCGACTCAGAGAGGGCATGCCAGTTGGCGTCTTCACCACTCTCCGGGGAGAGAAGATGTGGGAATTTCTCGACAGACTGATAAACTTCGCACTTCCCCAGGTAAGAGACTTCAGAGGATTGTCCCCGAAGGGATTTGACGGAAGAGGGAACTTCAACTTCGGCGTCGAAGAGCAGGCGATCTTTCCCGAGATCAACGTGGACAAGATCGATAAATTCAGGGGAATGAACATAACAATAGTAACCACCGCGCCTACTGATGAGCAGGGCCTTGAGCTCCTTAAATGCCTGGGCATGCCATTCAGAACCAGCGGGTGACAGGGAGCGGGTAATGGCAAAGAAGTGTCTTGTCGAGAAGGCTAAGAAGAAACCGAAGTTCAACGTGAGAAAGTACAATCGCTGTGCCCTCTGTGGTCGTCCACGCGGGTACCTGCGGAGGTTTGGAATATGCCGCATCTGCTTCAGGGACATGGCCAACAGAGGCCTCATTCCCGGGGTTCGCAAGGCAAGCTGGTAGGGAGGAAACAATGTCGATGACAGATCCTATCGCCGACTTGCTGACGAGAATAAGAAATGCGTCCAGAGCCGGCCACAAGATAGTGGATGTACCCGCTTCGAAACTGAAAGCCAGCATAACCAGGGTTCTCTACAACCGCGGCTTCATACGGGGCTTCCGAATGATCGAGGACGACAGACAGGGAAGTATTCGCATCTACCTCGCGTATCAGAACGGAAAACCTCTGATAATAGGAATCAAGAGGATCTCCAAGCCTGGGTGCAGGGTCTATGCGGGTGTTAACGAGATCCCGAGGGTGATGGGTGGAAGAGGTATGGCAGTACTGACAACACCGCGTGGTATCGTGACCGATACCGAAGCCCGCAGGGAGAACGTGGGTGGCGAAGTGCTGCTCCACGTCTGGTAGCAGGGAGCACAGGTATGTCGAGAATAGGCAAGCTCCCGATTCCTCTGGAAGACGTAAAAGTGACCGTCAAGGGTTCGAAGGTCTCGATGACCGGATCCAGAGGAAAAGACTCTTACCAGCTCCCCCGGGGTATTACCGCAAAAGTCGTCGATGATAACCTCGTTGTTCATCGTAAGGATGATTCCATCGAGCAGAAGAGACTTCATGGTACTACCCGGGCGCATCTCTCCAACAGGATCACAGGTGTGAGCAAGGGGCATTCCATTTCTCTGATAGTCCAGGGCAAGGGGTATCAGGCAGAGGTGGTCAGCTCCGCACTCGATTTGCAGATAGGGTTTTCTCACAGGGTTGTCGTGTCGATTCCCGAGGGCCTGTCCCTGGGGATAGTTCAGGGACAGAACACGTTTACCGTGACGATCACGGGAAACGACAGACATCTTGTTGGTGATTTTGCCTCACTGCTTTACCGGATCAAACCTGTCGAACCTTACAACATGATAGGTTTCCGTTATTCAAAGCAGTACGTGAAGCGCAAGACAGCGAAGACGGTAATAACTTAGGAGGTATGGAGAGCTCATGTCACGACCTACGAACAAACAGCGTCTCCAGAAACGCCATAGAAGCATCAGGAAGAAGATCTTCGGAACGCCCGAAAGACCAAGGCTTTTCGTGCGTAGATCCACGAAGCACATGATGACAAGTCTTATAGACGACGTTGCTGGAAAGACCCTGATAACTCTTTCCACCAGCAGCAAGAGCCTGAGCGGAAAGACCTCCGAGACAAGAATGCAGCAAGCCGAGCGTCTTGGCGGTCTCATTGCGGCGAAGGCAAAAGAACTCGGAATCGAGACAGTAGTGTTCGACAGGGGTGGTCACCCCTATCATGGACGTGTAAAAGCTCTTGCCGAGAAAGCCCGCGAAGGCGGACTAAGGTTCTAGAGGGGAAAGGACTGTCACAGTGGAAGAGAAAAAGACAAGCGATTCCCGGGACAACCGTTTTCCCCGGGGGCGAAGAGATCGTGGCGGAAGGTCTCGCAAACCGAGACGCCCCAGCGAACTCGAGGAAGCCGGTCTCATCGACAGGCTGATAACCGTAAACAGGGTTGCCAAGGTTACGAAGGGTGGAAGAACCTTTGGATTCAATGCCATAGTGGCCGTTGGTGACAGTAAAGGCAAGGTTGGCGTCGGTCTCGGGAAAGCAACCGAGCTGCCGGAATCGATACGAAAAGCAACAGAGACCGCCAGAAAGAACATGATCGCCATTCCACTCGTAGACAACAGGACGATTCCTCACCGCATCATAGGAAAGTACGGGGCTGGTCAGGTGCTTCTCAGACCGGCAAGCCCTGGAACGGGAGTGATCGCCGGGGCTGCAGTCAGAGCCATAATGGAATGTGCCGGGATCAAGGACGTACTCACCAAGGCTCAGGGCTCTAATAACCCGCACAACGTGGTAAAAGCAACCATGGCCGGATTCCACGACCTGATTCTGATCGACGAAACGAGCAGGATCCGCCGGGGAGAGGTTGCCAGAAGGCAGGATAGTGATGGCTGAGAAGAAGCTTCGCATTACACAGGTGAGGAGCGGAATCGGTCGCAAGGAGGTTCAGAAGAGAACCCTCAGGGCTCTGGGGCTACGCAGGATGCACAGTTCGGTAATCCAGCCCGACAGACCTGAGATTCGCGGCATGATCTTCCGCATCAGCCACCTCGTTCAGGTTGAGGAGGTGAAGTCATGAGACGGCTTCAGCACCTTCGTGCTGCCCGGGGAGCGCGTAAGAACAGAACCAGAAAAGGCTGCGGCAGCGGTTCCGGCAAGGGCGGGACGTGCGGCAAAGGCCACAAGGGTCAGAGAGCCAGAGCCAGCATCCATCCATGGTTTGAAGGCGGCCAGATGCCGATTCAGAGAAGACTCACCCACAAGGGATTCAGTAACGCAAGGTTTGCCGTGAGGTTTCAGACCGTGAACGTGGGACTGCTCAACAGATTCGAGAAGGAATCTGTGGTCACGCCGGATACGCTGAAGGATGCGGGTCTCATCTCATCGAGACAGAGACCGGTGAAGATACTCGGTGGCGGGAAGCTCGAGCATGGCCTCACGGTCTGTGCGCATGCATTCACCGGAACGGCTGCCAATGCGATAAAGGACGCCGGCGGCGTGGCTGAGGTGCTTCGGTAATGCGTGGTTTTGAAAATATCCTGAAGATACCCGAGCTCCGGAAGAAGATATTTTATACTTTCCTTCTGCTGGCAATCTACAGGATAGGTGGACACATTCCGGTTCCCGGGATCGACGGAGGCGCGCTGTCAGAAGCTTTTTCCGGCGGCGGCGGGCTCATGGGGATGTACGATCTCTTCGTCGGGGGTGCTCTCAGGAGAGCAAGCGTATTCGCTCTCGGAATCATGCCATACATTTCCGCTTCGATCATCGTGCAGCTCCTCGGCTCAGTTGTCCCCTACTTCGAGAAACTGAAGAAGGAGGGAGAAGCAGGTCGTCAGAAGCTCACGGAGATCACCCGGTATGCAACCGTAGCTCTGGCATTCGTACAGGGATTGGGCATTTCCCAGTACCTGGTTGGATTGAACAGACAGGTTCCAGGCGTGGTACCTGTTCCGGGAATCGCTTTTACGTTACAGACGGTTATTACGCTGATCACTGGAACGATCTTCGTGATGTGGCTGGGAGAACGGATCTCGGAACGCGGTATCGGAAACGGAATCAGCCTCATCATATTCGCGGGGATCGTCGGCAGGCTGCCGGGATCGCTCATGACACTGTACAGGGATGTCTTCATTCTCCAGCAGACGTCGTTCGTTTCAATGGTTTTCCTCGTCGTGTTCATGTTCATCACGGTTGCATTCGTGGTCCTCATGACGGAGGCACAGAGACGGATTCCAGTCACGTATGCCAAACAGGTTCGGGGCAGGAAGATATACGGAGGTCAGAGTACCCATATCCCCCTTCGCCTGAATACCGCCGGTGTAATCCCGGTGATTTTCGCTCAGGCGTTCATGATGTTCCCAAGCAGTATTGCCATGTTCTTTCCGAATTCCGGGATAGACACCTGGGTCAACAGTTTCCTTGCTCCGGGGAGCACGCTCTACATCACGGTCTACTCGACGTTGATCATCCTCTTCGCGTACGTGTACACAGCGATTACCTTCAACCCGACCGATCTTGCAGAGAACATGAAGAAGTACGGCGGGTTCATTCCCGGAAGGAAACCAGGCAAGAGCACCGCGAAATACATCGAGAGGGTTCTGGTCAGGGTTACACTGCCGGGGGCAATTTTCCTGGCAGGTATTGCTGCAATGCCCATGATCATGAGCAAGCATGCAGGCGTCAATTTCATGTTCGGCGGAACGAGTCTGCTCATCGTGGTCGGTGTGGCTCTTGAAACACTCAGGCAGATAGAGACACATCTTCTCATGAGGCACTACGACGGCTTCCTCAGCAAGGGAAGGATCAGAGGCAGACGATGAGAATTGTCTTCTTCGGCCCTCCAGGATCGGGAAAAGGTACACAGGCTGAACTGATCTCCAGGCGTTTCGACCTTGTACATCTGTCGACCGGGACGCTGTTCCGGGAAGAGGTTAGCAAGGGTACTGACCTCGGTCGGAGGATCAGGGAGACAATGGAGTCCGGTGCTCTCATCAGCGACGAGATAGTAAATGAACAGGTCTTCTCCAGGATCAGCGGAATTCCCAGCTTTCTCCTCGATGGTTATCCGAGAAACGCTGGGCAGGCCCTGGAACTCGACGGGTACCTCGAAAAACTCGGGCGGCCTCTAACGGGAGTTATCATGTTGACGATCCCCGTCGAAGAGATCGTCAGGCGTCTAACCGGAAGGCTCTCCTGTCTCGAATGCGGGTTCATCTCCAGAGCCGGAGATTACGGTAAAGGTGACCCCTGCCCCCGATGCGGGGAGTCTCTTGTCATAAGAGAGGACGACAGGCCGGAAATAATCAGGGAGAGGCTGGATCACTACAACGAGCTTGCAGGTCCTCTCGAGGATTTCTACGGAGGACGAATAACGATGGTCAACTCCTCTGGAAGCGTTCCCGATGTGGATGCCAGGATAGTGGAGGTGCTGTCGAAGTGGCAGTAGTCAGCGGCTCTTCTCTCGACTGTGCCAGGGAGAGCGGGAGGATAGTAAGAAAAGTTCTCGATGAACTTCGTGATTTCATCCAGCCCGGTGTCTCCACGGCCCAGATCGATAAACTGGGAAAGAGTATTATCGAGGCTGAGGGCGCAACACCGTCCTTTCTCGGATACAACGGTTATCCAGCCTCTGTGTGTGTCTCGATCAACAACGAGGTCGTACACGGTATCCCATCGGAACACCGCTTGATCAGAGAGGGGGATCTGGTAAGCCTGGACGTCGGCGCCTTCAAGAACGGGTACCATGGCGATGCGGCTGACACGATTCCCGTGGGAGTGGTTGAACCCAGGGCGCTCAGACTCCTGGAAACTACGTACAGGGCAAGGGACCTGGGAATATCCGAAGCCAGAACAGGCAGGAAAGTCGGGGATATCGGGGCTGCGATACAGAGCTTTGTAGAGAGTATGGGATTCAGTGTCGTGAAACAGCTGGTTGGCCATGGCATCGGTAAGGAGTTGCATGAACCCCCTCAGGTTCCCAACTTCGGAACAAGAGGCCGAGGTGCAAAGCTGTCTGTCGGGCTCATGCTTGCAATAGAACCCATGGTAAATGCTGGCGGGTTCGGGGTCAGAACACGGGAGGATGGCTGGACCGTCACGACAGCAGACGGGAAGCTCTCGGCTCACGCCGAGCACACGATAGTGGTAACCGATGGTAACCCGTTGATATTGACGGAATGAGGCGTTTTGGCGATAATACCCGTTCTATATCAGGGTGTTTTGTAGAAAAGGAAGCAGATTTTGGCAAAAGAACAGGGCATAGTTGTTGATGGAACCGTCACTGAAACACTTCCGAACAACATGTGCCGTATTCAGCTGGACAAGCCGGAGGGGTGCATTGTTCTGTGCCATGTCTCGGGAAAGATGCGAATGCACTACATCCGGATCCTTGTAGGCGACAGGGTTACGGTCGAGCTGTCACCCTACGACCTGTCCCGAGGACGGATTACATACAGGTACAAGTGAGGCAATGAGATGAAAGTGCGCAGTTCAGTAAAGAAAATCTGTGAATACTGCCGGATTGTGCGCAGGAAGGGGAAGATGCTTGTCATCTGCTCCAGAAACCCCAGGCACAAACAGAGACAGGGTTAACCTTCTTTCCGGTGTCAACGGAGGTAAACAGTGGCGAGAATCGCGGGAGTTGATCTTCCCAGAAACAAACAGATTCTGTACGCTCTTCCTTACATACACGGTATAGGTCTTACTTCGGCAAAGCGGATTCTGGACAAGACCGGCATAGCTTTGAACAGGAGTACGGACAACCTTACCGAGAGCGAAGTCGCTGCCTTGAGAAGAGTCATCGATGAAGATTTCAAAGTCGAGGGCACTCTCCGGGCGGAAGTAACCATGAACCGTAAGAGACTCATGGATATAGGATGCTATCGCGGGCTGAGGCATAGAAGAGGTCTTCCCGTCCGAGGACAGCGTACCCACACCAACGCCCGGACCCGCAAGGGACCCAAAGCAGGGCACAAGAAAAAGCGTTAGGAGGGATACTGTTGCCTAAAGAAAAGACTTCGAGCCGTTCGACCAGGAAAATAGCAAAAGTATCTGATATTCATGGTATTGCTCACATCAAGTCTTCGTTCAACAATACGATGATTACCGTAACCGATACCAGCGGCAATGTGATTACCTGGGCCAGCGGCGGCACGACAGGTGTCAGAGGCACCAGGAAGGGCACCGCATTCGCCGCGAGTCAGGCAGCTGTCCAGGCAGCCGAGAAGGCTCTTGAAGCTGGGATCCGGAAACTCGAGATATGGGTTCGCGGCCCTGGTTCAGGCAGAGAAGCCGCAGTCAGAGCGCTTCATTCAACCGATCTCGATGTTACCGGAATAAAAGACCTGACGAAGATTCCGCATAACGGTTGCCGGCTCTCCAAGCGGCGTCGCGGCAAGTAGTCCGGAATGAGAAACGGGATGACCATTGAGATGCCGTATACATCGGGCTTCAAGCCCATGGGGGGATCGGATGGAATTTAAGAGTCTCTATCTGCCTGATATCATCAGCTGGGATGAAGAAACCAGTACGGATAATTACGGCAGGCTTGTGATAACACCTCTCGAGCGGGGCTTCGGCACGACGTTCGGGAATGCACTGAGAAGGGTCATGCTTTCATCCATAGAAGGTGCAGCCGCCGTATCGGTAACCATAAAGGGTGCAAAGCATGAGTTCTCCACAATTTCGGGTGTCATGCAGGATGTTCCCGACATTATCCTCAACATCAAGCTTCTCAACATAAGGTTTGATGGTGAAGGTCAGGGACACCTCAAACTCAAGGCTTCAAAGCCTGGTATCGTTACCGCCAGGGATCTGAAAGGCAGCGATACCATCTTCATCGCCAACAAGGATCAGGTGATCGCGGAGATAAGTGAGAAAACGGATCTCGAGATAGAGATAACCGTCGAGCGAGGCAAGGGTTACATCACTTCAGATGAATGGCGGACAATGGGTCGAGGTATTGAACCGGGCACAATCCTGCTCGATTCCTGGTTCGGTCCTGTCCGTAAGGTTAACTTTCATGTCGACAGTGCAAGAGTGGGAGACAAGACCGATTTCGATAAGCTCGTACTGGAAGTGACAACCGACGGCAGCATTACACCTGCCGAAGCGGTCGAAACCTCATGCGAGATTCTTCTCAAGCATCTCCAGATGATTCTGAGCGGTGAGGTTGAAGTACCCGATGAGCTTCCGGATGATGGCTTCGAGGAATCAGAGCAGGAGTTCGAGAACAAGACTCTCAAGGAAACCGACCTATCTCCCAGGCTGGTCAACTGCATGGCTGGAGGGGGAATCGCCACGTTGTTAGAGCTGGCCTCGAAGACCAGGAACGAGCTTCTCGGGCTGAGGAACTTCGGGCAGGCTTCTCTTTCAACCATTGAAGAGTTAGTAGCCACATACGGTCTTTCGCTCAAGGCTGAAGAATAACCGTTACCAGGGAGTTTTGATAGATATGCGCCATAGAAAAACAACTCCCAAGCTCGGAAGAAAACCTGATGCTCGGGTACGTCTGCTCAGAAACCTTGTCACATCCCTGGTCATCGAGGAGAGGGTGACTACCAGCCTGGCAAAAGCCAGGGCTGCCAGAAGCCTTTCCGAGAAGATCATCACAAAGGGGAAGAAGGACACTGTCCATTCGAGGAGAATGGTCGCCAGAATGGTATACGGCAGTAAAGCAGTCCAGAAGATATTCAACGAGCTTGGACCAAGATACAAGGACAGACCGGGAGGTTACACTCGCCTCCTCAAGCTGGGTCCCAGAAGGGGAGACGCCGCAGAAGCGGTCATACTCGAACTGGTCGATTCACCAGCAAGTGTCATCGATACCGGGAAGAGCAAGAAGTCAGGATAGCAGTTGAACAGTATTGCCGTTCTTACCAGTGGTGGTGACTCACCCGGGATGAACGCCTGCATAAGGGCCGTGGTCAGAGCAACTCTCAGCCACGGTCTTTCTGCGTGGGGTGTGATGCGCGGGTACGAAGGGCTGATCGCGGGCGAGATCCGGGAGATGTCAGGCACCGATGTCAGCAACATCATCTCCAGAGGCGGAACTATCCTTCAGACTACACGCAGCCTTGCATTCAGAACTCCCGCGGGGCGGGAATCGGCGGCACGGAACCTGCGCGAAAAAGGCATTGAAGGCCTTGTAGTGATAGGAGGCGACGGCAGCTTCCGCGGAGCCTTCGAGCTGTCCGAGGAACACGGCACCCTTGTCGTCGGGGTTCCCGGCACGATCGACAACGACATCTGGGGCAGTGATTTCACCATAGGTTACGATACGGCTGTGAACACCGCTCTCGAAGCCATCGACAGGGTCAGAGACACCGCTGCCGCACATGACAGGCTGTTCCTCGTAGAGGTGATGGGGAGGGATGCCGGGTTCATCGCGCTCGAAGTCGGAATTGGCTGCGGGGCGGAAGTGCTCGTAATACCCGAGACTCCCACTGACATTCCCCGGATTTGCAGCCTGGTCCAGAGGAGGATAGAGAACGGCAGGACCTCAAACATCCTAGTGGTCGCGGAGGGTGACGAGGCGGGAAATGCCTTCGATATTGCCTCGAAGATAGAGGAATACTCAGGGCTGAAGAGCCGTGTTACGGTACTCGGTCACGTACAGCGCGGTGGTTCTCCAACAACGGCTGACAGGGTACTCGCAACAAAACTCGGCTGGGGTTCGGTCATGGCCCTGCTCGATGATGCCGCGCCCTGTATGGTCGGCGAGATGAACCACGAGATAGTCCATCATCCCCTGAGAGACTCCTGGATGAAGAAGAAACCTCTGGATCCGCTCCTCATTCGCATAAGTGAAGAATTGAATTAACCGTTGACCGTTCATTGCCGGGAGGGTACGTGAAGCTGGGAACCCTTGTATACATCAGGGAAGACGGGCGAACCCTGATGCTCCACCGTGTGAAGAAGAAGAACGATATCCACCGGGGCAAGTGGAACACTCTCGGTGGAAAACTGGAACCGGGAGAGACGCCGGAGGAATGCGCGATCCGCGAGGTTTACGAAGAGAGTGGCCTCATCATCGAAAACCCCGAGATGAAGGGAATACTCACGTTCCCCTCGTTCGACGAAGTCGATGACTGGTACGTCTTCGTCTTCGTAACGAGCCGGTATTCGGGGGAACTGCTCGAAGAGAGCCCCGAGGGTATCCTGGCATGGATCGAGAACGAGAAGCTCTACGATCTGGATCTCTGGGAGGGGGACAGACTCTTCATGAAGTGGCTCGAACAGGGCAGGTTCTTCTCGGGAAAGATCGAGTACGATCACGGGGAGCTTGCCTCCCACGATGTCGTTTTCCACGGTGTCATCGACCGGCTGGTGGAGGGTATATGATTGCGTTGCTGTTATTGGCTGCACTCCTCTCGCAGATGGAGACCGAACCCCTGGTCATGGAACCGGAAGCGCCATTTCCTGCCATTCTCTCAGACAGCATCGTGGTCGGTCGGGGAGTCGTTTCAATGTGCTGTGATATTTCGGGAGATATCCTGTACGCCGGTACGGCTCATGAGCTGCTTGCCTACTCCACTTCCGACCTCTCCCTGATCGATTCCAGGAGGTTTACCGCATGCATCTCCAGTGCGATGTGTACATCTCCATCTGAAGATCTTCTCTTTGCAGGCATCTGCTCTCCCACTGCCGGCGTTTCCGTACTGACAACACATTTCCTGGAGGAACTGGCCAGAGTTCCCCTGGATGAAACCCCTGATGCTCTGTGTTCACCGCCCGATGGCGGATTCGTGTACGCAGCATGTGGAGGAGACAGCACCGTCTACAGGTTCAACACCTCTGATTTTACAGTCGAAGATTCGATTCCGTGCGGAGGAGAGCCGACATCGATGTGTTTCAGCCCTGCCGGAGAATACCTGTACGTAACGCTTGGCGCACCCGCAGACAGAATTCTGGTGATCGAGACACACGATGCATCGATTGTTCACAGTTTTTCGACCGGATGCAACCCTATGGGAATCTGCATCTCCCCCGGCGGTGAGACACTCTACGTCACTGTAGCCGGTGACGATTACCTGGCATCGTTCGATCCTGCAACAGGTGCCATGGTGGACTCGGTTCTCATCGGCTCGATACCAACCGGTATCGCCATACTGCCCGACGGCAGGTACCTCTACACGGCTAACGGACTGGGCAACAGCAGCACGATCGTACGCGCTTCGGATCTTACGGTAGCCGGGGTAACAAAATCCGGGTTCAGAGGTGGACACGTCTGCTGCAGCCCGGTCGGAGACCGTGTCTACACTTCAAGCGGTCAGGATGGAAACGTCTACATCACGGGTTACTGAAGCCTTCAGATACTTTTTGAGTTCTGGCAGTTACTCGATTACTACGAATCGCCGTAAGGCAGCCTGGCCGTTGGAAGTCATCCTGCAGAAGTAGATCCCCGGTGAGAGCGCTCCGAGCAGAACATCGTGATATCCCGGTGAATAATCATCTCCGTGAATCTCACTGA
>CBDUZS010000018.1:0-42790 GCA_965371785.1 uncultured bacterium
GCGTGCTCCGACCATGAGAAGGAGGTCTCCAGGCCTCCTGAACGAGATGTCACATGCTTTGGTAAAATCATCAAGTCTTCCAAGAACTGAAACAATTGGTGATGGAGGAATCGGTTTCCCCTGAGCCGACTGGTTGTAAAAACTCACGTTGCCCGATACGATCGGAAGGGGATCGGAACGGTCTCCCATCAGACCCAGTGCCCTGCAGGCATCTGCAATGCCCTCGACGCCCCTCCTGAACTGCCAGAAGACTTCCGGGACTTCCGGGTTGCCGTAATTCAGACAGTCGGTTGCACAAATCGGTACTGCTCCTGTTGCGACCACGTTCCTGACAGCCTCGCCAACAGCATGCGCGCCGCCCAGGTATGGGTCGAGCTGACCGAACCAGGGATTGCCGTCACCGGATACCGCAAGACCGACCTTGCACCCCGGCACTGGAACGATAACGCAGGCATCGGCTTCTCCCGGTCTGAAATGTGTTGCACCCTGAACCTCGCTGTCGTAATAGGACCAGACCGGATACCTTCCGGTACCCGAGAGTGATTTGAGCATGGCTGCAATGTCAGCCTCGGGATCCGTCGATCTCTCAGATGGTTCGATCACCGGTACGGGAACCGGAGTTTCCGGCCTGTCGTATTCGACACCCTCGGTGATGCAGCTGACGGGTGCCGCAGCAACTTCCTCTTCGCGGCAGACAACTCTGTAAACCGTCTCCGAGGTAAACCTGCCGATGACCGCAGCTCCCCCTCCGGGAAAGAGCCTTGGGAGCTCGTATTCCTCATTGTAGATTTTCAGCACATCGGCTGCTACCCTCTCGGGAACCGCCAGCCCGTATCTCTCCTGGGTTTCGGCACAGGCGATCACCTCCGGCGGCAGGTTCGATATGGAAACAGGGACGGCATCAAGGTCAACGACGATACCTAACCCGCCATGCGCGGCAAGCTCACTCGTTACGCAGGCAATGCCGCCGGCTCCGAGGTCCTTGAAGCCAAAAGCGACCCCCTTCTCGAACAGGTAGTCGAGAACCGAGATATTCGCCTCCGACAGCACCCTTTTCAGAAAAGGATCCGCGACCTGGACGGCTTCCATTTCGGAACCCTCGAGATCGGCTGACGCGAATGTGGCTCCGCCGAAACCCGTATCGTCCGTGGGTTTCCCCGTGAGGATGAGCACGTACTGCTCTTCGTGGGCTTCACCGGGAACGAAACTTCGAACAACCCTGCTGTGAGGTACTATCCCGACCGCAACCACGTTTACGAGACAGTTGTCGTCGAACCCCCTGTCGAAGATCGTATCGCCGCCGAGGTTCGGCACTCCCAGAGCATTTCCGTACTTCCAGATGCCCTCGACTACCCCGCGGGAGATCGCTCTTACACGCTCTCCGTTCGGTCCTCCCGGATCACCGAACCGAAGCAGGTCGAGCGAGCCAATCACCCGGGCGCCCATGCAGTAGACATCTCTGACGATTCCACCTATACCGGTCGCAGCGCCTTCGACCGGAAGAATCTGCGAAGGATGGTTATGGCTCTCGTGAGCAACGACGACATCGTATTCCGTACCCTCATGCGTGCAGAATCTGACAACGCCGGCGTCTTCTCCGGGGCCGATTACCACCTGCGGTGCTCTGGTTGGAAGTTTCCTCAGTTGAGGCTTCGAACTCTTGTACGAGCAGTGCTCACTCCACATGGTGTCGAAGAGATGGAATTCAAGAGCGGTCGGCATCCTTCCTACGAATCCTGCAAGCCTTTTCGCCTCGTCCAGAGACATGGCAAGCTTCCTCTTCCTGATAGCCTTGCTGAGTTTCTGCTCGAGAGTCTGCATGAGGACCTTTCGGAGAGGATCAGATTTCGTAATCGGTGAATTCCATCACGCTGATATCGTCTGCAATTCTCTCGGGAGAAAGAGAGTCTTTCGGTGTTATGGTCATGCTCCTGAGACGTACTGCCGCCAGGCTGTCCTCCCCCTCGCTGGCCGAAAGCGGCGGCATCTCGAGCCCGAGCCTCGCAACGACCTTCTCGGCACCGGCAACATCCGTTCCGGGAAGAATGAGCATTATCCTGTGCCGGGCCATCCTGATTCCCGTATCGATGTTTCTCATCGTCGCCTTCAGGTAGTTTGCCGCGATCATCATAGCCTCTCGGGCAAGGAATCTGTTCACGGAAGAACCCAGGGGAACTTCGAGTTCGATTACGGTGAGGGGGCTCTCGAATCTCCGGACTCTCTCGAGCTCCGATTCGAGAACGGGAATCAGCCGACCTTCACTCGGGAGACCGGTGTCGGTGTCCAGATCGGTTGCTCCGGTGAATCTCTCGAGCAGCCTGACATTCTCCATCGCGGCTGCACCGACGGCCGCAACCGCCCGCAGCCTCTCCCTGACAAGGCTTGTGCCTTCAGAGGGGATATCGTTCAGGCACAGGACACCGAACAGAACGCCCTGACACATCATCGGGGCGGCGAAGTCAGGTATGTAATCGGGAATGGCTCCATTCTCGATCTGTTTCCTGGCAAGAGTGCTCTCCTCCAGGAAATCCGCTTTCGCGAACAGTCTCCCCGTTTCGGCGACGTAACCGACGTGTCCCTCACCAAGGTTGAGCGCCAAGGGAGATTTGAGCACGTTCCCGAGCCCCTTGCTGGAGACAAGCCCCAGTCTGGTGCCCTTCCTGTCAGCCAGAAAGAGCGCCACCTTCTCGGAACCGGTCAGCCTGTTCATGGCTCTGGTGAGATAGGTGGACAGCTCTGCGCTGGTTCGTGCGGAGAATATCTGCTTGACGAGCTCCGGAAGCAGGATGGCGAGATCTGCATGCTTCCTGATCTCTTTGTCGAGCCGCTTGAGCTTCGAGACGAGTTCAGAGTTCTCGAACTTCGTCCGGCTCAGAGCACTGCTCAG
This sequence comes from uncultured bacterium, assembly GCA_965371785.1. Taxonomy (GTDB): domain Bacteria; phylum Fermentibacterota; class Fermentibacteria; order Fermentibacterales; family JCC-6; genus CBDUZS01. The sequence goes on from CBDUZS010000018.1 coordinate 2,888, forward strand.
GGAGTTGATCCTCCCATCCTTTTCACCCGTTTTCTTGACAGATGATGAATTACTGATGAAGTACATGACAATACCGCCGATTACCATTCCAACAACAATGTAGATCACTGGCATAAGATCAACTCCTCCCCGGGAGAGAATGGAACAGGCTTGCTGCCGCTTTCCCTCATCAGAGGCCAAGCCTTTGCAGTATGACACTCTCGTTGCGAAGATGGGCGTCCATGCTGCAGATAATAGAGATCTCCTCCTTCGGCAGGATCGATGTGATTTCCGCTGTATCCAGTATTGTGGAAACGAAGCCCCTGCCATTTTCCATAGCGTTCATGACGGCTTTCTGTACGAGCGCATACGATTCTTCCCTGGAGAGCCCTTTTCCGGTAAGGGCAAGCAGCAATGCCTGGGAATGGAACCTGTCTCCCGCATTTGCGAGGTTAGAGGCCACACGGTGGGGGAACACCCTGAGACCCTCTACGAGATCGGCAGCCTTTCTCAGGGCGTAGAGGCAGACACCGCAAGCATCAGGAAATATGAACCTCTCAGCAGAGGAATGACTGATATCCCGTTCATGCCAGAGCGCTGTATTCTCGAGGCTCACCGCCAGGTAGCTCCTAAGCAGCCGGGCAAGGCCGCACAGGCGCTCGCTGATTATCGGATTCCTCTTGTGAGGCATTGCGCTGGAGCCCTTCTGACCGGAACCGAACGATTCTTCGACTTCACCGACCTCGGATCTCTGGAGGTGCCTGATCTCCGTAGCAATCCTCTCGAGGGCGCCTCCTATGGAAGCAAGTGAGTAAATGAACGCTGCATGCCTGTCCCTTGCCACAACCTGTGTAGATGAAGACTCGCGAGAGAGTCCGAGGCTGGCACAGACATGCTCCTCTACCGCAGGGGCGAGATGGGCATAGGTTCCGACAGCGCCCGATATCTTACCGGTACTTGCCTCGGCAAGCCCTTGCTCCAGTCTCTTCCCGCACCTCTGGAACTCACCGTAATGACCGGCGAACTTGAGTGCAAGTGTTGTAGGTTCCGCGTACATGCCGTGGCTTCTACCGATGCAGGCGATTCCCCTGCATCTCTGCACAAGACCGGCAAGAGCCGTTCCATAGCGATCGAGCTCGCAGCCTATCAGCTTGCCAGCATCCCTGATCTGTGTTGCCAGGCATGTGTCGAGTACATCACTCGAAGTCATCCCGAAATGGACGTGTCTGGATTCGGACCCGAGACTTTCCGAAACACTGGTCAGGAAAGCAATAACATCGTGATGAACAACGCGCTCGATCTCGTCGATTCTCTCGAGATCGAAGGAGGCATTGCACTTTATCTTCCTGTAGTCTTCCTCGGACACTTCGCCTGCAATGAATCGCGCTTCCACAGCCAGTATCTCTATCTCGAGCCAGCGTGAGAATCTGGAGTGAGAGTTCCAGATAGAGGTCATTTCAGGTATTGAATAGCGTTCTATCAACTTGCATCCCTCCCGGACACTGGTGAATGAACGTCAACGGACAACCTGTATTCAGGTAACTAATATACACAGATTCTAGGGAAGTTCCGTACCCGAAGTAAGATTCCCGTAGATCCATGCGAACTGAGATCCTGCCGGATAGTAAACCCGATACCAGTCATCCAGTCCTCCCGTCACCTGCAATGTATCTCCCCTGTGGACGGCACCCACCTTTTCGTACTGTGTACCGGGACCGGCCCTGAGGTTCACAACACTCCCAGTGACAATGATCATGCTCCAGGGGGTTTGCGATACGGGAGGCGTGAAGCGCTCTGGAACCGAAGTGTCCGTTCCACATGACGGGAGGAGTGCAAGCAACCAGGCGCAGTAAAGGAATTGTTTCATCATTGTTTCTCTCCTGTATCCTTCCTCAGATCAGCATGCTGAGGGTGAATGGGACGAGACCGGCAATCAGAAGGCTTCCATCGGCAACCGTACGGACAGCCAGCTCGGTCGGCAGTGCAGATTTCTCGAGCATTACAAGACCTGTTGTGAGCCATAAGGGCGCTGCAAGGAAACCAAGGGCTGCAGGCGGCATGACACCGAACAGAACCGAAAGTATCTGAATGAGCGAGGAAAGGAAGGCGCACACCAGAAGCATTTTCCTGCTTCTTTCAGCACCGAGACTGAGAGGTATCGTGTCCAGCCCCATCAGAGCATCTCCCTGCAGGTCCACGAGATCCAGAAAAATGGACCTCGCGAGAAACAGAAGGAAAAGCGATGCGGGCCAGACGAGAATCTCCGGCAGTCTATGGGATCCGATGAGGGTCAGTGCCGGCAGCAGCGCGAGCAGGAATGCCCAGCCCAGGGCGAAGAGAACATCCCTCGATCCAGGGATCATCCTGAGCCCGCCGGGCAGGAATTTTTTTCGAAGCATGAGGGGCAGGGAATAGAGAAGAAACAGGAGCACCGAGAGACCGAGCACTATCATCCAGACGGTGCTGAGAGAGAGTGACAGCAACAGACTCCCTGCAAGGGACAGCAGGGCAACACTCACCAGCATGCCGCGGTTTCGCATCACGAATTCCTGCCGCTTCTGGCTCGCGAATCTCGACATTGTCGATTCGAAAACCGCGGTCAGCGTGTGGAATGCAAAGAGAACAAGTGCCGAGCAGAAGATCGACAGCCTCCATCCGGCGCCGCCAAGCAGCCTGCTGCCGGCAGCGCCGACGATCAGCGCTATCGGAGGTATGTGGAAGTTCGCGAATATCAGGTTCCTTATCAGAGTCCTTATCCTGCCGCTGCCCCTGATCCCCTGAATCTCGAGTAATTTCTCCCTGACCTTCCTGATACACCAGTTCGGTGTAGATGCTCCAGCCGTAACGAGGATGTTTCTGAAGCCCTCGAAATCATCGGCATTCAACTCGTTATGACTCTCGACATGGAATACGGGGAGCCCCTCCTCGGCGGCTATTCGTGCGAGCAGAGAAGTGTTCGCGCTCTGTCTGCCGCCGACAACGACAACGCAGTCAGCCCGCGGACAGAGTTCGCGAAGTTCTGCCTGCCTTCTGCTCGCGGAGTCGCAGATGGTGCTGACGCTCTCGAGGTCGGGGAAACGTTTCTTCAGAACCTTCAACGTCTCGTCGAAGTTCTCGGTGCTCTGGGTTGTCTGGGACAGAAGGAAGGGTCTGGTAAGACCGGTCAATCCCGCTGCTTCGATCGGTCCGGAGATTACGATTGACCGGTCACCCGCACAGGAACGAAGAGCCTTGACCTCCTGATGACCGGGGTCACCGAGAATGATTACGGAATAGCCATCTCTGTTCCTGCCCCGTGCGATTGCGAGGGCACGGCCCACCCGGGGGCAGGTGAGATCCCTTATCCTGACCGAGAGTGAATTCAGCCAGCGTCTCTCCTCGAGCGTTACCCCGTGTGTTCTCAGGAAGAGCGTACCACCGTCGAGCTTCGCCGGATCGGAACAGATCGACACGCCCCGCTCTGCAAGAGCTTCCATTACGGATGGATTGTGAACGAGCGGGCCGTAGACACTGAAGGGTTTTCGTCCCTTCTTCAATTCGGTGATAACACGGTCGACAGCCCTTCTCACCCCCCAGCAGAAGCCGGCGGTCCTGGCTACGAATACACCCATCTTCCCTCCGGAGCGTGAATGGTAACCTGCTCAAAAAAGCATATCTCTAGAATAATCGAATTCCAACCGTTATGCACAAAAAAAGGCGCCGGCAGAGCCGACGCCATACGCACTGAGCAAGAAACCTAGAATATGGCTTTGATGCCACCCCAGGTATCGTTGTCGAGAGCGCTTAAGAATTCACCTTCGACTCTGATAAGAAAGTCCCCGGAGCCGGTAGACGAGGTCCAGGGTTCCCAGACGTAGAAGTCATCGGAGAAGTAGCTGTGTTCTGCCGCGGGTACAGTATTGTCAGCGAGAACCGAAGGCCATCCACCGGCAGACATCTCGGTATTCTCGAGGGCCCAGAAGTTACTCTCCGCCTCGAGTGGAGTGGGGTAGTAGGCGAAAACGGGCGCGTAGTGGATAGCGGTGATCATCTGCGTATCGAGCTGAACCAGCGGGCTCATGTAGTCACCGTTCCAGATCTCTGCGTAGAAATCACTGACGTCCCAGGGATCGGTGTTGGTGCTGTGGTACATCCAGTACTCGGAAAAATCGAGTGCGAATCCGTCCTTATCGGGTACGAAATCATCGGTGTTGAACCAGACACCCCTGTACATTCCAGCCCAGGTCAGCCAGAAGGCACTGCCGTCGTCGTACTGAAGGTACTCGGCGTCAGTACTTCCTCCACCGGGAATATATCCTTCGGGTACTGGAATACTGCTACCCGCAAACGCTGTGAATGCAATAATAGCCAGTGTAAGAAACACCCTTTTCATGGGTTCCCCTTCCATTATTGGTTGTTAACCGTCTGAGATAACGCTGTTAGCAGCGGTAGTATTGCCCCGGCCTGAAATGCTGTCAAGTCCCGTTGAATCGCTGTTCAATCATCGAGAATTCTTCGCAGAGCATCCCTGTAGGATGCAGCCTTCTCGAACTCGAGATTCCTGGCGGCTTCGAGCATACTCTTTTCCAGGTAGGCTGCGGCGGCAGCCGGATCCGCCGGGATTCCGATGTCCTCCGAGGGTTCCTCACTCCTCCCTCTGACCATGTCCGCAATCGCGGTTACCCTGATTATCTCCTCCCTCGATTTGCGTATGCTGGTGGGTGTGATCCCGTGCTCCCTGTTGTAGGCCAGCTGTATGCTTCTCCTGCGGGAGGTCTCGTCCATCGCCCATCGCATGGAGTCGGTGATTCTGTCGGCGTACAGGATGACCCGCCCGGCCATATTCCTCGCGGCACGCCCGGCGGTCTGGATAAGGCTGGTTCTCGAGCGGAGAAAGCCTTCCTTGTCGGCATCCAGAATGGCGACCATCCCGACCTCGGGCAGATCGAGCCCCTCCCTCAGAAGATTGACTCCCACGAGAACATCGAATTCGGCAAGTCTGAGATCCCGCAATATGGATACTCTCTCGAGCGCGTCTATCTCACTGTGAACGTACCTCGCGGAAATATCCAGATCCTCCAGGTATCCGGTAAGCTCCTCGGCCATTCTCTTCGTAAGGGTGGTGACGAGTACGCGTTCCTTCGAATCTACAGCCTTGCGTATTTCTTCGACGAGATCGTCAACCTGTCCGGTGGCGGGTCTGACCAGCACATCGGGATCCACAAGCCCGGTCGGTCTGACTATCTGCTCGGCCACGTTGCCGGAAAGCTCCAGCTCGAAAGGAGCAGGCGTAGCCGACATGCATATCTTCTGCCCGGTGTTCTCGATGAACTCATCGAGAAAGAGAGGTCTGTTGTCGAGGGCGGAGGGCAGGCGGAATCCATGTTCGACGAGTGTTTCCTTCCTGGATCTGTCACCCTTGTACATTCCCCGGATCTGCGGGATCGTCCTGTGAGATTCGTCTATGAACACCAGCATCTCCGAGCGAGGGAAGTAATCGAGAAGACATGAGGGGCGCTCCCCTTCCGACCTGCCGGAGAGATGCCTGCTGTAGTTCTCGATTCCCGAGCAGTATCCAGTCTCGGTGAGCAGTTCCAGATCGTACCTGGTTCTGGATTCGAGCCTCTGAGCCTCCAGCAGCTTTCCATGAAGTTTCAGATACGCAAGCCTTTCCTCGAGCTCTCTCTCCACCAGACCCAACGCCCTGTTAAGGCCTCTCTCGTCCAGGACGAAGTGTTTTGCGGGAAACAGGAGAGTGCTGTCCAGTGATCTGTTCACGTGCCCGGTGAGATGGTCTACCACGCTGATCGACTCGATCTCACTGCCGAAGAATTCGATCCGTAAACCCATATCACTGTATGCGGGAACAACGTCCACCACGTCTCCCCTGACACGGAATCTGCCGCGGGTTACCGCGATGTCGTTCCTCGAGTACTGCATTCCCACAAGCGAGATGAGAAACCGTTCCAGGTCCAGAGGCTGCCCCTTCTCGAGACTGAGGCCGATCGATCTGAACGTTTCAGGATTCCCGAGACCGTAGATACAGCTGACCGAGGCAACGACTATCACATCGCTTCTAGAGACGAGCGAGGCTGTGGCTCTGAGGCGCAGTCTGTCCAGCTCCTCGTTGAGATCGGCATCTTTCTCGATGTAGGTATCGCTGACGGGGAGATACGCTTCAGGCTGGTAGTAATCGTAGTAACTGACGAAGTACTCAACGGCGGCTTCGGGAAAAAACCCTCTCAGCTCACCGTAGAGCTGGGCTGCAAGTGTCTTGTTATGGCTTATCACAAGGGTCGGGCGTTGGGCGTTCTCGATGATCTTCGCCATCGTAAAAGTCTTGCCCGAGCCGGTGACCCCGAGGAGTGTCTGCCACTCGAGGCCGCTCAGAAGCCCTTCTCCGAGACTGGCTATGGCAGCGGGTTGATCGCCCGCGGGCTCGAAGTCCGCCTCGAGAACGAATCTTTCCGACAAAGTTATCCCTTAAGGCAGTCGATGCCGATCTCGAAGCCCGAGGCCGGTCTGCCGATCCCCCAGCCGGTCAGGATCGACGGGTTGTACTCACCGATTACACCGCAGTCTTCGCCGTCGATGAGCACCGAGGCAGCCCTGCCCGGAATGAAACGGCTATCCAGTACTGGTTCGAGTTCGAGATCGAGACCTCTGGCATGACAGAGCGCTCCCAGGATCGAATGGGCGTCTCCGAAATCGGCTTCGTTCCAGCAGATCAGAACACCGAGAAGCATCCCGGTTCGGCAGAATCCGTCCTTGCCTCCGGTAAGAACCTCGCCGACTTCAAAGATTCTGTGGGGGTAAGCCGCATGAGCGCTGGCGCTCTCCACTTCGAGCAGACCGGGCAGAAGGCTGTTCCGGACCACGCCGAATTCGGCGGTCATGGGGTTGCGTATCTCCAGAAGAACTCCCGGTGTAGCGGATCTGTCGACGATCTTCTCGCGACTTCCCAGAACGGGTCTCAATATTTCCTCGCAGCCCGCGCCGATGAGAACCAGCCTTACTTCATCACAGAGGTCCTCTATCGGAGCCGAACGTCCAACGGTGAACTCCGACGGGAGCTCTGGTTCGAAAGCGCTCAACCCCATGCTGATCGCTATATCCTCGATCAGGTCTCTTCCATGGATTCCATCGTGCCTGTAAGGCGGGAGAACCCCCTCAACGACACCATCCTCCACCGAGCAGGAGACGTAATCCATCCGCTCGAGGCAATGAATAATCTCATCGTCCCGCGGGAGCCTGCCGAGAATTTTTTCGATTTCACTCTTCCGGGCCGACATCCTGTCTCCGTACAGGAGAGGAGTCGTGATTTCGGAACCACCGCAAGGGAGTTCGAAACCGTAAGCGACTCTGACGGGCTCGATCAATGCGCCCCTGTCCTGCATGTTGCATGCAAGAATGGTAGCGGTCAGTTGAACGGTATGCCAGTCGGTTCCCGTGACCTCGCAGAAGATATCCGAGTCACCTGGCCTCAGGCGGCCGGTTGACCGGCTGTTGATGATCGGCGGGAAGGAGAGGATGCTGCCTGCGGAATCCTCGATAACCGGGTAGGCGCTGGAATCCGCGAGAAGGTGCGCGTACGTCTTACCGGTCTCGGTATCGGAGAGAACCTCTTCCAGTGAGAACTCCCTTTCCTCGCCGAGAGGAACGAAAGAGCATTCGGAGCCGGCTGCCCGGTAGTGGATTGGAAAGCTGATATCTCGAAGCCTGTAGAAACCGATTGCAGCGGTTTTTCTCTTCCTGCCGAACGAAGTCGCCAGTTTCTCCTGAACGGTAATCAGTGCTTCGAGACCATCCTCATCCGGAGCCCAGCCGCGGGCTGTGAATCCTGCGATGTACGGTCTTACGTCCCGCAGCCCGGAATCGACACGGATTTCCCCGGCTGGAGATGGAAGATCGGCAAGATGGAGCTCACTGCCTTTCTCCATACAGCGAAGCCCTCTTGCGATTCCCTCCAGACACCATAGATCGGGTCTGTTCGTGTCGTTCAGCTCTATCTTCAGATAATCACCATCGGAGCAATCCAGTTCCGCTTTCAGGACGGACAGCTTCTCCTCGAGCAGATCGTCCGGGATATCGTTCATTCCGGCAAGGGAGAGGAGATCCCTTCTGCTCAACTCTACTTTTGGCACGTCTGAGTCCCTTCGGTTCCGGAGGGAGACAGCAGCTGATCAGGCCTCGAAGTCATCTGTCTCAGCACCGAGAGATCACCGCAAAAGAGATCCCTTATGTCATCCAGTCCGAGTGCCAGCATCGCCATCCTGTCGAGTCCGAGACCCCAGGCAATGACCGGAACATCCACTCCCAGGGGAGTACATACTTCTTCCCTGAAGAGCCCTGCACCTCCCAGTTCGATCCACCCCAGGCGGGGGTGCCTTACATGCATTTCAACGGAAGGCTCCGTGAACGGGAAGTAGGCAGGCAGGAACTTGTACTCCGCAGCCCCTGCAATCTCCTCCGCGAACAGCTTGAGCAGCCCCAGCAGATTCTTGAGACTGGTCTCTTCGCTGAGAACGATCCCCTCTATCTGAAAGAAGTCCGGAAGGTGTGTGGCATCCACCTGATCGTAACGGAAGCATCTGGCAATACCGAAGTACTTGCCCGGAACTGCAGGGTTCGATGCGAGACACCTGACGGACAGGGAGGTTCCCTGAGAGCGCAGTACAGCCTGCAGGGCACGTTTCCTGTCGAAGGTGTACTCCCATCCCCTCCCTCCTGTTTCTCCCCCGTTCTCATGGACTTCGGCCACTACATCGATGAGCGATTCCGGAGGAGGAGGGACAATCCCGTCGAGGAAGTAGGCATCGTGTATGTCTCTTGCGGGATGGAACTGGGGCATGAAGAGAGCATCGTTGTTCCAGAATTCGTTCTCAGCCAGGGACCCCCTCATCTCGGTGAATCCCATGGCAGTGAATTTCTTTCTGACGATATCGAGGAACTGTCTGTAAGGATGCAGCCTCCCCATGTGGATCCTGGAGGGCGGGATATCGACCTTGTACTTGCGGAACCTTGCCTCCCTCCAAGAACCGTCTGACAGTATTCCCGGGGTCAGGCTGCCTGTCGTCGCGGTTCTCAGCGAGGACTCGAGCGCATCGCGTCCTTCGTCGGTTAGTTCCAGCCTTGAATGCGTTTTCTCGACGAGTACGAACTCCGCTCTGTTCTTGCCCCTCTTCGGGCTTCTGCTCCTGACGAAATCCGCGACGTCTTCAGGAAGAACCGCGAAATCGACGATATCGCCATTGTTCAAAGGCTCGTACACGTATTCGATCACACGGCGAAATACACCGGCCTTCTCGTCATTGAGCGTGAGACAGCCGTCATCCCCCCTTACGACGGCACCGGCTTTTGTGAGAGCACCGAGCGCGGTTCCCCACTGAGCCCTGTCATACGTCAGGTCTTCCTGGATATCCTGCAAGGTGACGGCAGAAGCGGTGAGCTTGCTCTCGAGAAAAGCCTGATACGGTGTATAGGTATTCTCCCTGCGGTACTCCACCCCTACCGGCCCCAGTTCTACGGTCGTCTCCACTTCCCGTGAAACCTCACGGATGAGCTTTCTGGACAGAAGCCACTGGGATGCTCTTCTGTAAGAGCCTTCGTCAGGGAGTTCGCTTCCCTCTATTATTTCTGTTTCGGAACTGGTTCCATTCCTCGAGAGGAAGACCAGCAGCTGACGCTCGAGGGGATGGAGATCCTGTGACTCGGTCACCATGTGTCTTTCCCATCATTGACCAGCCAGAGTTGAAGGTCTTCCGACAGGAACATTCCCTGCTCGGGTCTCGGAACCCTGTTCTCTCCCTTCAGAACCGCCCCGCAATCCGGGCACATCGCAGAACCGCTTAAAAGTTCCGCATCGCAATCGGGACAGATCCTCTGAAGGCGCTCATCCACGTAATCGGTCAGTTCAGCTGCCGAGACCACTCCGTCATGATCTCCATCGGCGCCGCCCCTGCAGCCCTCCAGGAGAATCGGGGTGAGAACCCTCTCGCTGACACTTCTGTCCTCTCTGGCGGCGGTGAGGATGAGAACGTTGGAACCGGGGGAGAAATCGTTCACGAGCCCACCGGAGTTGCAGGCATCTACGAACAGGAGAACCGGGGCCGATGCATGTTCGGCGATCACTTCTGCCAGCCAGTCGTCTTCGATGTCTTCGTCGTAAAGGCAGATGCACTCGTTTGCGGAGTCGAGTTCCTCCGCGCCTCCCGAGCCGGGTTCGTACTGGGTTCCGTGACCGCTGAAGAAGACCACTACCCTGTCTTCGGCTCCGGCTCTGGAGAGGAGTTCCCGCAGGGAGTTCCTGAAAGCATCGGCCGTTGCCATGGCATCGACCAGGAGAATGACATGATCGGAGGGAATGCCCTGATCGACCGTAAGGAAGGAGTAGAAATCAAGAGCATCCATACTCGCCCTGCTCAGGACGTCGACGGATGCCTCGTAGCCGCTGATACCGGCCAGCAGAGCCCACGTCTCGGTATCTCCGGAACCCTGGCTCAGAAGGGCTCTCGGAATCTGCTGGATGCTAAGGGAATACCCTCCCTCGCTGTCCCTTCCATAACCGTAGACGGTGACCCCGAAGATCGTGCCCTTCATTGCGTTCAGAGCAACCGATTCGTCGCCTGCGTCGTCGACGCTGCTCAGCCATCCCTCGGCTGTGAGATCGTAATTCTCACCTGAAACGAGCATGTCCAGATCGGTTTCACGTTCTTCTCCCTCGAGTCTTATGACCAGTATGGCGTCATCGGCAGCAGTTACGGTGTAGAATGCCTCGTGTACTTCATCCCCGATTTCACCTCTTACGTGACCGTCGACATTCGGGGGTGAGAGGGGTGATATCGAAAGAGTGCACGCACCTGCTCTGTCCGTCTCTTGAAAGTATGGATAGAGCCAGACCGTATCATCCTCTCCTATCCAGGCAAGGAAGCGCTCATCACCACGTTCGGTCGAGAAAACGATCGATGGCTCGCCGGAATTCCTGAACAGGCTGACCTCACCGTCTCTCAGCTTATCGAAAATTGCCTCGATAACGAAGAAGCCTTCGTCACCAGGTGTGAACCCGACCGGAGGATCCTCTCCCGCATGCTGAACAACCGACGATGCCGTTTCCATCCCGGTCACGGCAAGAGGTTCTACTGAAAGAGAAAAACGCAGTCTGTCGGCATCTGCGAAATCCCAGGCAACCACCTGGGCAACAACGGCCTCGTTTCCGGGAGGCAGGAGAAGAGTTTCGTCGGCAGAATATGACGAAGCGCTCCAGAGATTCTCTCCGTTGCTGTCCATCACGTGGAGATCGATATCCGCGCCGGGCTCCCCGCAGGAGAGATGCAGGAATGCGGTCTCCCGATGTGGAGCTATCAGAACACGAGAGATTGCGTTGTCGGATTCCAGGAGACCGGTCCAGATACCATCGAGCCGCCTGAAGTCGCCGATTCTGCTGGCCTCGAGGATGTACTCGCCGCTGCCGCTCTTGTTGTACCTGCTTACCACGACCGTAAGGGTCTCGGCCGGCAGCGCGTTGAACAGGACTTTTTCGTTTCCGTCTCCCGAGTATCCGGCGGTCCAGATGTTCATGCGCGGACCGTAGACTTCCAGGTCGAGGTCAGTGGTGCTTTCACCCGTCAGGGCAAGCTGCCAGCGGCCCCTCGATGAGGGTACGAACGTGTACGCTCGAGCCATCCTCGAAACGGGGAGAACCCCTTCGGCTGGTCCGGAAGAACCGAGTGTCGTGACAGGCTCCTCGTCGACGTAAAGCGTCAACAGGCCGGAGCCGACCATATCCACCCTGACGTTGAACCAGTAATCCGAGAACGCTGATACGAGCGCTTCCTCTCCGGGTGACGTGGCCACCAGCAGATCCCCGGAATCATCGTACACTGCCAGGTGTGCCGGTAAATCGGTCGAAATGCGAAGGCAGATGTAGTCGTCTTCCAGAATCCTGACCCATCCGTAACCATCGCCGGCCGGTGTGATGAGAGCGGACTCACCGGCAGTGAGTGTCGGGATGTCTCCTGGGTCGGGAAGCACAACAAGGATCAGAGCGTACAGTATGGATACAGGATACACGACAACCTCCAGAAGCATACATTACAGGCAAACATACACCTCGGGGCAGTTGCCTGCCAGAATTAATCTATTGACTGTCCGTCGACTTCAGGAATGCTTCGGCAAACGACTCGAAATCCTCTGTGCCCCTCCCGGAACCTGCTGCCTGAAGCACTACCGTAACCAGATCGAAGGCTACCAGGAGGCAGTAGCCCAGCAGTGCCCGGTTCATGGTGAGCACTGCGGGCACGACCTGTCCCGGGTAGTGGAGATGAAGGCTGAAGGTCTCATCTGCGGACATTCCCGGTACGTGGTACAGCCTGTGAGGCCAGACGGAGAAGCAGACCCGCAAGGCAGGATGAAATCTGTCAGGGGATCTGAAAAGAGCCATCATGAGATCGGAGTCACCGCCGACGTGATGGATTGCAGCCCTTATCTCGCTCCGAGTGCGTGGCGTACCCACGCCCGGGCATGGTATCCGGGTGATGAAATCGATTCCATCATCCCTCGGATACCCGAGTTCGAGCAGTGCTGAGGCTTCCATCTGAGCTGCAAGAAAGAGATCGGATGCTCCTCTGGGTGCAAGGGATGAGGAGACTTCAGCCTCCTCGGGCCAGAGATTGATCTCCCTGAACAGGTTCCTGATGCGGCTTCCCGAAGGTGTCCTGGATATTTCCCTTACCAGACGTTTGAGCGCGGAGAATTGTGGGATCCAGACCGAGGAGGTTCTTCCGCCTGACCAGAGAGCCATCTGGTAGAGCGCCTCGGCGACATCCTCATGAGATTCGAAGACCGATGAGAGTCTCAGCATCTCGAAGCCCTGGGATGGAACGTGAGAAGCACCTCGCTGAGATAGGTCCTGTCAACACTAGTATAGATCTCCGTGGTTCTGATGTCCGAATGCCCCAGCAGTTCCTGGACCACTCTGAGATCGGCACCGCCCTGAAGGAGGTGGGTCGCGAACGAATGCCTGAGTATGTGCGGGTAGACTTTCTCTGCCAGACCTGCCCTGAGTCCTGCCTGCTTCACGATGTTCCAGACCGTCATTCGGGAAAGAGACTTTCCCCTTTTCGTCAGAAAAAGAGCGGTTGCGCTACCGGAACCACACAATGAAGACCTGGCGGTATCAACATAGAGTCTCAGCCATTTAGCGGCTTCTCCCCCGATTGGCACAATCCTCTCCTTTGAGCCTTTTCCCAGCGGTCTGACGTACATCTCTTCGAGAAAGAGCCGCTCAACGGTCATGCCGGTAAGCTCACTCTCGCGCAGACCCGCTCCGTAAGCCAGCTCGAGCAGCGCCCGGTTTCTTATCGCCAGCGGGGATTCGTCTCCCCATGCTTCCACCAGCCGGGTCACCTGCGACACCGAGAGTGCATGGGGAAGCTTCCGCGAACCCCGTGGTGAAACCAGCAGGGCGGATGGATCGTCATCTCTCCTTCCCTCCCTCACCAGGAAGCCGAAGAATCCCCTCATCGATGATCGTTTCCGGGATACCGTTCCCGCAGAACATCCACTCTGCGAAATGAAATTGAGGAACTCGGAAAGGTCATCGGTTCCTGCTGCTTCCAGAGAAACGGCCCTGTCGCCGGACCGGAGATATTCCTCGACCTGCCCGAGGTCTCTGGAATATGCCGCTACCGTTCTCTCGGAGAGGGCTTTTTCCAGCGCGATGTAGTCCAGGAAACTGTCGAGGGCTTCACTCATTCCCCCGACAGCCATTCAAGTAGTGAACCAGCTGCTTCACCGGTGTGGGGGAATTCAGGCATGCTGCGCGCCATTGCCACCGTGATACCCATCTTCGACAGCTCGGCCGAAAAACGGGAGGCTCTTCTCGTATCGAAAAAACTCGCTATCCAGGCGGGGCAGTTATCCACGAGTTCGGCAGAGGTCTGCATGGGGAAATCGCAGACCTTTGCAAGTACTTCGGCAACGTTGTCGCGATCCTCTTCGGCGGGATGGCAAAGGAAAATTTTCATGGTGTTGTGGGGAAGGGCAGGTGCTTCCAGAATTGCCGATGACGGTTCGGTGAATTCGACCACGTAGGGTTCTCCCTCTTCTGCATCGTCGGCTGCACCGAAGATCGAAGGCACGGCAGGGGTCCTGCCCGGTTCGGTGAACCGGACGACGGGCGGTCGGTGAATTCCATCCTGTTTCGCCGCTTCGTCATCGGGCAAAGCTATCACGGGGGGAATCAGGAATTCCACAATCCCGTTGGAGGGTACAGGGAAATCGCTGTCATCCATACCGGAATCCGTAACGGCTTCCCCGGTCACGACCGGAACCGGTTCGAGATCTTCTGCAGAGTGAGTCTCGACTTCGGGAGGTGAATCGACTGCAGCTGATTCCATTCTCCCCGGCAGGATAATCGTGGCAGAGCTTTCGGGCTGCAGGTCGACAAGCCCGCCGGCTTCTGTGAGCGCTCTCCTGATGGACATTGCGGTCGAGTGACGCGCATTTTCCCTGAGGACGAATGGTATCCTCGAGAACCAGACGACGACCTGCTCGAAGGGAAGCCCGCTCATCTTCTGTACGGCTCTCCTGAGCCTTGCTCTGGATCCGGGTCTGTAGCCGGTGAGAACCACTCTGAACGTTGCGGGAGAATCGCCTGCTGTAACCGAGTGTTCTATCAGGCAATCCAGCGAGGAGTCCTTCTGAATGGAATCGGCAAGCTCCCGCGCCCGGGGCTCGCTCAGACCATCGCCTACGACTACCCCATCCTTCAGGAGAGCGAGCTGTACTTCGCTCATGGTCAGACCGGTAAGGTTGCAGAGGACTACAATGGAATCCCCTTTAGGAGAATCGCCCCTTACAACAACCCTCCAGCTCATATTCTCAGGAGCCTGATTCAGTCCAGCTGGCTGCTCGACAGGTGAAGCGCGTCTCCCGGCTGGATGAGGTTCGCGGTACGGCTCATGGTAATAAGTGCCGCGCACGTGGTTGGCTCTGTGGCCAGTATGACGACATCGGCTATAGTGATATCAGCCGTCTCGATCACTCTCCCACCACCCGGTGCATACATGGTTCTGCCGTACTTGTACGCGCTGAAGACATCCCCCTGGCTCACACCGTCATTTGTTCCGCAGTCGAGGTAGATAACGTTGAACGTGTACGCATCGAGAAGTTCCGGATTCCTGAAGGCAAGGACGTTCACTTCCAACCCGCTGATCGTCGGTACGTTGTTGACAATGATGTCCTCTGCCGCGCGGTACGGTACGATCAGATCGTTTTCGACTATCGGTAAATACGCATGCTCTACCTTGACGATGCTGGTAGAGGGCGTTGTCCCGATGACCCGGCAGACACCGGCAACTCTCATGACCTGACCCAGTTCTCTTCCGGTCTCGGGATTATCGACGAATTCCCCTGGCTCGAGAATGTGGTAGACATTCCCTGTAACGACACCCACATCAGCACCCAGATCGATCTCCAGGAGATCGCCGGGGATTGCGATATCATTTCTGTAAATGCCTTCTTCTTCGGCATTAGTGGTCAGGACGTATCCCAGTGGAACCACGGGAACGACGGCAATCATTCCAGCCGTCTCGATCTGAAGCCTGCTCAGAAGAGATTCGGCAGACGCATTGTAGTAACCAATTGTCGACGTGGAGCTTCCGGCTGTATAGACCATTCCTCTCGAAATCCCCGGGATCAGTAGAACCTCCCCGGGAACGAGTGAGTACTGGTCTTCTACATGCTCGTTGGCATTCAATATGTTCACCCAGAGGTCGGGTGTGCCATAGTAATGAATCGATAGATCCCACAGTGTATCGCCGTAACCGATGACATGAGTCGCACCGTTTATGGCAGGAGCAACGATCAGAAGTGACATTACAGCCAGTATCAGACAACGCATTGAGAACACCTCCCGTGTTTTGACACAGAAAATACGAATATCATAACTTCATAATATTCTAAATTCGAGATTTCGTTGCGTCAACGCAGTGAATGAGTTGTTACTCCGGTGCGGGATAAATGGCTACGGAACCGGTTCCGGCTCCCTCGCCAAGCGTAACCGAAACGATGTAGAATCCTGACACTTCCCGCATACTCTGCTCCGGTGTGTTAACGGCAAGGTAGAGCTCTCCGGAATGGAAAGCATTACCGCTCCAGGCAGCTCTGACGACTACCGGCGGATAATCCTCACCAATCCTCATAACGAGTTCACCACAGGTGGATTCCGGAACCAGTGCGGTTGATGTAGAGAACTCATCCATCCCACCTGGATCACTCGTTCCCGTCTCGAGCGTAACCGAACCGGCGGCACACAGAGAGAGGAAGTCTCCCTCCGAAACCACCAGGTGGGTGTTCTGCCACCCCGCTCGCGCATGAACGTCGATGATAATTGATTCTGCGTTGTCGGCTCCCCATACGATCGCGCTCACAGCAGTTTCTGCGAACTCGATGTTTCCTCCGTTAGTGCTCACTACCAGTACGCCTTCCTCCAGACCTACTCTTCCACTGAAGCTCGCTCCGTTTCGAAGGTAGACTCGAGCCGCTCGGTTGGGAACTGGAACGGAGACCCCTGATTCCAGGAGGACGATTCCATCATCGATAGACTTCAGCTCACCGGTAATATTCTCTCCATCACCGGTCACGATCCTGTCCACAGGAGGTTTGACACAGGAGATCAGCAACAGCATCGCTGCAAGCAGGACGAAATATCTCATCAGCGGTCATTTCCTTTCAGATGGATCAGAAGAAGTGATAGTGCCTCTTCGAGTCTCTCGAGAGCGATGAACTCCATTGAATCCTTCAGTTCATCGGGCACCTCTTCCAGATCCTTGAGATTCTCAACGGGAAGTGCGACGGTTCTAATACCGGCGGCTCTGGCTCCAAGGACTTTCTCTTTTATCCCGCCGACAGGCATAACCTTACCATGCAGGGATATTTCTCCGGTCACTGCGATATCGGGTCTTACCATGTCTCCGGAGAGGGCAGACATCATGGAAACCACAATTGCGACACCGGCTGACGGACCGTCTTTCGGGGTTGCTCCGGCGGGAACATGCAGATGTATGTCGATTCCCGAGAAATCGTGATCGATTCCGTACTCCGCCGTGTGCTCTCTGATCCAGCTGAGTGCCGCCCTCGCGGACTCCTTCATCACGTCACCGAGTTGTCCGGTGAGAACGAGATTGCCCTTCCCCTTCATGACAGAGGTTTCTACGAAGAGGATTTCTCCTCCGGAAGGAGTCCATGCAAGACCGGTTGCGATACCTGTCTGCGGCTCACTCTCGGCCTCTTCACTCTGGAATCGCGGAACTCCCAGGTAATCGTGAACGTTCCGGCTCGATACGACAACGAGTGAACTCTCACCTGATGCTACTTTCATGGCGATCTTTCTCGCGATCTTGCCTATCTGCCGTTCGAGTTCCCGTACTCCGGCCTCCCTGGTGTACTTCTTGATCATCAGCCTGAGGCCGCTCTTCATGAATCTGAGATGACTGCCTGTCAGTCCGCTGTTCCGCAACTGCTTGCGAATGAGATAACGTCTGGCGATCTCCAGTTTCTCCTCCGTGGTGTAACCGGGTATCCGTATCACTTCCATCCTGTCGAGCAGGGGTGATGGAATCGTGTCAAGAGTGTTGGCGGTTGTGATGAATTTGACGTTACTCAGATCGAAGGGGACGTTCAGGTAATTATCACGGAACGAGAAGTTCTGCTCGGGGTCGAGAACCTCGAGAAGTGCCGATGTCGGATCGCCTCTGAAATCCCGGCCTATCTTGTCTATCTCGTCCAGCATGAAGACTGGATTGTTGCTTCCCACTTCCTTGAGCCCCTGGATAATTCTGCCTGGCATTGCTCCTATATAGGTCTTGCGATGTCCTCTGATCTCTGCTTCATCGTGAACACCGCCGAGTGAGAGTCTGAGGAATTTCCTGGAGAGTGATCTGGCAATGCTCTTGCCCATCGAAGTTTTGCCGACGCCGGGCGGTCCGACGAAACAGAGAATTGGTTCCCGGCTTCCCGGATTCAGCATTCTTACGGCCAGGAACTCGAGAATCCTCTCCTTTACATCTTTCAGATCGTAATGATCCTCGTTCAGAATCCTGGAGGCACGCTCCAGATCCAGGATGTCATTCGTCCCCTCGAGCCATGGAAGCTGCAGAATCCACTCGACGTAGTTTCTTGACACGGCTGATTCGGGTGCACCCGGATGCATCCTCGAGAGCCTGTTGATCTCCTCGTCAGCTGCCTTCCTCACATCGGAGGGAAGTTTCTTGCTTTCGAGCTGTTTCCAGAGTTCTCTTGCGTCCTGATTCTCTCCATCGACTGCTCCGAGCTCCTTCTGAATAGCCTTCATCTGTTCTTTGAGGTAGTACTCCTTCTGATCCTGCTCGATTTCGGAGCGGACCTGACCCTGAATCTTGTTTCGGAGTTTCAGTATCTTTATCTCCCGCCCCATGATCCGGGAGAGGATTCCAAGGCGGCGGGCAATATCGTTCTCTTCCAGAACTTCCTGTTTATCGGCGATGTTCGATTCGATACCGCTGGCGGCTATGAACCCAAGTCGTTCAGGATCGCTCAGAAGCCCTGCGAACTGGATCTCATCGGGTATACCCGGTGAGAGTTCGACGATCTGTCTGAGCTGGATCTCGATGTTCTTCCGAAGAGCTTCGACCTCGACATCGCTGTCAGGCCAGACAGTGTCCAGATTCTCGATACGAGCGGTGAGAAAGGGCTCCGAAGTGACGAATTCTTTTATTCGGAACCTTGCCAGCCCCTTCAGGCTGAGCCTTACAACGTCTCCGGGGAATCTGTAGAGTTTTACTATGCCGGCTGCGGTCCCAATGCTGTAGAGATTCTCAGGCTCCAGTATCTCAGTGGAATTCGTCTTCGTTGCCACGAGTCCTATTATCTTGTCCCCTGAAACCGCTTCGTCTATCAGCCTGAGATCGGTCAGATCCGTAGCAGTCAGGGGAATAATCGTGTGCGGAAAAGCAACGGCGTCAGGAAGCGGAAGAATCGGTAGTATTTCCGGCAGACTGAATGTGTGATCTACCAGCATGGTTTCTCCATTATGCAATAACTCATCGGACTAATCGGGATCAATTGGAACAACAACTCTCTCGGGTGTCAGTTTCGGAAGCACTACCCTGAGCAACCCGTTCTTCATGGAAGCGGTCACTGATTTTCTCTCGATCCTGTCGGGAGTCTTCAGTTCTCTGATGAAGTGGCCTGTCCATATCTCGAGATGCGCTGCAACACATCCCGTGAGTGGCGGAGGTTTGATTCCTTTTATTACGATGGAATAGTCTCCGATCGTCAACTCAATTTCGTCGGAGATCAGGCCCGGAAGCTCCATGAATACGATCCACGAATCGGTGGTTTCGTACATGTCAACCGCAGGTGACCAGAGACCGGGGTTTCCCGGAAGCATATAAATCCCCGCTCTAGTCGATATCGAATCTCATCTGGATCGTCGTGGGTACCTCAACTGGAACATCACCCTGTGTTGCAGGGTTCCAGACCCACTGCATGGCAGCATCGACAGCTGCCTGTCCGCAACCGAGTCCCAGTTCGTCGTTGAGAATGATTACGCTCACGACCTGGCCATCGGTTCCAACGACCACCTGAAGGGTTACGTACCCGTGTACATCGCCATGGTCCAGGGCTAATCCTGGAGTGACTGGAGCGACCTGCTGGATGGCAAATGGCGGCAGCACGGGTTCTTCCACGACTGCAATCGTGTCAGGTGTAAGAACGATCTCCGGAGCAGTATACCTGATGCTGATATCTTCCCCGGCGGTTATCGTGATGGATGAAGTCTGTTCTTCGTAGTCGGGATTCGCGAGCCTGATGGAGTAGACTCCCTCATCGAGATCTATCGGCGGCATGGGTGTCTGGCCGTAGCTGACACCGTCAATGAATACCTCAGCCCATGGTTCAGGGCCGATCAGCAGTCGTCCCGTAGTGAATATAGACGTCGGCGTCACGGTCTGGCTGAAGCCATCCGGACCCAGATCGATTGTCCGATACCAGTCCTCTCTCTCGTCCATTGTAATGGACAGCGAATGTGCTCCATGGGGAACCACTTCGGTTATCCTTCTCACACCGCTGCCGACTCGAGTGCCGTCGATGTAGAAATTCGCAGTACCGGTTACGTCGGAAGCCAGACTGAGAGAGATCTGGGATTCCTCCTGGGAGAGCAGGGCCAGGGGGTGGATTTGCACATCACCGGAATAGTCTACCAGAACGCTCTCGGGAATGGAGTTGTAGCCATCAAGAACAGCCTGGAAGACATGAATTCCCGTCGGCAGTGTGACAGGGAACTCGTCTGCTTCCTCTCCGTCAACAAGCCAGATGATCTGTCCGTCATCCGGAACAGGCTCGCCTTCCGGCATTCTGGGTTCGAACGTGAGCTGAACAGAACTGGTTCCCAGGGTATCGAGAATGAGTGTATCGAGATGGACGTTTCCGCCAACGGCATTCAGTTCGATTCTGAGAGTTTCATAGCCCGAAGCCTGGACTTCGATCTGCCTTGATTCGTCCCCTGTACCTGAAACGGTGAAGTAACCTTCGGTACTCGGGCTCGTGCTCTCCCCGTCGAGCAAAAACACGGGGTTCAGCGGACCCGAGACCAGATAGGAAACCGAGTATGGCTGATCTACCGGCTCGACTGGCACAGTCTCTCCTCCGGCACCGCCAAATGGTTTGACAACAAAGATCACAACCAGGGCAACCACCACTACGGCGACGATTGCAATGAGGCCAACCGGTAGTTTCTTCTTACCAGGCTCGGCTGCCGGTTTCTTTTTTGGTTTCTTTTCTGGCTTCTTCTTCTCTGGTTTCTTCTTCTCCGGCTTGGCTGCAGGTTTTTTCTTTTCAGCCTTTTTTGTCGGTTTCTTCGCAGGTGTTTTGGCAGCCTTCCCTTTGGATACGGCAACGGGAGCAGGCTCTCCTACAATCTTCTCGAGCTTGTCGAGTAGCTTCTTGAGTGTGGGGTTATCGGGGAATTTCTTGATACCCTCGGTTGCCTCGGCAAGTGCCTCAGCGAAAGAACTTCTGGCTATCTTTTCTCTGATGGAAGTAATGACTACTTTCGAGGGTGAGATGGCAGGTTCCGGCGTTGGGGCTTCCTCGATCTCCTCGAGCTCGTCGATTTCTTCGATATCGATCTCTTCCGGTTCTTCTATAACCGGTTTCTCGTGGGATTCTATCTCATCGAGGAGTTTCTCCAGAACGGGTGAGGCGGGCCAGAAGGTGAATATCTTCCTGGCTTGTTCGAGAGCATCGGAAGGCTCTCCCGACCTCAGCCTGGTAACAGCCAGATCGTAGAGGTTGTTTGCCTTTATCGATCTGCGGACGACTTTGATCCGTCTGATTACCGCTTTGTTGTCAGGATCATGGCGTTTTGCCCGCTCGAGCTCCTGGAGCGCTCGGACCTCATCCCCGGCTTCGAATGCCTGCTGTGATCTCCCGAGGCATTCATCTGCGAAGGTACTCGAAGAGGAAACGGTATCAATGGATTCGTGCGCTCTACGGCTCCTGGTCCTCTTGAAATTCTTCATGGCCGCGATCTCTCGCTCGAGCGAGGAGATCTGCGTCTGAACCTGCTCGTTGCCAGGATCCAGATTCAGGGCTCGGTGAAGGGTCTCGAGAGCTTTCTCCCTCTCACCCTCCTGCATATGAGTCTCTGCAGCCCTGAGAAGGTTCTGTATCTGATTGTCAGTTGCGCTCATGTCCCCCCCCGGGGTGTAGAAACACGACTATCTCAAAATACAAGAATACTAATGCTGCGATAGCCTATCGTATTCCACGCCTCTTCCATGTCAAGCCCGAACAATCTGACAACAGCCAATTGCCGGGCGTCAATATCCTTCAGGAAATATTTATCAGAGACAGTCAAACGACAACCACCGGAAATTCGAAGGGATGTGCCTGCTTTCTTTTCTAGATTCCCGGAAGGGAGATCGAGTCGAATCTCCAGGCAATCTCACTCTCAGGATACTCATCAGCTCCCATGTCTTCCGCCAGTTCGAGAGCCTTCGTGACAAGGTCGGCATCGGTGAAGAGGTCGGCTATCCTGAATTCGGGAAGCCCATGCTGCCGCGTGCCTATTACCTGCCCCGGACCTCGTAGCTCGAGGTCCTTCTCGGCAATCACAAATCCATCGGTTGTCGATGCGAGAATATCCAGGCGTGCGATTCCCCTGCCGTCAGCTTCGTCTCCGGTAACCAGGAAACACCATGCGTCCTTTCCGCCCCTTCCGATCCTCCCTCTGAGCTGGTGAAGCTGGCTGAGACCGAATCTTTCAGCGTTCGCAACGATCATGACAGTAGCCTCGGGAACGTCCAGACCGACTTCGACGACGGTAGTGCTCACGAGTACCGAAATCTCGCCGGATGCGAATCGATCTGTTACTCCCAGCTTCTCGGACGGCTTCATGGTTCCGTAAAGCAAACCAACACCAAATGATCCGAGAGGCCCTGACCTGAGTACTTCCCAGGCCGTTTTTGCATCGTACAGATCCTGAGATCCGGATGCTTCCCTCAGGGGGTACACTACGAATGCTCTCTCCCGGGCTTTCAGCCTCTCACCGAGAAAGTCGAAGATACGCTTCCTGTCATTCCGCCTGACTATCTCCGTTCTCGTCCTTCCTCGACCCGGGGGCATCTCATCGATTACCGAGAGATCGAGATCGCCATAGAAAGTCATGGCCAGAGTTCTTGGAATGGGCGTTGCAGACATAATGAGCATGTGTGGTCGCGGGTCCCTGTGCGCTAGAAGAATTTCCCTCTGTGAAACACCGAACTTGTGCTGCTCGTCTACCACGAGCAGTCCGAGCTCCGGGAGAAGAACATCTTCCTCGAGAATGGCATGGGTGCCGACCAGGAGATCGACTTTGCCTGCCTGAAGCAACTCCAGCAGCTCTCTTCTCTTTCGTGAAGAGGTTCCCCCGGTGAGCATCCGGATCTCGAGCCCCAGTGGATTCAGGAATCGGGAGAATGAGACTTCGTGCTGTGCTGCCAGCACTTCGGTTGGGGCAAGAACAACCGGGAGTTTACCGGAAGAAGAGCATGCGTAACAGGCAGCGGCAGCGACAACGGTCTTCCCACAGCCCACATCTCCCTGCAACAGGCGACGCATGGGAGTATGGGATGCCAGCCCTTTCAACAGCTCTCCCGTCACCCTGAGCTGGGCATCTGTCAGTTCGAACCGTAGTGAACTCCTGAAGTGATCAAAGGTCTCGACCGATGAGAATTTCAACCTGACCCCCCGGAGAGAGTCTGCCCTGCTCCTGACCCTCCTGAGGAGCAGCTGGTACAGGTAAAGCTCCTCGAGGGCAAGCATCTTTTTTGCCTTCCGTCCCATTTCCGGTGAAGAAGGTTTGTGAACGGACCTGAATAGATCCCACCTGCTTTTCCAGCCACCTGAAACCAGTACGTGTCCGGGAAGAATCCCGGGCAACCCGGATTCGGTTTCTTTCAGAGCCTGATCGATCAGTTTGCGGAGGATCAGCTGGGAAATACCGGAGGTCAGAGGGTAAACCGATGCCACGCCGTCTTCATCGATGAACATCGAGGAACTCTCTGGGAATTCGAGTTCAGGATGGGTCATCGAGAACCCGCCGTATTGCTCCACTTTGCCCGTCGCTCTGACGAGGGTGTCTGCAAGAAGCCTTGATCTGATGTACTTCTGTTGGAAGAATGTCAGTGTGATCGTACCGGTTCCATCGCTCAAGACAGCTTGAAACAGCCTTCTTCCCCTGGAGATTCTCCTCTCGGCAGTGTGAACTATTCGACCGGTGACGGTCGTACTGGATCCCGGCAGAAGAGATGCAATCGAAACCGTCGATCTTCGATCATGCCAGGTTCTGGGTAGATGGAGAAGAAGATCTCCCACGGTAGTAATGCCGAGTTTTCCGAGAAGAACGGCACGCGCAGGACCGACACCCTTCAGGAATCTGATATCCTTATCGAGCATTACACAACTCCCGGTTCTGGGGAAACTATCCCCTGCCCATGACGAGTGCAACCCTGACAGGGGTTGACGATGGCGAACCCAGTGTGTAATTGGGGGACAACTTGAAATGAACACATGGAGGTTCACCAGTGAGCGACAGCGTCTCGAGGAGAAAAATCCTCGAAAAGACAGTTCTCGAGAATCCTGACGACATCGATACACGACTGACTCTCGGTTCATTCTTCATGGAAGATGGAAGCCCGGCGGAGGCTATTCCGCTTTTCAACTCGATTCTCGAGATGGACCCGGAAAATGCTGAGGCATACCTCGGACTCGGTCTGTGCTGGGGGATGTCTCTTCTCGAAAACCTCCCACCCGTTGAGATATGGGGCAAAGAGATTGACGAGGAGCTGATGCTCGAAAAAGCTCTCGATTTCCTCGAGAGGTCCATTGAACTCGACCCGGAAATGACTGCCGGATACAACGCTCTCGGCAGGCTTTTCGTCGTTCGTGGCCAGGAAGACGAAGCCATTGAGATCTTCAAGCAATCCCTTCTGATAGATCCTGCACAGCTCGATGTTCTAGAAGACCTGAGAGAGATCACAGGTCGCCCGGTCTGGGAACTCCTCGACAAGGAAACCGACATGGGAGAATTCGAAGAATAGTGTCCGCCCCTTGCAAACTCTTTCCTTGCACACGGAACCTGTAGCCCGTTATATCATTATGTAAATAGAGAATCTGTTTCATAACACTCTCCTGAGCGTGCCTCGGAAAGGAGGAGAGGTCATGTTTGCTATTTGCATTACTTCACTGCTACTTGTTTCGACTGGATTCGGTTCTCCCGAACCGCTCTGGACCAACGATGAGCTTGTCTGGGACATGACCACGAACACAACCTGGATTGGCTACGGTTATACGTACTGCGATGCGGTCTACGATCAATCCCAACAACTCTATGTCGCTGCAATAGCTGACGGGGAAGTGAGCGACACACTGAAGATATGCAGGTACATCAACAACCCGCCCGCCCCGGGATACTGGAGAAACATGGTCGGGATGGCTGCAAACATCTTACTCACTGATCCCGCCATCAGTCTTTCTTCGTATGGATCTGACGACTTCATCACCTTCTTCTGCACTGTCGATATCGGTGAAAAGGGCATGATCCAGGGAATGCGTCTTCTCCTGCCCGATTTCATCTTCAGTGCAATCCTCTTTCCCGACTGGTCGAATCCCCTTGCAGGCGAACTCAGGTCGATCACCGTTGTTTCATTTTCAGATGGAAACACGCAATGGGTCTTTGCCGATGACGTCAACAACAGGTTGTTTCTGACAAAATCCGAAGATGCGGGAAGCACCTGGACGCCGTCTGAACTGGTCGCGGAGAATGCTGCAAGACCCACTGCCTCGGCGGGACCGGTTGACCGGGTGTACGTATCGTACCAGGAGACCACTGGCGAAAATGCAATCAAGTGCCTGATCTTCTATGAAAGCGGGGTAACGGAAGCCACCGTAGGTACCGGAGCAGCGAACTCTGCACCCATTCCGATTGCGGAATGGCAGAGCCCTCAGAATGTGGGAATCGTCTTCCATGACCAGAACAACAGTGTAAGACTCACCTTTTCATACGATTTCGGTATCTCATGGAGCATTCCACAGACCATCGGCGAGGGGATATATCCTTTCACCGACATATTTCCCGGAACGAACAGGGTATGCCTGGCATACATCGACGTGGACTCGTCTGCCATCAGAACCGGTGCGGCTACGGGTCTGATCGGTCTTCCCGGTGCCGATTACGAGATCAGGTCCGATTACGCTGTTTCGATGGCCGGGCCACCCGTTGTCAGATACAGCCTTTACGGAACCTTCCCCGGAATCTATGCGCTGCTCTACCTCGGTCCTGGACCCAGTGATCTCTGGTTCGATGCCACCACGTTAACCGGTGCAGGATCAGCCAGCGGCATTGTCATCGGACAGCTCTTCCTGGATGTGAGCCCGAATCCGTGTCCCGGAGAGCTTTCGGTCAGTTTCGGTCTTGGTGTTCAAGGTCATGCCGAGCTAGGCATTTATTCACTGGATGGGAGACTCGTCGAATCCGTATTCAGCGGAACCGCTGCCGGCGGGACTTACATGGCCGGCAATAGGCTTCCCGCAGGAATCTACTCGGTTGTACTGAGAACAGGCGGCAAGATGATCACACGAAGGTTTGTCCGGCTGTAGACAGAGCTCTTACCAGATTGCTGACTGCAAAGGCTGTCGGGCATTTGCCCGGCAGCTTTTTCTCTGCCAGCCCGGTCAGGAAATCAATCTCCGTTCGCCCGGAACCTTTGAGATCCTGAAGCATACTGCATCTGTTGCCGGACTCTCTCATGAGATACTCCAGCATTTCTCCGGCCATGGGAACGGCTTTCTGGCGATACCCGTCGGGAATAACATCTTCCAGTTCGGCAAAGAGCACGGAGATGACTTGATCGAGATCCGGACCGGGCAGCTGGTTGTTTCGGAGCCCAGTGATAGCCCCGAGGGGATTGAGGATACTGTTGACAAGCCACTTGGCCCACCTGACGGTTTCGATGGACTTCACTCGCACGGTGGAGAGCCGGGCGGAATCGAAGAGGTCAGCGGCATCTCCCTGTTCGCCGGCAAAGACCATACCCGGTGAGACCTCTACCATTACGCTGCTCAGGAGGTGAAATCCCATGGTGAGCACCACGTACTCAACCACATCCGATGTCCTGCCGCCCCATGCTTCACCGAGTTCCATACCGTTGCAGACACAGAGGATTCTGTCAGCGGAACTCAGGGCTGAAGAGGCAATGTCCGCCAGTGTATAGGCTTTTACGGCAACGATACAGACATCACCTCTGACAGGGTCGGTTGACTCATGGTGGATCACCGTTGCTTTTCCCTGGATCGCTCCGGTAGAAGAGATTTCCCTCTTGCCTCTGCCGCTGCCCGGAGCACCGATGAGATCGATTCCGTGTCCATTCCGGGAAAGAGCGACGGAAAGCCCTGAGCCAACTGCTCCGTCACCCCAGATAACGATTCGACTCAATCGGTCACTCGTCGTCAGATTTTCCGTGGGTGACCTTTGATTTCAGCCTGGCAGCAGTCTTCTTGCCTTTTGCTGCCGTCTTTTCCACTTCCTCCTTGCCTTTCTCGGCAAGTTCTTCTGCCTTTTCACGGAGTTCAGCAGCTTTTTCCTTGCCATGCGCAAAGGCCTTCTCCGCTTCGGATCTGCTCGCCTCGTAGAGCTTTTCGCTTTTTTCGTAGAGTTCTTCGCCCTTACCGTAGAGATCCGAGGCAGTTTCCTTCAGTTTCTCACGTGTTTCAAAACCCTTTGCCGGAGCGTAGAGAAGGGCTACTATCCCACCTGTGAGAACTCCTGCAAGGAATGCCCAGAACTCTCCATTTCCTCTTTCAGACATTATCTCTCCTTTCACTTTCCACAGCACAGCTTATGTTTTTTTCCGCTTCCACAGGGACAGGGATCGTTTCTACCAACCTTCGGAATATCCCTCTTCACGGTCTGGGGTCTTGCTCCGCCCTTCGCGCGGGAGTGAGGATCCGATTCAGGCGACATGGCAGAAGGCCTGGCAATTCCCGGCTGGTATGCTTTTCCAACCGGTTGATCACTTCTCTGCAGCCCGGAGGGTTGAGGCCAGAGCGACAGTATCTGGCGAACGGCCAGTTTGTCCACTTCATCGAGAAGGTTCTCGAACAGACCAAATGCTTCCTTCTTGAATTCGACGAGCGGATCACGCTGGCCGTAAGCCCGAAGACCAATTCCCGATTTCAGATGATCTATCGCGTAGAGATGATCCCTCCACTTGGAGTCTATCGCCCGGAGAACGGACCATTTCTCGAGTTCGCGTGTCATTTCCGAACCGAGTCTCTCCTCCTTCTTGCCGTAGTAGCCGAGGACCAGATCAGCGGCTTTTACCTTCACCTCTTCAGCGGTCAGGGATGCGTCCCTCAGTTTTCCGAGATCGAAGGCGACACCGGAGAGTTCCCCGAGGAGTACGCGCGCCCTGTCCAGATTCCATTCCTCTGCTTCGGAACCGTCGGAAATCGCAGGATCGAGGATGTATTCCGCAACGGAATGGATCATCTCCCTGACCTCATCGTAAAGACCTTCTCCGGTCAGAGCCTGAAGCCTTCTCTCGTAGATCACCTCACGCTGCTTGTTGGCTACATCATCGTATTCGAGCAGGTGCTTTCTTATGCCGAAGTTATACTGTTCAACCCGTTTCTGAGCCTTCTCGATGGCCTTGGTGAGCATGGGGTGCTCGATCGGTTCCCCATCATCTCCGCCACCACTCTTCTTCAGGAAATCGATCATCTTCTCGGAAGCAAAGAGCCTGAAAAGATCATCCTCGAGAGAGAGGTAGAATCTGCTCTGGCCGGGATCGCCCTGCCTTCCGCTCCTGCCGCGGAGCTGTCGGTCTATTCTTCGAGACTCATGCCTTGCGGTTCCTATCACGAACAATCCGCCCGGTACCTTTTCACCGTTTTCGTCAGTGACTTCGATGATCTCCCCGGCAAGCTTGATGTCCGTTCCCCTGCCTGCCATGTTCGTGGCTATCGTAACCGCTCCGTTCTGCCCTGCGCGCCTGATTATCTCCGCTTCTTTCTCGTGGTGTTTGGCATTGAGCACGCTATGGGGAATCTTTCGGGCTTTCAGGAGTTTTGAGAGGATCTCCGATACGTCGACGGACACGGTACCGACAAGAACCGGCTGCCCTCGTCTGTGAAGCGTTTCCACCTCGTTGATTACGGCCGTGAACTTCTCGCGCCGAGTCCTGTAGACCCTGTCGTTGTTGTCCGCCCTTACAACGGGAACGTTGGTGGGAACAACAACTACATCGAGATCGTAAATACTTTCGAACTCCTCGGCCTCTGTCTCGGCCGTACCGGTCATCCCCGAAAGCCTGCCGTACATCCTGAAATAATTCTGAATCGTTATGGTTGCGAGCGTCTGTGTCTCCGACCTGATCTCGACATTTTCCTTTGCCTCCAGAGCCTCATGGAGCCCATCTGAGAAACGTCTCCCGGGCATGAGGCGGCCTGTGAACTGATCTACGATGATCACCCGCCCCTGATCGACCACGTACTCGACATCCTTCTCGTACATCTGGAAAGCCCGAAGAAGCTGATCGATGTTATGAAGAGCCTCAGCCTTGTGAGAATGGCTCTCGAACACCTTTTGCCTGAGGAGCTGTTTCTCATCCTCGCCGACATCCATCCCCTCGACCTCGGCGACCTCGTCACCGATGTCCTTGAGAAGAAAGAAGTCGGGATCTTCGGGCGAAAGGAGTTTGCGTCCCTTGTCGGAAAGGGAAACGGACTTCTCTCTCTCTTCGAGAGCGAAGAAGAGATCGTCGTCGAGAAGGTGCACGTTTTTCTCGCGAAGGCGTTCGCCTTCAACCTTCTGAAGCGCCCTGAGCCTGTCAGGATCTCTCAGTGATTTGCTGAGCTTCCTGTGCTTGGGAGCCCCCCTCCTGGCCTGCAGATATCCGGTTGCCGCCTCATGATGCTGGCCCTGATCCCACTGCCTGTCAGCTTCCGATACTATCCTGCCTATGAGTTCGGTCTGTTTGCTGACGAGTCTCGCCACGGAATCCCTGTATTCCTTGTAACGGTTTCTCGACCTGGCTACCGGTCCGCTGATGATGAGCGGGGTTCTCGCTTCATCGATCAGCACGCTGTCCACTTCGTCTACAATGGCGTAGTGATGCTCTCTCTGTACTCTGTTCTCGAGTCTGACCGCCATGTTGTCCCGAAGGTAGTCGAAACCGAACTCGTTGTTGGTGCCATAGGTGACATCGCAGTTGTACTGGTTTCTTCTCTCGTCTGGAGTCATCCCCCCCTGGATACAGCCGATACTCAGACCGAGGTACTCGTAAATGGCTCCCATCCACTCGGAATCGCGCAATGCAAGGTAATCGTTCACGGTGATGAGGTGGGCACCTCGACCGACCAGGATCCCGTCAAGCGGCTCAAAAGACCATTCAGATGGCTCGTCACCCCATTTCTCACCGGCCTTCTCCACCCAGGCCGGATTCAGCGCGATAGCGTTCAGGTACATCGGCATTACTGCGACCAGCGTCTTACCCTCTCCCGTTGCCATCTCGGTGATGCGCCCCTGATGAAGAGCAACCGCGCCAACCAGTTGAACATCGAACGGAACCATGTTCCATTCTGTATCGTGTCCGCTGACTTTCCAGCTTACACCCAGATTACGCCTGCATGCTTCCTTCACCACCGCAAACGCGTCGGGCATGATCTCATCGAGCGTTTCTCCACAAGCCTGTCTTCTGCGGAACTCCGTAGTCTTTGCCTTGAGTTCATCCGTGGTGAGCGGAAGGAGCCGTTCGCATGCCGAGTTGATCTCCGCAACGAATGGTTCGAGAAGTTTGATGTTCTTCTTCTGTCTGTCGCCCAGGAAATGTTTCACAATACTGAGCAATGCCAATTCAGTCCTCCATGAGTAGACCGTACACCGATGCTGCGGTTACGGTCCCGACGAAATCCGCAATCAGATCTCCCCCGTCGAAGCGGCGGCCCGCCCTGGAATCGACGTACTCTTTCACCACTCCCAGATAGGCTGAGAGCCCGGCGCCGCAGGCTATCGCAGTTGTACCGTCAGCACCTGCTTCCTGAGCCAGCCATATTCCAGCGGATGTGATACAGACGGAGGCGATACCATGCGCCCATTTGTCACCTGTAATCACAGGCCCCGCACAGCAGACAATAATCAACTGGGCAGAGATTGCGAATAGAAATGCCGTTTTCAACGTTTACCGCTCTCCTCCGGTGCAGTCGAGCCTGTACTGAAAAGCGAGTCGGGAGTTCTGAGCTTGTCACTGTTTCCAGCCCCGGGCCAGGGCGGCCTGGAAAGGAACAGGCCGGCAAGGATGATCAGCAGAAGGCTACCTGCCAGAAGGAGGACGGTATTCCGTAAACTCATCGATCAGCTCCAGAAGAGAGTCAGATTTATCCGCAAGCAGTTCATCGGGAATGTCCATTGTTACAGCCTCGCTCAGTCTTTCCCTTGCAAGGTTCAGATTTCCTTCACGTACGGCGCTCCTGCCGATGAAGTAAAGCGCCCAGCCAAGCTCGGATGCGGTTCCGGGAGTCCTGCGGGATTGCCATGCTCTCCTGAGAGCCCACACCTCGCGCAGGGGGTCATCCTCTGCCTCCGCAAGCGCAGCGCATGCCTGCCAGTAAGCCTGATTCGAGATCCTGGCACGTCTGAGTACGTGCAGATGTTCCCTTGCCGTGTCGGTATCCCCCGACCTGGCGAGAAGCTCCACGTACCTGCATCTGTAGAACTGCTCATCTGGAGCTCTGGTCACCGCGAACTCCAGGAGGGCGAGCAGGCTGTCCTCGGGTATTTCCCGGAAGAGGAGTATCGAAAGCCAGTTGGCCGCGTCTGCGGCAGTGGAATCATCTTCTGAGACAAGAGAAACCTCCAGGACCGTGCGAGATGGCGAACCAGGAGTTTTCAGCGCCGTTTCGGCCCGAGCCAGATAGTACCGGCACACTCCCCCACCTTTGATGTAGGCGGAGTATTCCAGAACACTGTCGTACATCTCCAGGCCGCAGAAAGACTTCAGCAGTTCCCCCATGTACCACTGGTTCTGCGGATCGGATTCCCATGAACACCTTGCCCAGGTCAGAGCACTTTCCGGTAAATCAAGCCTGTTGTATGCCCATGCGAGACGGTACATGAGGTAGAATTGCCCGGATCGATCCATTATTTCGCTCTCCAGGAGAGGCACTGCATCGGCAATCATACCCGCACGAAGCAGTGAATCGCCTGCGGAGAAGATCGACACAGCAGTCAACAGCAGAATCGGAAGGGCGTGAATGGTCTAGAAGCTTCCCAGCGCTTCGGTTGGAATCGAACCGGAGTAGTGGAATTGCAGCTTCAGGGCATCGGTCGGGGTCCAGTCGAGGTCGAGCCCACCCAGAAATCTGTTGGCGTCGTCGCCGCCGAAGTTGAAAAGGCGTGAGTAGCCGAGATCCAGAGTGGCGGTCAGGTTGGGATGGAGATCGAACAGGAGGGATCCAATATAGGTGCCCGTACCCCAGGAACGTCCTCCCGAAGTAACGAAACTGAAACCGACCGAGCTGGAGAATTCGGGATTCAGCCAGTTTCCCTGAGGGCTGTCCACAAGACTGAACGCTGACGGTTCGAGCCCGAAGGCAAGAACAGGCAACGACATCGCAAGAAGAAAAGCAACGATGGATAACCTCACTGTAAACCTCCTTCGTGTGTATATTACCTGTTAGCCTGCACAGAGGTCAATGTTCCGGGAAATATTACCAGTTCAGAAAACAGGGATGGGAACGAAATGAGTGTGGAGACATACATCAGGAACCCGGATGTAGCTCTTCGGGAAGAGGATGAGAGCGGCAGCCTTCTTTTCAACCCCGATACGGGTGAGGTGCTCGTGATAAACGGAACCGGCAGGTTCATCTGGGACAGGTGCGAAAAGGAAACCAGTATCGATGAGATCGTCGATGCGCTGGAAGACGTCTACGATAGTGTCCCGGAATCGATAAGGGAAGAGGTCGACTCCTTTGTATCCATCATGATTGCCGGGGGTTTCCTTGGATCGAAGTAACCACCTGGTCCCGGCCTGTTCAAGCACTCCGTCTTCGGTAGACATCTCGATAACAGGTAAATGCAACCTTCTTTGCCGTTACTGCTTTTACGCCGACGAGATGACTGCTCTCTCCGATCTCTCCACCGGGGACTGGGTCCGCATCATGGAGAAGCTCGGAGAACAAAGCGTCATGCGTGTAACACTCACGGGCGGGGAAGCATTCACAAGACAGGATATTTTCGAGATCATCGATGCAGTCGTAAGGAACAGGATGCGTTACAGTATCCTCACGAACGGCACACTCGTCGATGAAAGTGTGATTTCCGCTTTTGCCGAAGGGAAAAGGCGGCTTCGCCTCGACAGCGTACAGGTTTCCATAGACGGTTCATGCCGGGAAGTACATAACCGCAGCCGGCCGGGTAGTTTCGACAGGGCGATCAACGGGCTCAGACTCCTCGTAAAAAACGGGTTTCCCACCACTGTACGGGTCACGATCAGCAGACACAACATGAACGACCTCGGGAACATCGCGGAACTGCTGCTCGATGACATCGGTCTGCCATCCTTTACAAACAACGAGGCTTCACCGATTGGCGCGGGATGTACGTGTGAGAATGAGGTAGCGCTGGACCATGTGGATACGCTGCGAGTCGGGCTGCAGCTCGAGAGACTGCAGGAGAAGTACGCCGGTCGAATGACCGCCAACGCAGGTCCACTTGCCAAACTGAGAATGTACAGGGAGATGGAAGAAGCAAAGCGTAACCGCCAACCCGCCACAAGATGGAAAATGGGATTCCTCTCATCCTGCGGAGGGGTGTTCGGCAAGTTGGGGATTCTGCACGACGGATCGATGGTTCCATGCTCCATGCTTCACGATATGGTAATGGGAAACGTGCTCACCGATGATTTCTCCGAAGTATGGAAGAACAGTCCAGTCATCAGGCAGGTTCGTGAGAGGTATGTGATTCCGCTGTCGGATATCCCCGAGTGCAGAGAATGCGAATGGGTTGAATACTGCAACGGAGGATGTCCTGGTGTAACCTGGCAGATCAGGAAGAACCTGCTCAAGCCAAGTCTGAGGACATGCTACCGGAACTTCCTCGAGGCAAACGGAATTTCTCAACTGCAGGATGCTCTATCGTGAAAGCTGAATGACCGGTGAACGAAAACGAACAAAAGTTTCCAGAGCTGCGAACGGTCTACCTCTATGCCACGGGTGCGTGCAACCTGAAGTGTTCCCACTGCTGGATCAGTCCCGAATTCCAGGATGCAAGCTACCGGGGAGACCTGCACATAGATCCTGCTCTCGTCGAGAAAACGCTTTTTCAGGGAAAACCTCTTGGGCTGAGCTCATTCAAGATAACGGGTGGCGAACCGCTGCTGCATCCGTCCATAAGACGGATACTCTCGTTCCTCTCCGATGAGGGTATGAGACTGACGATGGAGACGAATGGAACACTGATCGATGAGGAACTGGCCGGTTTCCTCGCCTCCTGTGAGAACCTCGGGTTCATGTCCGTCAGCCTCGACGGAGCAGACGCCCCTACGCATGAAAAACTGAGGGGTGTTGCAGGATCGTTCGACAGAGCAATCCAGGGAATCAGGAACCTCGTCGGCGCAGGGATCAGACCGCAGATGATATGCACATTGCACAGGGAAAACTCATCACAGCTGAAAAAAGTTATTGATCTCGCGGAGAGCCTCGGGTGCGGTTCGGTCAAGTTCAACCACGTTCAGCATGTCGGAAGGGGTAGCGAGTTCGATCCCGATCTCATGCTCACCATGCCCGAGATACTCGAGCTGAACGATCTCATAGAGAATGAGATCATCCATTCCTCCGGCATTCGCGTGCTGCTGGATGTGCCGTTCGCCTTCTACACGCCGGCCCGCTTTCTCAGGGGAAGCCTGGGAAGGTGCAATATCCTCAACATCATCGGGCTTCTCTCAAACGGCGACCTGGCTCTCTGCGGCATCGGAACATCGGTGGATGAACTGGTGTACGGCAACGCAGGGACTGACGATCTCGAGGAGGTATGGAAGAACTCACCGGGTCTCACCAATCTCCGGGAAACAATTCCTGACAGGCTCGAAGGCATCTGTTCGGAATGTGTCCACAGAAGATTCTGCATGGGCACCTGCGTTGCCGGGAACTACAATGCAACAGGCAGGTTGAGCGCACCATACAATTTCTGCAGCACTGCAGAAGAGCTGGGGCTTTTCCCCGCTTCAAGAAAACGCTAGAATACGAGTATGGAGGCATCATGAGCTTTAAACCGGTATACGAAATACCTAGAGCCGTATTCCTTTCGGGTCTGGGCGCAACAGGGCAATCACCTCTGGGTTACTGTATGGACGGGCAAAAGCCCACAACCCAGACCTGCCTTAACGGTGATAATGTGACACAACCTGATACATGTTCACCAGTTGGAATTCTCCCAGAGCTGGGTGACTGCAATGCTGGCGGCAACGTTGTCAGTGGTTGCGTCGCAGGTTCTATCCACCACAACTGATACATTCCCCGTCCGAGATCCTCCGATGCACCACTACCATCTGTACATCGGGACAATCCATTTCAGTATCGCATGCAGTACGGAGATAGACTGCTTCGAGCGTTCGAGATTCAGAGCATACTCCACGGATGAAATCGAGCCCGATGTCTCCGTGCACATCTCCAGAGTCGATGAGCAGCCACTCAGTCGGAGGCATCTGACGATCGAAGAAAGGACCGAACTGACAGGCGGTTTTTCCTTCCCGATCGACAGATTCGAAGTTCCCTCATGGGAAAGCCCCCTCCTGCTCGACGAGCAGGTCAGGCAGCGGCTTCGAGACAGCAGCGATCACAAGAGCCTTGTGAATCTGGAAATACGGATGAACTCCGTGACCGTTACCGACTTTCTAAAACACGAGATATTTCTCTATTTCACGCAGGGGATGGAGGAAAACGTAGCCTCGGGAAGAATAGATCCGCACATCTTCTCATGTTTCATGTACGATTTCGATGCTCTGATGATCCACAGCTCAGGTGTCGACTGGGACGGCAGGGCTGCCGTCTTCCTTGCAACCGACGAGGGCGGGAAGACAACGGCAGCTCGTCTTTGCGCCGGCGGAACGGTCCTGGCCGATGACCAGATCGTTTTCAAACGGAACGACGATCGATGGTTCGCCCACGGAACTCCGTGGACTACTTTCCCGCCCGAACCGGGTCCATCAATTCCCGGAGCGTTCTTCCTGCTCGAGAAGGCTGATTCCTTCAGCCTGACCCGGCTGGACTCGAGGGAGCTTCTCTCTTTCCTGTGGGACGAGCAATACACCCAGAGATTCCACGTACCGAAGGCTCACCAGACACGCCTTTTCGATCTCTACCGTGACCTGATCTCCTTTGCACCAGTCTACCGGATGCGCTTTCCCGAGGACCGGGTCGACACCGAAGCAATCCTTGGATGCCTGGACCAATGAAGGACTCATTCAGGTTCTACCGGGGCAGCAGCATGAGTGCGACCTTCCGGTCGGGGGACTGCATGATCTTCGAGAGAGTGGCCACGGATAGCCTCAGAACAGGTGATGTGGTGGTGTTCAGATCCGAACAGGACTCCGGCTCCGATATCGTTCACAGGATAATCTCCCTTGATGAACAGAGTATCGAAGTAAGGGGTGATAACAACCGTTCGGACGCAACCGAAACGGTGCTGCGAAGCAACATCCTCGGAAAAGTGGTCGCCGTTGAACGGAATGGCCGCAGGCTTCCCGTAGCCGGAGGAAGACCGGGAAAGCTCTGGGCAAGCCTCATCTCACGGGAGGGTCTTCCCAGGAGAGTCATCAGAATTCTCTACAGGCTACTCCGTAAATCAGGTGTGGTCAGACTGTTCTGGCGACCGGAGATCGAGTCCCTCGGTAGAATAACCGATGACGAATCGGTCGTACG
Organism: uncultured bacterium; assembly: GCA_965371785.1. Classification (GTDB taxonomy): domain Bacteria; phylum Fermentibacterota; class Fermentibacteria; order Fermentibacterales; family JCC-6; genus CBDUZS01. The sequence continues at coordinate 39,341 of CBDUZS010000018.1, forward strand.
CCTGGTCAGCGGCAGCAAGACAATCGGCAGGTGGTGCCCCGGGAAGAACATCCTTGTGCTCAGAAAGCCCTGGGATCTGGTGGTGAGAAGGGAAAACCTTCAGACGTAGGCGTCTGCCTGTATCGAGTACATCTCCCGGTACTTGCCACCGAGACGCATCAGTTCATCATGCGTTCCATGCTCGATGACTCTTCCCCGGTGCATCACTGCTATCCGGTCGGTCATTCTTACCGTCGAGAACCTGTGGCTGACGACGATGGAAGTTCTCCCCCGAACCAGCTCCATGAACCGGGTGAAAACCTCCTTCTCGGATCGGGCATCCAGCGCGCTCGTCGGTTCATCAAGAATCACTATCGGAGCATCCCTGACGAACGCCCTTGCAAGAGCGATCTTCTGCCATTCCCCGATGGAAAGCTCCTTTCCTCCCTTGAACCATCGACCGAGGACGGTGTCGTAGCCTTCGGGCAGGCTGGAGATTAGTTCATCGGCACCGGCCACCCTCGCAGCCTCGCGAATAACGGGATCATCCGGAGGACGGCGTATATCACCCAGCCGGATGTTCTCCGAAGCGGTGAGATGGTACTTCGCGTAATCCTGGAAGACCACGCTTATATGGTTCCGGAGATCGGATACATCGAAGTCGCGAAGCGATACTCCATCAACGGTTACTTCACCACTGAGAGGGTCGTAGAGCCTGCAGAGCAGTTTCACGAGGGTGGTCTTTCCCGAGCCGTTCTCACCGACCAGAGCAAGCACCTCCCCGGGCGAGACCGTAAGCGAGACATCCTCCAGCGCCCTGGGATTGCCGGATGGATAACCGAAGGAAACATGGTCGAATACGATCCCGTTCCGAACCGGAGAGGGGAACGGTACGGGGCTCTCGGGAGACACCACACCGGGCTCGATGTCGAGGAATTCGAACAGGTTGGAAAGGAACAGGTTTCCCTCGTAGAGCCCTGCAAGGCTTCCGAGGAATCCCCTCAAGTACCCAAGCCCCTTCTGGAAGGCAGCGAAGTACATGACGAGGTCTCCCAGCGTGATACTGCCGTTGTAAGCCCTCCATGCGATGAACGCGAAGGAACCGTAAACCAGAATCGTAGCAACGGACTGCGTGGCGACATCGGCAACGACTCTGCGCCTGGCTATGCCCAGTGCTTCCTCCCTGAGGACTTTCCGAAGTGTTCTGTAGCGTTCCCTGAAGAAACCGCCCAGACCGAAGAGTCTGAGCTCCTTTGCATGGTCCACGGATGTGAGAAGCCAGTGTTTGTACCATGACCTGCGCTCGGTCTCGGTGCGTTCCCTCTGCCAGAGCCATTTGATCCTGGAGAACTTCAGCTTCACGAGTACTCCGGGCAGCACCGCTGCCGCGAGGACAAGGGCTACCGCCCAGTGGAAGGTGAGGAGCAGTCCCGCCATCGCGATCAGGGAGACAAGGCTCTGCACGGTCTGGATAAGACCGTTCACTATGCTTGTCGGCCTGTTGGGCGCTTCACTCTGAGCCCTGTGAAGGGTGTCGTAGAACCTGGAGTCCTCGTAGTAAGCCAGATCAACGCTAACCGACTTCTCGTGCAGCACATCCTGCATCCTGTCGGTAACAATCCTGGCCTGTGTCTGCCCGACAAGCCCGGCAATGGACCTTATCACAGCGGTCAGCAGCGCAACCACTCCCATCAGACCGACCAGCAGACCGATATGACCGAAGGAAACAGCCGAGCCACCTGAGACAGCGCTTTCGACGGAATCGACGACCAGCTTCATCAGGTAGAGGGGTATGAGCGGAAGCAAGCCCAGCAGAACAACGAGGATCAGGTTCCAGACTGCAAGAGAAGGGCTGCTTCTCCACACGATGGAGAATGCTCTAGACAGCAGAATCAGCCGACCGGGTTTATCACTTGCCATGTGTTGAATCTAAGGCGGGGGTTCGAAGGCGGCCAGAACGAGGGTGGCCCCGCACAATACCGGCAAGTATCATTGATACCGATCATGAAGAAGAACTCAATCCAGCCAGACAGGATAACCGTTCACACGTGCAGGTGGCTCATGAACGGATGTATCTCCGGCGGGTACGATGGACCCGATCCGGGCACTACCCATGACCTCTCCCCTCTTCTTTCCAGTGAGACGGGGAACAGGGAGCTGTACCTCAAGTCAACAGCATCCTGGTTCAGGCGGGAACAGATCATCAATCCAGCCCTGGAAAGGCTCGCGGCCGAGGGCTGCAGGATCTGGGCTTTCAAGGGATTCGATCTGGCCCGGAGCGTCTACCCCTTCCCCGGGGGAAGACAGATGTGCGATGCAGACTTCATGGTGGAGGAATCACAACTCCAGCATGTGATCAGCGCCTTCAGGGCGGAGGGCTGGGAGGTGAGAACCCCCGGAAGCGGAATTTTCAGCTCGGGCATCGTTTCAGAGCTCAAGATGCACAGAATGGGCAGTGGCGCCGAAATACACACGCACGTCTTCTACTTTCCCGCAACATTTCCGGGAAGGTTGCCCCCCGATCTGTACAGCGAAGGAAGACTCTTCGAACCGGGTCTCTTGGGATTTGCGTGGCATAACGCACTCCTGATGTGCCTGCTTCACATGCTGACGAACACAACCCTCAGACCTGCATGGTGGGTGGATATCTGCCTGCTCAGCGCAAAAGTGACTGAAGCGGGCAGCTGGAGAGTTTTTACCGAAAACGCCTGGGGAACCTGCCTTGGAAAACCACTCGCATCCCTCCTCTCCACCGCAGCGGCTTACCTGGATGCACCTATTCCAGAAGAGGTAACGAGTGTGCTGGAATCTGACGACAGAGGCAGGGACGGCATAATCGAAAAGCTCAACGCACGAAGTAAAGTACCGACACTTCTCAATCTGATTCACCTGACCGGCTGGAAGCGAATCTCCTGGCTCTTCTCCATCCTCTGGCTCGCCCTGACAAGGAAGCACCCTCTCAGCAGGGACTGATGCAGCAATCACAGTGAACATCTGTTACAACATGTATTACAAGGAATAATGCCATTCATCATCGAGAAGTTCTAATCCCGTCAGGGGTACCAGACTTCAGAAATGCTGATATCTTCACCGCCTGATGCTTTCTTCTCTTTCCAGATAGTATTCGTATCGGCAAGCATATCAAACGGTTGCCGGAAGTCTGCCTGTAGTGATCCGTTACTCCAGGAGCAGTTCGAAAGCAAAATTCTAAGAAGCTTCCTTCGCTCGGAAGGTTCGTATTCAGAGTAGGTATGTAAAGCGGTCTGTGCGAGTTCTAGAATATCGACTCCTGCATTCAATGAATCGGTGTCTTCGGCTTCGATCTCCGAGATGGATGCTGATATTTCATCCATCTTCTTCATCAGTTCACCGGCTTTGTGCTCGAAGAAGTCAGATGTGATCTTACAATCAAGCCTGTCTTCATACATCATGTCCATTCGAGTATGAAGCTTATCCAGTTCTTCATTCAAT
>CBDUZS010000019.1:0-42004 GCA_965371785.1 uncultured bacterium
GAAGCTGTGGGACTGCGAGACGCTGCCCGGCATTCCCTCGACAGGAGTATGAGACATCTCGAAAAGATTCAGGCCCTGTACGACCTCGGAGCCAAGACAACCCTGGAGCTCATCCAGTCCCGGGTTCAGGAAAGCCGCGACAGACTTACGCTTTCACAGATGGAGCAGGGGATCTATACAGCATATTCCGTTCTGTACGAAGCCGCAGGCATCCAGGCCGGAGACACAGTGTACACGGTCAATTCACTTGCCGTCCTCGCACCCGTTACAGAAGAGACCGCTCTGCAGTACGATAGAGATGTTTCAAACAATCCGTCTCTGAGGGCATCTCTGGAGAGACTCGAGGAGGCAAGACTCGGCAGCGAGGCAGATAGGAGACTCTACTGGCCTTCCCTCTCCGCAAGCGGATCCTGGAGCTGGAACGGCTCGAGATTTGACCTCGGGGACATTCCCGATGAGGACGGCTGGAATGTTTCCGTCAACCTGACATGGAATATCTTCGACGGCTGGTACCGCGAGAGCAGAATCAAGAGCTCCCGGGCAGCCTGGCTCAGATCAAACGCCGGTCATCAGTCGCTGGAGAACAGCCTGAATGCTCGAGTAGCGAATTCACATGAATCCCTCCTCATTTCCATCAGGAACTACGAACTTGCCGAACTCTCATTCGCTTACGCCCTGGAGCAGCTCGAACTGTCCCAGATGTCCTACGATCTCGGAGGATTGAGTCTTCTGGACCTTCTCGATGCCCAGGAAGCAATTGCAGATGCAGAAGCCACTCTGGTTTCGGCCAGGATCAGCTGCCTCGAGGATGAGGCGGGGCTACTGGTAATGCTGGGCCGCGCTCCAAGGCTGGGGGAATAAAGGTGGCGATCAGGAAGGGCTGGAAGATAACTCTGATCGTCCTGGTTCTTCTGGTCATCATGGTGCTCATGTGTGCTCGGGGGGGGCGAGGATCCGACGTTCTCGAGGTGCAATTCGAAACCGTGGGCTCAGGCTCATTGGAGGAAAGAGCTACGGGAAGCGGGAATCTCGAGGGTGTGTCCAGAGTGGAAATAAGCGCTTCGGCCATGGGTCTCATCGACACGATTGCGGTGAGCGAAGGCGATACGGTTGCCCGGGGAGATCTTCTTCTCGGTCTGGAGCAGAAGCAGGCTCTTGCCGGCCTGGAGGATGCTGGAGCAGTAGCAATGGCTGCATCCGTTGCCTGGAGTTCAGCGGACAGGATCAGGGATCGCAACCAGGAAATGTGGGATGCCGGGCTCGTCAGCGAGGAGGAATTCAGAACTTCGGTGGAGGCTGCCCAGACTGCATGGGCTGGTGTTCTCAGGGCAAGGGCAGCAGTGGACATGGCTGCGGATGCTCTAGAGAGAACCGTGTACGATTCACCTCTGCGAGGGATCGTGACAGCCGTGTACGTCGAAGAGGGCGAGATGGCCGTTGTCGGAACCATGAACAACCCCGGTACGGTCCTGCTCACCGTCGAGGATCTTTCAGGTCTGCTGGTCAGGGTTCGCATGGTCGAAAGCGAAGTCGTTAACGTGAGAAGGGGAATGTCTGCCGGAATTGAACTGGATGCGGTACCGGACACGACGTTTTCAGGCAGCGTGATATCCGTTGGTCTTGCCGCCATTCCCGGTTTCTCCTCAGGCTCCGGTGTTCCCGAGTACGAGGTTCTGATAGAGCTGTACGGGTCCGACACGAGGCTGAGATCAGGCATGTCGGCCTCGGTGGAAATAATCACCGATCGGAGAGAGGACTGCCTGCACGTGCCGGTACAGTGCGTCGTACCAAGGCCGGATCCTGCCGATTCGACCATGGACATCGAAGTAGTGCTCAGGTTGAGCGGGGAAGAGGTCGAGGAGGTTCCGGTGGAAACCGGGATCATGGGTATGATGGATATCGAGATAACGGGAGTCGACAGGGGCGACACTCTCGTATCCGGACCGCTGGAAGCACTTCGCGACCTCGAGACTGGCGACAGGGTGGTTCTGGAGGATGACTGAGCCTGCCGGCAGGGAAGACAACGATTCAGGGCTGATCGTCGATGCCAGGGGAATCCGCAAGGTCTACAGAATGGGAGAGATCAATGTCGAAGCACTCCGCGGCATAGATTTTTCTCTCCGCCGTGGTGAGATGACCTGCATCATTGGATCTTCAGGTTCGGGTAAAAGCACTCTTCTCAACATTCTGGGTTGCCTGGACAGACCCACTTCCGGTGTCTACAGGCTGATGTCGAGAAGAGTGGATAGCATGGATGACAACGAGCTTGCTGCCGTACGTAACCGGTTCATCGGCTTCGTATTCCAGACGTTCAACCTCCTTCCCAGAGCAACGGCGCTCCATAACATAGAACTCCCTCTCATCTACGCGAGAATTCCCAGGAAAGAGAGACGAGAGAGAGCCCTCGAAGTCATCGAGAAGGTCGGGCTCTCCGACAGATACTCCCACAGACCTGCTCAGCTTTCCGGCGGAGAGAGGCAGAGGGTAGCCATTGCAAGAGCTCTCGTAACCTCTCCCGCTCTCCTTCTCGCGGATGAGCCCACAGGCAACCTGGACAGCGGGACAGGCGGCAGGATTCTGGAGCTCTTCCAGATGCTGCATGCCGAGGGAAACACGATCCTCATGGTCTCTCATGACCCCGATGTCGGCAGCATCTGCCACAGACTGGTCAGGATTCGTGATGGCCTCATCGATCAGGATTCCCGGCGGGAAGCATGAACCTTTCCGAGACTGTTCGGTCAGCGTTTACATCCCTGGGCTCGAATCGGCTGCGAAGCGCTCTCGCTTCTCTCGGGGTTCTCATCGGAGTCACTTCGGTAGTCTCTCTGGTCGGGCTCGTTACCGGGCTCGAGAACTACGTCAACTCACAATTCGACACCGTTCTGGGCGCGAACGTATTCGAAGTGACGAGATGGTCAGGAGGATTCACCAGCCTGGAGGACTGGCTCGAATCGAGGAGCTGGCCTCCACTCACCTCAGACGAGGGTGAGCTTCTCGCAGAAATGATGACCACTGCAGAAGCCGTATCGTGGAGAAGCTCGGATATCTCCACGGTTTCCTGGTTCGGAGTAACCGCAGAAAACGTAAGGGTAAGGGGATTCTCACCTTCCGAGATTAACGTTGCGAACCTCTCCGTCGACTTCGGGCGCTACTTCACATGGTCCGAGGACAGGGGCAGGGCAAGGGTATGCGTGCTCGGACACGAGCTTGCCGAGAACTTCCAGAGCCCTGGTCGGATGGTGTCCAGAGACGTGAAAATCGGTGGCGTGCGGTTCAGGGTAATCGGTGTGAACAAACCCCTCGGAAGCATCTTCGGGATAGGGCTCGACAACTACGTCGCCATTCCCTTCAGCACGTTCGGAGAGCTCTATCCGGAACGTGCCCGTTCGGTGGCGATAGGAGTCATGGTGGGAGAAGGCGTTTCCATGGAGGAATGCCAGGAGGAGGCGAGGGCGGCTCTGCGCCTGATCAGGGGTTTGCGCTTCGGGCAGGACGATAACTTCCATTTCACTACACAGCAGGGAATAATCGACTCCCTGGAGCAGATTACCGGGGCGGTCGCAATCGTGACCATCGGGATTGCCGCCATTTCTCTGCTGGTCGGCGGGATCGGGATAATGAACATCATGCTCGTGAGTGTTACCGAAAGGACGAAAGAGATAGGTACCCGCCGGGCACTCGGAGCTAGGAAGATCGATATAACAGGCCAGTTCGTTGCCGAAGCAATCGTGATAAGCCTTCTCGGAGGAGTAGCCGGCCTTGCCGTCGGCACTTTGCTCGTCGCTGCTGCGGATGCTCTTACGCCCATACCGGCTGCCGTCAGCCCATCGTCTGTTCTGCTTGCACTCTCCTTTTCCACCGGTACCGGGCTTGTATTCGGGATCTTCCCCGCCTGGAAAGCAGCACGAATGGATCCTGTGGAGGCTCTCCGGTATGAGTAGCTCCCACGGCATGGGATTCCGCGGAGCTGGGGAAAACCTGGTGACTGCTCTTTCTTCTCTCCGTGCGAACAGGTTGCGCAGCTTCCTGACGATGTCTGGAATCGTAATAGGAGTCATGACCGTTACAGGTGTTGTCAGCCTCATCTCCGGCCTCAACTCCCAGGTGACTTCAGCCCTCGGTGATCTTGGTGCGAACACGATTTACATCTCCAAGATTCCTGCGGTCATGACGGGGAGTACAAGGCATTACCGAAACAGGCCCGACTTCAGGATCAGTGACGCAGATCTCCTCGAGGACCTGCCCGGGGTCGATATGGCAATGGCCGTGGCCGAGTGGTGGGTAAGGGTCGATGCCGGAGACGGCCGGAGAATCGCATCATCGCTCTACGGAAGCGGCAGCAGGTGGCCCGCAGTAATGCACAGGGAGATCGAATCGGGTCGGTTCTTCACCGAGTTCGAGGTTACTTCCGCAAGGAATGTCTGTGTCCTGGGAGCCGATATAGCCACGCAGATATTCGGGCTCCGCGATCCTCTCGGCAGGAAGATCAACCTCGAGGGAATACGGCTGACGGTCGTGGGAATAGCAGCCGGTCGTGGAGAGATCATGGGTGAATCCCAGGACGAGTTCATAGTAGTTCCCATCACTGTATTCCATAAATGGACGGATCTCGACAGCAGGCTCGAGCTGGTCGTGGTCGGGATGGAAGGTCGTGATCCGGAAGAAGTCTACAGCATGGTCGAAACCCGCATGCGAATGCTCAGGGGCCTGCGGCTGGAAGATGAGAACGACTTCGAGCTGGTAACCGCAGACAAGCTGATGGAGACCTATTCCACGCTCACCGGGGGAATCTTTGCCGCGATGGTCGTGATATCGGGGATTGCGCTCCTCGTAGGTTCCGTCGGCATAGCGAACATCATGCTCGTCAGCGTCACGGAGAGAACGCGGGAAATAGGGATCAGGAAAGCAATGGGTGCCAGGAACGGAGAGATTCTCATGCAGTTCCTCACCGAATCGATAATCCTGTCCCTGTTCGGAGGAGTGCTTGGTATTGCCTCGGGAGCCGGGCTTGCAGCCGCGATCTCGTCCGTAACACCACTGCCGGCTGTCCTGGAGCCGTGGAGCGTTATCACGGCGGTTACGGTCAGCCTGTTCGTCGGTGTGACGGCCGGTGTATTCCCTGCGCTCAGAGCAGCAAGGCTCGACCCCGTTCAGGCGCTGAGCTACTGATTTCGGACCGACCGTCCCGGCAACGGTCTTCCATTCCTGTAGAGAAAACCATTCTAGTATTGTTCCGCAGATAACCGTGTGTTATGCTGACGATGATTCCCGGTGCGACAAGAGGAGGAATTGAATGAAATCGGATACACTTGCATCATCAAAGCTGACATGCGGCAGCATACTTATAGTTATTCTGTGCCTATGTTCTTCGGCATTTGCTCAGTGGCCCAGATTCCATGGCAATTCCATGAATACGGGAGTCGTTCCCGGTGCCCAGGGGAGAAGTGGAACATTCAGTGAGATCTGGACTTTTCCTCTTGAACACTACACCAATTCTTCTCCGGCGCTGGCAGATCTGGATGATGACGGTCTGCTCGAAGTTGTCATAGCAGTTTATGACGAAAACGTCCTTTACGCGCTCAACGGTGAAGATGGAAGCATCCTCTGGAGTTATCCTCTCAACGGAGATATGCCGGCTTGCAGTTCACCGATTATCTGCGACCTCGATGACGACCAGAAACCTGAAATCGTATTCTGGGAAGACTACACAGTTCATATGCTGCAGGGTGAATCGGGAGAGCTTGTCTGGTCAGAACAGGTGGTTGCTTTTTCGGGTATCTCCCCATGTGCTGCCGATCTCGATGGTGACGGCAGCCCCGAGGTCATAGTCAGCACTGACTCGAAAACAATTGCTCTCGATGGTGAGACGGGAACGGAGTTATGGACCGCGGAGGGCTATGGTATAGCAGACTACGGTTCTGTAGTGGCCGAAGACACCGATCTCGATGGATCGGCGGAAGTCATGGTTTTCACTGCAGATCCTGTCCCCGCATTCTGCCTGCTCGATGGAGCTGACGGCAGTCTGATATGGAGCACACCCATCCCTGGCGGACCCCCATACTGGTACACTCCAGCTCCTGCTTTCGGAGACCTGGATCTGGATGGCTATCCCGAGATAGTCAGCTGCTACGGAGATAATGATCTGGTCGTCATGAATGCACTTGACGGTTCAATCCAATGGTCTCTCGAGTTTCCTGGATGCAATATCATCGCATCGCCATGTCTGGTCGATATCGACGGGAACGATACCCTGGAGATCGTAGTGAGCCTGTATTTCACAAATGAGCTTCGTGCTTTTACATGCACGGGCGATAGTATCTGGACTAATAACATATACTACCTGCCTTTTGCCACACCCGCAGTTGCAGATATCGATGGTGATGGGATTCCCGAAATCATCCAGACCTCATCGTATCCGTACGGCTTCTTACAGGTCTTCGATGCAGAAACCGGTTCAGAGGAATGGATTGTCTACTTCGACACCATGCTTCCTTCATCGCCGGCCGTAGGCGATCTCGACGGTGATGGTTACTACGATTTCGTGATCGTAGACCACAGCTATCCCAACAGCTTCATCTATGCCATGGGTACGCAGCCGCAGGGGATCAACCCGGGTTCGAGTGATAACCCTCTGGGTCTGACGGCTGCGCCCAATCCATTCTCGTCCTCCATATCCATTTCATTCGAGCTTTCCGAGCCGGGACATACTTCAATAGGCGTGTACGATCTTGCCGGCAGGAAAGTCTGTTCCCTGGCAGAGACCGTGCTGGGAGCCGGACAGTACTCTTATGCATGGGACGGAAGAAACCAGTATGGAGAATCCGTTTCAGCAGGGCTGTATCTGTGCAGGATTCAATCCAGCAGTATTTCCGAAACCACTGGTCTGTGTCTGTTGAGATAAAAAACACCATAACAAGAGGCTTAGGTGGAATATTTCCCGAAATTCCGAATCACAAGCCGGTACTTTCTACTGAGCCTTACCGATGCAATCCCTCGAATCCACATCCGGGAGAAGGATGAGTATGCCGTCGGTTGAGCACAGGTTCAGGACATTTGCCCTGCTTGTCGGGATCGGAATGCTCCTGTCCCAGATCGTCTGGAACAGACAGCTGCTCCTTCTCGTAGGCGGCAGCGTCGATGCCGCAGCCTCCGTTCTCGCGGCCGTCATGCTGGGGCTCGGGGCGGGTGGAAGATTCTGGGGTCGTAGAGCCGAACTCTCTCCGGAGCCGCAGAACATTCTCAGGCTCATTACGGTTGCGGCTGCTGGTTTCAGCCTTGTGCCGCTTGCGGCAACCGGGATAGCCGCTTCTCTGTATCCTGTTCTCTACAGTTCTTTCCTTCCCATCGGGCCGGTCCGACTGGTGATAAGCCTGGTTCTTGTATTTCCGGCAGCATTCTTCGCCGGGGGGTTCATCCCGGTACTCGGCAGGATGGTCGAGGGCAGGGGAGGAGACCTCGAAATATCGAAGCTTTACGGCATCAACGCCCTCGGATCTGCCGTCGGGGGGTTCCTTGCGGGATTCGTGCTGCTGGAGCTCCTGGGAAGCACGTTCACACTGATCGCGGCCTTTCTGGTAACCGGCGCCACTGTAATGCTGATCCCGTCGAAGCCCGGAGTTCCCGTTCCTGCTTCCAACCGTGCGGAATCGGCGAAAACCGGCATTCCCGCATTCTTCCTCGCAATCTACTTTCTCAGTGGAATGTTTTCTCTCGGATACGAGATGGTCTGGACAAGGCAGCTGTCCTATGCACTGGGGAACAGCACCTATGCGTTTGCTCTCATGGGGATCATGGTGCTGGCAGGTATAGGAATCGGCAGTCTCATCGGTCAACGCATTGCACGATCTGTTTCCAGGCCGCGGGTTGCATTCGGTTACGCTGAAATCTGTCTTGCCGTCGCCGCCATCCTGCCCCTCACGGTGATCAGGCATTTCGGCAGGCTCGTTTCGATCCTGGGGGGAAGCTCCTGGGAATCGAGAACTGCAGCAAGTTTTGTCGTGGCCATGGTGTACATGCTTCCATCAACTGCCTGTATGGGTGCGACATTTCCCCTCATTGTGAGATCGACTGCAAGGAATTCACGGCTGGGTGAGGACGTCGGAACCCTTTCTCTCTTCAACTGCATGGGGGCGGCTCTGGGTCCCGTTCTCGCTTCACAGCTGCTCTTCAGGGTTGTCGGAGTGACCGTTTCGGGAGCCATTCTTGCGGCAGGCAGCATTCTTCTCGGGCTGATGGTCCTGATCAGAGAGAAGAGTTTCAGGGCTGTAATCGCGGTTCCCGTAGCTCTCGCCCTTGTCCTCTTTCTGACACTGACGGCATCTCCCCCCGGCTCGGTGCCGCCTCCCGGAACCGAGCTCCTCTTCTTCCGGGAGGACAGGAATGCCACACTGTCCGTCTTCGGGAGGGAATGGGACGGATACAGAAGCCTTCGCATAAACGGGGTCGAGGAGGTTCCCGTCGATCAGGCCTCACTGGAAGCCTTCTACCTGCTGGGACACCTCCCCTGGGGGTACAACCCTCGAGCGGGTGAGGTAATGGTTGTCGCGATGGGTGGCGGCATCACTTCCGGGGCATTGCTTACCCATCCCATCGATGAACTGGTGTGCGTCGAACTGTGCCCGGCAGTCGTGGAAGCCGCATCGATCTTCGAGAACGAAAACCTTCGACCCGATCTCGATCCCAGGTTCACCCTGATAGGCGACGATGGACGAAACTACCTTCTGGGGACCGACAGACGCTTCGATCTGATAGTATGCGACGCCACGCATCCGGCATCTGCCGACAGCTGGGTACTCTACACGCGCGAATTCTACGAGACCGTTCTCGACAGGCTCGAACCCGGGGGGGTGGCAGCTCAGTGGGTCCCGCTGCATCAGCTTCCCACGAGGGAACTGGTACGGATACTGGCCACGTGGGCAAGGATCTTTCCCGAATCAAGAGTGCATCTTGCCGGCGGCAGGCACGCTATCCTGATCGGTTCGGCGGACACCCTGAACCTCTCCATAGCCGATATCTTCGATGCGCCGGCGGCTGCCGGACAGCTGGAATCGGTTGGTTTCTCCGAAGAAACACCTTGCTTCATTGAGCCGGTTGCCGGAACGGCCGATCTCGGCCTGCTGGCACAGCAGCCTGTTGATTCGAACAGTGATGACAGATCGTATTGCCAGTTCATGGCCAGGCGCCTTCCCGCAGATCCCCAGGCAACAATTCAGGGAGGTGTAGCGATGCTGCTGTCACTCTCTGGCACCACAGAAATCCACGATCTCTATCTCGGACAGATGGCCTACTGGGATGGCCGATTACCGGATGCTGTCGAGCTGTTCAGAAGTGCTGCCGATACCGCGATGGGACGAAGGTGGCTGTCGGTCGCACTGACGACTGCAGCGGAAGAACTCTGGAACGAAGGCCGGGGAGAAGAAGCCCTGCCGCTTCTGAATGAAGCACTTGCGGCAGATCCCGGATGGGACAGACCCGATCGGCTCATGGCCATGATAGAAAACCGATAAGGAGCGTACAACATGGGTAGACTAGCATTTCTCTTTCCCGGACAGGCATCCCAGAGCATCGGGATGGACAGCGTACTCACTTCATTCCCCGAAGCGAGGGAGTTCCTGGACAGAACTGATGAACTCTGCTCGACCCCTGGTCTCTCGAAGATCATATCGGAGGGTCCTTCCGAGCTTCTCACCAGAACCGACAACGTTCAGCCGGGTATCACGATGATCAGCCTTGCTTCCCTCAGAGTCCTGCAATCCGCCGGGATCAGCCCGGAGGCAGCTGCAGGGCACAGCCTCGGAGAGTACTCGGCGCTTGTCGCGGCAGGTGTGCTGACACCTGAAGTAGCGGTGGCTCTGACACGGATCCGGGGAGAGCTGATGCAGGATTGCGCCGACAGGTTCCCCGGTGGAATGCTTGCCCTTCTGGGAATCGACATGGATGCTGCAATGAAGGTGATCGAACAGGCTTCGGACCTGGGCCCTGTTGGAATTGCCAACATCAACTCCCCGGGTCAGGTGGTGATATCGGGAGCAACGGATGCCCTCGAGAAGGCGGGAGAACTGAGCAGCAAGGCCGGAGCCAGGCGCATAATTCCGCTGAAAGTCTCCGGTGCATGGCATTCACCTCTAATGGAAAAGGCTGCGGCAGGTCTCGAACTCGCCCTCCGCGATGCAGAGTTCTTCGATCCTGAAATACCTGTAGTCGCAAATGTCACAGCCGATTTCATCAGAAGCGGCGACGAGAGCAGAGAGCTCCTGGCCAGACAGGTGACTTCACCCGTACTCTGGGCAGATTCGATGAAACGGCTGATCGACGACGGCTTCGATACGTTCGTCGAGGTCGGACCGGGCAAGGTCCTGCAGGGTCTCCTTTCGAGGAACAGGGATGTGACCACCTACGGAATGCACGACAGGGAAGCGATCGAGAGAACCCTGACCGAACTCACATGACAATATCTTGTTGAGTAAATGCAGATACCACACGTTGGGAACTGAGTTGGAGGAAGTATGAAATTCACGGTAAACCAGGATCTGTGTATCGGATGCGGAGCATGTGAAGCTACCTGTCCTGAAGTGTTCGAATTGGTTGATGATAAATCTTCCGTGAAGCTGGACCCGGTTCCGAATGAAACTCAGGCAGGTGCTTTGAGTGCGGAGGACGGATGTCCGGTCGGAGCGATTTCACACGAGCAGTAGCCACCAGGACATTCACTTCAAGAAATGTGTTTCAGCCTGTTCGCAAAAGTGTTGCATAATGCAACGAAATGGTGTATATATGCAACGCAGAAGGTTGAGGTGATACAATGGCTACGGCAGTCCGTATTTCGGAAAGACTCGTTCGTGAGGCCAGGCTGATGAGTTCCGTTGATAACCGATCTGTGACCGGTCAGATCGAGCATTGGGCAAAGATAGGAAAGTGTGCGGAGGAAAACCCGAATCTGACCTACAGCCTGATCAAGGAGATACTGATTGGACTCGAGGAACTGAATCGGGGTGAGAGTTCTGAGTATCGGTTTGGGTGATCAGCGATGAGGGTCATCCAATCCCGATCGTTTGCGAAGAAAGCCCGCCAATTTCGGAAACAGGAAAAAAAGCTCCTCGATCAACAGGTTCGTGCAATTCTCGGCAATCCTTCTATCGGCCAAGAAAAGCGTGGTGAGCTGTGCGGAGTATATGTGCATAAATTCAAGATCCACACCGTTCAGTACCTCCTGTCCTATCGGTTCAAAGATGCCGATACTCTCGAACTTGTCATGATCGGTCCTCACGAGAACTACTACAGGGATCTCGGGAAATACATGAAGGGCAGGAGATAGGAAACATCGAGGCTGCAACTGCGGCAGGGATGATGCCGGTATTGATTTACAGACGGGACAAAGATGCGAACGAAAACAGTCTGGATTTCAATAATGGTTCAGGGAATGGAGCGCAGACGATCGATGGTGTAGACAGAAGTCGCATCAGAACAATAGCTACCTTACAGGAAGTCCTGTGCTTATAGAACCAATGCAACGATCGGTATGAACTCCCGGCTGAGAGTTGGATATGTGACTGCAGCGTGGAAGAGAGGGGCACTATGAACAAAGAGGATGATGCCGCAGCGAGGGAATGGCACAGGAAATCTGCCATCAACCTGTTCAATCTTGTATGGGAGCTGCTGGACAAGGAAGAACGAACCGCTGACGAGAACGACAGGATGCTCCATGCGGTCCATGCTTCGCGTTTTCATTGGGGTGAAATCGGCACATCGCTCGAGTTCGAACGCGGGGAATGGCAGATCTCTCGGGTGTATTCGGTATTGAATCGCTCTGAGGCTGCCATTCATCATGCCCGGCGCTGTTATGCTATTTGTACCGAGAGCGGGATTGGCGACTTCGATATTGCGTTTGCGTACGAAGCGCTGGCGAGGGCATACGCGGTGGCGGGAGATGCTGCAAAGAGCAGCGAATACATCAGACTGGGAGAGAGAGCAGGCGAGCTGATCGAGGACAAGGACAATCGCGAGTACTTCATAAGTGAACTCCGGGGAATCGCCGAGTTGTCCGAGTGAAGGAGTCCGTGGTCACTTAGATCCCGACCGCCTGCGAAAGGGAACCCTGCAGAATGGTTTGCTGACCTCACTTTGTAACACTCATGTATGCGTTGACGAGGAATGACATAAGCTGTATTCAAGAATCGGGTTATCGATGAAGGGAAGCAGTATGTCACGCGGGTTACTCATTCCAATAGTCCTCGCACTGTTAAGCAGCATTGTCCTGGGAACTGATGCACTGTTCATTTTCGCAGCTTACGATAGATGGGATCCCGAGAACTTCTTCTCGTACGGGGATCTGTACTGGAATCCGAACTGGGAGGACGGGTCATCGACTTGGGCCATGGAGACAGTCGTCTCCTCAGCCATCTCTCCCGGTGGCTCACCCTACCACTGGAATGGCGGGCTGGGTTCGGCCCTCACCGTTCTCGGATACTCCTGGGAATGGTATCCCACTTTCGATGGAAGATCTGGACAGAGCCTGCCGTCCCTGGCAACTCTGAGCAGCTATCCGGTAGTCTTCGTATTGACTTTCGACTTCTATCAGACCGAGCCTGCACTCAATTCAGGCTCGAGAGCGGTGCTCGGTGATTACATCTCGCAGGGAGGGTACGTGATCCTTATCGGACAGGATATCAGATACAGCGGCGTACCCGAATGGTGGATCGATGCATGGTTTGAATCGGGTTCGATAACGAACGATGTGTTCAGTACGTCATCCCCCGTTCCAGCGTGGGGAACATCGGGAACGTTCCTCAATGGATGGTCGGGCACTACACTCATGGCGAATTTCACTACAATTATTGGCACGTTCTGGCCCGATGAGGTTTCGTCGAACGGCTGTCTCGAAGACGACAACTACAGTTTCGCCTCGTTCAGCGAGACGATGGGAACCATGTTCTCTTCCTACGAGTTCGAGACCTGCTCTCCCTCCGAGGTCCAGGAGATTGCGGAGATGATCATGGTCTGGCTTCTCGGCACTACGCTCGAGAGAACAACCTGGGGAGAAATCAAGGCTTCGTTCTGAGCAGCCGGGTCAGCTGGCCCAGCCGGAACCTCTGCATCCCGAGCATTTAGAGACTTCTTCAGTTACTTCATTCCTTATCCTGCCCGAGCCACTGCATCTTCCGCACGTGGTTGCGGGATCGGGTGCATTGATATGCCCGTCTCCTCCGCAGATATCGCATGGTGACCCCCCCGGACCATCGACGCCTGTTCCGTCACACCATGCACATTTTACCATTGACATAGTATCCTCCCCATCATGTCTTCGAGAGTCTTTTCCTTAATCTTTCAACTACTCTGTCATGGGCTCTGAACGCCAGATCAGGTACCGATCCAAGATCAACCCAGAGCACTTCCGAAGCATCGTCTCCCGGAACAGGCAGCCCTTTCCAGGAACTTACTTCCATCACCGCCAGCATGATACCTCCGTAGGCGGTGATGTCCGTCTCGATTCCGAAAAGCCTGAAATCCTTAACCGTCATACCGGTCTCCTCCAGAAGCTCCCGTTTCCCGCATTCCTCGAAGGTCTCACCCGTCTCGAGAAAACCCCCGGGCAGGCACAGCTCACCCTCGGAGGGAGGCCTTGCTCTCCTGACCAGCAGAACTCTCTCTCCATCGTGAAGGAGGACCGTGACACCCGGCAGAGGATTCCTGTAGTGAACCGTACCGCATGAAAGGCACATCAGGTGCAGTGTTTCGGGTTCCGTTGCAGACAACTCGCTGCCGCATCTGCTGCAGAAACGAGGTGCGAGGTAAAAGGACGTATCGTCATTCTTACAGGGCGGGATTCCCATCGGCGGGAAATGCCCGATCTGAGTGCCCGTTTTTCTCCGAAAGCAGCCACGGATTCCCTGTCTCAGGTAGGCAAGCGCAGAGGGAACCGCACTTTCCAGGGGGTATCCGGCGCCGAGAAGCGCAGCTATGCCTGAAGCCAGCGTACAGCCAGTGCCATGGACATCCTCTGCTGCAATTCTTTCTCCCTGATACCATACCGGGCCTGCATGGGTGACGAGAACATCTGCGGGAGTTCCCTCGAGATGTCCTCCCTTGACCAGAACGGAATCTGCTCCCATCCGTCTTATGACATCTCCGGCTTTTTCCATCCCATGTCTGTCGATCACTTCGAAACCCGCAAGAACGGATGCTTCATGCAGGTTGGGAGTGCAGAGAGTGCAGGCTGGTATCAGGTACTTCCTGAGGGCAACCGCTACCCCCTGCGAGCCCAGGCTTGCGCCCGTTCCCGAGCAGAGCAGAGGATCCACTATCAGAGGGATGCCTGCGAACATGTCGGCGAGAACTTCCGAGATCACTCTGATCGTTTCCGGCTCACCTGTCATGCCCGTTTTTATGGCATGCACAGGTCCGTCATCATGGACTGCTCTCATCTGTTCTTTGACCTGTACACTCTTGACCGGGTACCAGTTATAGAGTTTTCTCGTGGACTGGACCGTGATGGCCGTAACCGCAATCGAGCCGTGCGCACCAAGAGCGGAAACAGTTTTCACATCGGCGGCAAGACCTGCACCGCCGCTAGGGTCCGTTCCACCGATAAGGAGTATCACAGGCCGGGCAGTCATTTCAAACGTTTTCCTCTACTCATGCCTGCAGGCTATACCTCTTCTTCCTCTGGCTGGTTATGGTTCCGTTTATGATGATCAGGAGTGAACCCTGCCCAGTACTCGTCCGGATTCTCGGCATCCTGCCGCTTCTGCTGCTGGCGTGCCTTGCCGAGGCGAGTGAGCTTACGGAGTCTAGTATAGACTCGGTGGCTGTGACAGGCAATCTGCCATGCTCGACAGGGGATATTCTCAGAGGAACCGGGCTCAAAGAAGGTGCATCACTGTTAACGATATCACGTGGACAGGTCCTCAAAATCGTGCAGTCAAACCTGAACGGCATGGGATATCTGGAAGCCACCGTATTCATCGAGTGGCCGTCCTGGGATGCCGACACGGCAGTTGTAACGGTTGAAGTCGAAGCTTCGCGGCAGAGCCTTCGCGGGGCACTCGTATTCCGGGGCGTTACCCTTTTCCCGGCATCTCAGCTTGCAGATCTCTACCCTGCCCTCCCGGGTGAAGTGCTCACTCCGTCCGATACCCTCGTATTTAAAAATGCTGTCAGGAAGCTGTACGGTGAAAGGGGATACTCGCTTGCCAGCGTTGGATTGTCACTGCTGTCCTTCGATAGCCCCGGCCCCGACAGCATTCCGTCGACAAGGGGGATCGATTGCATAGTCGATGAGGGTAGACAGCACTTCCTGGGCAGGATAACCGTCACAGGGCTTGACCGGGTAAGGAAGAAAGTCGTTCTCAGAGAGATCGGTCTGCAGCCCGGTGATTCGCTGAACATGAACATTCTCAGACAGTCGATCACTAACATTTACTCTCTGGGTCTCTTCTACGATGTCAGGTTTTCCTACGAAGGTCTGGAGCAGGGCAGGGACACGATCGATCTCGATGTGAAGGTCACCGAAAGCAGGTATCGCTCTCTCGACATCGCCGCAGGATATCTCTCACCTTCTGCAATGTTCGGAAGTGTCATATGGACGCACCCCAACATAATGGGAAACAATCAGATACTATCACTAGGCATTGAGTACACAAGGTATTTCGGAAGTAACCACGGCGAGAGAATCAAGCCCGAGCTCTCCTACGAAGAGCCCTGGTTCCTGTCCACCCGCTGGCGCGGAAGGCTGGCGATAAACTACCTCTACCTGGATCAGCCTGCCCTTGGAGAGAGGAGTTACGGCGGTGATCTCTCCTTCGCGAGGGAATTAGCGCCTGACTGGCGGCTGAGTGTTGGTTACCACCTCGGCAGGAGCAGATTCTGGGAAGAGAGTGAAGAGGGAGTGCGGATCCAGGACTGGACCACGATTTCGAGTGTCTTCGGAATGCTGATCAACGATACGAGGGATCCCCTCTTCAACCCCGCGAGCGGATACTGGCTGATGGCGCGGGCAAAGGTATCCGGAGGGATACTCGGAGGATTGAATTACTACATGATGGAGACGGGAGGAAGGCTTTTCGTCCCCATTTCCAGCGGCATGGTTCTGGCAAGTCGATTGGAAGCAGGCAGAGTAACAACTTACGGAGAAGATTCCATTCTCCCTCCGGAGGACAGGTTCTTCCTGGGAGGCGGTACGACCGTCAGGGGCTATGGTCACAACCAGATGGGACCAAAGAACAGCGATGGTGAGCCTCTTGGCGGTAACATAATGGTGTTGGCGAATATCGAAGCCAGGGTCTCCCTCTTCGGAGCTCTCGGCGCAGTGCTTTTTCTTGATTCCGGTGGAATCTGGGACGATGCCGATGATATCTCGATAGGCAGTGCGGGGCTGGGAACCGGTATGGGTCTTCGCTACGACACGCCTTTTGGTCCGTTCAGAGTCGATTACGGATTCGCACCCACGTGGGAGGATGGGTTCAGGAGAGGAAGGGTGTACATTGCCATCGGGCAGGCCTTCTAGGGGATCACTGGCCTGGATACTCCCGCGTCCCCTCCGGATCGGTATCCTCGTCATGCTCTCTCTTGTTTTCGGGCTCTACCTCATGCTTGTTCTTGGTATTCTGTCGCCCCTTGCCGGGATTCTTATCTCGAGCATTGCTTCAACAGACACTTCCAGTGTTGCAGTCTACGGTCTCAAATCAGACCTCTTCTGGAACACATCGGCCGACTCCGTTGTTATCCTGGATCAGACAGGGCTCCGAGTATTCGTGGGCAACGCGGATATCGAAGGGAGTGTCTTCTCGTACCTCAACGAAGATCATGTGAATTCAATCGAGGTTGGCTTCCTCGAAATACACCTTGCCGATTCCCTCACCGATGACGAGCATGTCACGCTATCCAGTATTCTTGGCGATATAGACGAGGGAATACCCGTCGGAGTCGACAGGCTGCTCCTCCATTACGGACGAATTACTGACTTCGAAGGCGTGCTCCTAGATTCGATGTCCATCGATGCCTCCATCGTGAGAGATGCCGGTGTTGAAGTAAACGCATCATCAGCTGTAGTCGACATCAGGGATTTCGGTACGATCCGCGGTAGCGGCAGAGTTTCCCTTCTAGACAACAATGTCATCTGTTCTGGTTTTACCGCCGAGGCACTTCCCGGATCGTTGACGGTCAGCGGTATCCTTCGCGGTTCCGACGGTTCCGGTGAAGTAATCCTGAACGGGATTGCAAGAACATGGACCACCGAATTTCCCATACAGGGTGAGATAGTTCTTTCCGGAAGGATATCGGGCAACCTCGAGAGTCCGGAAGCCTCCATCCATGTCGAGAGTGGTTCCGTCTCGTTTGCAGGCATTCGATACCTTCTTTCAGCCGATTCCATTCATGCCGATAAGAACAGGTTATCCGTCGAGAACTTCGTCGTGGAAAACGATATGTTCACGGGCAGTCTGCGCGGGACGCTGGATTTTGTGGAGCTGACCTGGAATGGCAGCCTGTACATGGGACTGAGGCGGACGGATTTATCCGAGTTCTTCGAGGGTACTCCCTCCACCGTTATTTCCGGTTCGGTTTCAGCCGTATGCTCTGGAGACCGGAACGGTCCGCGTGGAGGCTCGCTCGACGCATCCCTGGAAGCATGCAGCATCGATACGCTCAGGCTCACCCGGGGCTCTGTTACGGTAGAACTCGATGATGGTCGAGTCAGCATTGTCTCCTCTCTTTATACACCTTATGGCAACGCAGAGCTGGATGGCTTCTGTACTCTGGGAGAAGGATGGCTGCCCGTCAGCTACTCCGGGAAGCTGACACTGGCTCTCGAGCAAAGCTTTGATCTCATAGAAAGTATCACCGATATTCTCGGCAGAGTAAAAGGCCTGGACGCCGTTCTGGAGATCACGGGCACGAGACGGGGATGCACCGTTGAGGGCTCGCTGGAACTCGAAGCTCTCGACCTGGAAGGCGCCGCTGTCAGGGGTGTCAGGTGGGAGGGAACAGCGAGAATATCAGACTCCGGGGTCGATGCCGCCGGTACCCTGACCGCTGACTCACTTCTCTTCGCCGACATGGTTCTCGAAATCGAAGCCGATGTAACTCTTACCGGTGAAAAGCTGACTTGTCCGCAGATAATGCTCATTGATTCCAGGGGTGCAAACCTTACCGCATCCGCGGAGGCCACCCTCTCGGGAAGCCCTGTGTTCTCACTTCGGGATATAGAGGTAAGTGTTGGCTCAAAACTACAGATCTTTGACGATGGAGAACTGAGGATCGGTCTTTCCAACGACACCCTGTTCCTCGATACTCTCTGGCTGGAGCTGCCGGTCGGTCTGATTACGGCAAGCGGCATATTCGGGCCGGAGGGTGAGCTCGATGCCGGAATCAGGGTCGAGAACGTTGACTTTTCCGCCCTGCGAACACTTCTATCCATACCCGAAAACATTTCCGGTATCGGAAGCATCTCGATCTCCGCAGAGAGCCGGGATGGTGAACTGTCGGCACGCATCAATGGAATCGTGAAAGCCCCATCCTACGGGGAATGGTCCCGCAGCGACAGTGTTACCGTTGCTCTCACCGTTGGAAGCTCAGATCTGGATATCGAAGGCCTGTACATCTGGACGGATGGTGAGAGATCGGGTCTGCAGGCAAGGATTGATGACGTATGGAGTGACGGAGAACTCAGCATCGAACCGCGAAATCTGGCCTGGCTGGAAGTGGAGCTCAACAATCTGGGTGACTGGCTCTTCTACCTGCTTCCCCTTCCGGTAAAGACCAGTGGCGCCATGGTAAGCGCGAGGGTCGAGTACGTTCGGGGGAATGGTTCTCCATCACAGCTCCATGCATACGTATCCGCAAGGATCGATCGCCTCTTCATCACGACCCTTGGAATCGAGCTGCCAAACGTCAGCTTCTATTTCTACTACCCGGACACCACATCCACCCGCTATACGGCGAGGGGGTTGCTCAGCTCCGGTGCGGAAGGAACCGGTTCCCTCTCCGCACAACTGCTGATCAACCTTATCAGAGATCTGCCCCGTGTGGATGTGCGGGAGTACCAGCTGAACGCTTCCTTCGACAAATGGCAGACGATTCTTGCCGATTACGGGCAACTGGAGATTACGGGACATCTGCAGTCCAGTGGTCCCGATCTCTCGGAGAGGCCGGAGATCAGCGGTCGAATAGAAGTGGTTCAGGGAATCCTCAGCATCACGGAGAGCTCCGGAAGAGAAGGTTCGGGGGATTCCGGAGGTCTGATGCCGTTCGATGTCCATATCGAAGTCATGAGCGACAGGGGTGTCTGGTTCAGGAACGCCATGGCGAACATAGAGTTGAGTGCCGACCTGCGAATCCTGACACAGAGTCGCCAGCTGACAGTGAGTGGTATGATACAGACGGTCAGGGGTAGGGTTCGCCTCCTGCAGAAGGAATTCGAAATCACACA
Source organism: uncultured bacterium (assembly GCA_965371785.1). GTDB lineage: Bacteria > Fermentibacterota > Fermentibacteria > Fermentibacterales > JCC-6 > CBDUZS01. Next base: position 19,424 of record CBDUZS010000019.1, read on the forward strand.
TGGGACCATTGAGATCAGACAGGGAATCCCCCCTGAAATCCATCTCGATGTTCATGCGTCGACTACCGTTCGCGGTGCCATGGACGGTGAGAATTACCTGATCGACATCACTCTGACCGGAGATCCCGTGAACCCGGAAATGATACTATCGGGAACAGGTCCTGCCGGTATTCTGTCTCAGGAAGACGTTCTTTCACTGCTCGCAGTAGGGTTGACGTACGGAGAGCTGCAGCAAATGGATTCGGCGACGCTGGAGGCTGAACTGGAGAGTGTTGCCCAGGTCTACGTCGGGCAGCTGCTGGCAAGCCACATCAGAGACGGCATTGGCCTGGACGCGTTGAATATCACACCCCAACTCCTATCGGACAGCACAGCGCTTACCGTCAACGTCGGCAAGTACGTTCTCCCCGATCTCTACGTCTCCTACACCGGGGACGTCTTCTCCTCGCAGCCCGGTACGATCTCCGCGCAGTACTACATCAGCAGGGATTTTTCGATTCTAGGAACAACGAAATCAACTCTTAATGGAGATCAGGAGCCGTCAATCGAGCTTCATTACACTCTGAGGTACTGACTCTCAGTCAGACCTGTAGATCCGTTTTTCGGGTATGACACCCCTTATTCCCCCTCTGGGGTCGGGAACGTCGCGGTCGTACCTGGGAATGAGGTGGATATGAACGTGCGGGATGGTCTGGCCTGCAGCCATTCCCTCGTTCAGCCCGATGTTGTATCCACCCACGGATAGAGTTCTGGACAGCTGGTCCCTGCGAGCGGACAGAGCTCTGGTAATGGATGCCAGTTCATCCGGGGTAGCTTCGAAAATGCTGGAGAAGTGCCTGAAGGGTATGATCAGGGAGTGTGACGGAGAGACCGGAAACATATCCCTGACAACGTAGACGTACTCGTCCTTCCAGAGAATCCTCTCCTCATCCGGATTGCAGAACGGACAACTCATGGTGGTCCTCCCTTCGTCAACTACATGAAATGACTCCCACACTCAGGTCAAGGCCTGACCCGGGTAAGATCCCATGGCTCGAGCAAGGTTTCGATGCGGAACCTGGGTACTTGTAGAATTGAGTGGAAGGTAGCGGTATTCGTCAGAATCCGGCCTATCTGCCGGAAGAACTAGTAGCGCCAGATCAGTTCGAAACCGCCCTCTGTCTCTGTATCGCTTGCTCCATCAACGTTATCTCTGTTGCGTATCCATGAGCGCGAAAGCGAACCGTGAGCTTCCATGTCGGTCGAGAGGTAGAATGAGAGATCGAGTGCGGCTTCAGTGGTGTATTCGATCGTTCCCGATGGGAAACTCCCACCCGTCTGGACGCTGTCGGGCCACCCCTCGGCAACCGATCCCTCGCCATGCCTCGTGTGTTGGAGTGTCAGCCTCGAAGTGAGAGGCCAGAGCGTTGCGGAACCGATGCCGAAGCTGATCCTGTCCGCGTCTGGTCCGAGTTCGGAGCCTATTATCCTCCCGTCGTGGAGGTAGTAATTACAGGCTTTCCTCTGGCTGTACACGTAGCGGTCGATTCTCGTGTACTCCATAAGAGCGGTCATACCTGTTGAGGGATCAGTCCAGCCGGCGCCAACGGTCAGGCCGAGCTTGTTCGGGAAGTTCTGTGTGTTCTCGTACTGAATGTCATCGATGAGAAACTCACCGTAGAGAGCGAACCTGTTCACCGGTTTCCAGATCGCATCGATCGACATGAACGCGTTGTCATCGACTCTTTCGTTCCACTGAACAGGATACCATGGAACAACCGGGTTCATGTACGCCAGCTCCAGCCCTTCGCTTCTGAAGAGGATCGCCTCGTTCAATCCGATTCTGAGAGAGGGAAATGGAGTGATGTCGAGTCGGTGTGCGACGAGATAGGTTGCCGAATCACTGTCCACGGTGGCTGTGAGCCCGGAGAAAGTGAGAAGGTCGCCAGCAGTGAAGGATACCCTCAGCATGTCCAGCGCGGGGCTGTTTGTTGAGAGGAGCAACTGGGTGAAGCGGCCAGGACCCCACCGCTGGGGAATACGGCCCAGAGAGAGTTCGAGTGATCCGGTTTCCCAGGACACGTAACCCCAGTCGACGTAGAAATGCCTCCCCTTCTCCAGACCTTGATGGTATTGCGAGAAAGTGGAAGGAGGGAGTTCATCCGAGCCCGTCCAGAGAGAGAGCCGCTCGTTCAGATAGAGGTTTTTCAGAAGTGTTGCCCTGGCGTGGAGGGTTGCTCCCAGCCTGGACTGAAAACCGCTGGCATCGAGCAGCTCTCCGGCAACCATCCCGCCAATCCTCAGCTCCTGTCCGGATTCAAGGTTCAGCACCGTTCTGTACGGTGAAAGCGACCTGTTCGTGATCAGCTCGCACAGTCCCTCGAAAAGGGAGTTATCCCCGTAGTGGATGTAGAATGATGCAGGGAGAGTGCCCGGAAGCGTTGTACTGGTACATGCCTCCAGCTGGTACAACCACCATGTGAGGTGGTTAGCTTCGGGAAGGAATGCCAGTGCCGGCATTGAGAGAATGAGTATGCTGAGAAGAAGATACCCCTTCATTGTCGTGAGCCCTTCCGTTCGAGTAGCACCAGGGTTTCGATATGATCTGTCTGGGGAAACATGTCCAGCGGCTGAATCTCCGTTACAATATAGCCGCTCGAAATAAGGCAGGCCAGATCCCTTGCCAGGGAAAACGGGTTGCAGCTTACGTATACAATCCTGTGTGCTCCAATCCTTCCCAGCATCCTCGAGATTCGCTTTCCCATTCCTGCTCTGGGCGGATCCGCTACTATCGTCCTGAACGATTCGCCACTGCTCAGCACCTCTGAGAGGAAGTCCCTGTCCCTCCCGCAGACAAAGGAGATCGACTTCACTCCGTTCAATTCGGCGGCTCTGTTTCCGGCCCTGGAGAGATCTTCGTTGAGTTCGACGGAGACGACATGGCATCCCGAACCTGCAACGGGTATGCCCAGAGTACCGACTCCTCCGTAGAGGTCCATTACTTTACCACTGTCGCATCTCGAGAGTACTTCGTCGATGAGGAGTTCAGCCGCGAGTGAGTTCACCTGAAAGAACCCGCCGGGAGGTATGGGGTAAGTGTACCCGTGCAGCTTTTCGGATAATCCCTGTTCTTCCGGTGATGACTCCCGCCATCCGGAAGGGGTCAACTCGGCCCAGCTGCACGAAATATCTCCACCCGGGGAACCTCCCCTGAATTCCAGCATTGAATCGGTCGTGTTGAAGCTGCATCTGACGGAAATCCTGCTGATTCCCCGTAGATCCACGTCACGCAGCTCCCCCGTCAGCCGTCGTCCAGGACTGCCGAGAAGCTCGCAGTCGTCAACGGGAATGGGGTCTCCGCGGAACCTGTGAAGACCCAGCCTGCCATCAACGATATCGAAGGATACCCTGTTCCTGTAGCCTGTTTCGAGCGGGCTCGAAATAACCTGAGCCGTTTCGGCGTCTTGCGGAAGTACCCTGGTGAGAGCCTTCCTGACCCATTCCCTCTTCCAGTGAAGCTGGCGCTCGTAGTCGAGATGCTGCATCGAGCAGCCTCCACAGATTCCGTACATCGGACATGATGGTTTTATCCGGTACTGGGATGGTTCGTCAACACTTACCAGTTCCCCGGTGCGATAATTCTTCTTCGATGAAGTGATCCTGCAGGTCACCACTTCTCCCGGCAGGGCTCCGCGCACGAAAACCGCAGATGCCCCCTCGGGTCTGGCGATCCCGCCGACCCGATTGCCGAGACTTGCTATTCTCAGTTGAAGCGTTTCCGGAGTGTGAATTACGTGCATCAATAGCTCTTTGGGTCGAATTCCATCCGTGAACCATGCCAGTCTTTGCGCCATTCCTTGTAAATCCCGGTTTCGACTGCATGACGGATTCTCTTCATGAGGGAGGCGAAGTAACTGAGGTTGTGCAGGGTGGCGAAAACCGGCGCAAGCCATTCCCTGGCAAGGAAGAGATGTCGGAGATACGCCCTGGAATGATTGCTGCATACGTAGCAGTTGCAGTCCTCCTGCACGGGTTGGAAATCATCCCTGAATCTCGCGTTTCTTATATTGATGTGTCCCCCCGGGACGAAGAAACACCCCCCCCTGGCATTACGGGTAGGAACCACGCAGTCGAACATGTCGATTCCCATTGCAGTGAAATCGACCAGGTCTTCCGGTTTTCCGACTCCCATGAGGTACCGGGCTTTCCCGGAGGGTAGAAATGGTTCACATGCGTTGACTGCGAGCTCCATCTGCTCTCTCTGCTCGCCAACGGATACTCCCCCTATCGCATACCCGTCGAAATCCATATCGACCAGTTCTCGTGCACAGAGCTCCCTCAGATCCTGATAGCTGCCTCCCTGGACGATGCCGAATACCGCAGCGTTCCCACCCGGATGAACCTTTCGGGCTCTCTCAGCCCATCTCAGTGTGAGTCTGACCGATTCTCCGGTCTTTTCATGGTCGCTCGGCAGCTCGAGGCATTCATCGAGCACCATCATGATATCGCTTCCGAATACGGTCTGGAGTTCGATGACCTTTTCCGGTGTGAGAACGTGGCTGGAGCCATCGATGTGTGATCTGAAGCTGAATCCCTCCTCCGAGCGTTTACGGAAGCTGGAAAGGCTCCATATCTGAAAACCTCCACTGTCGGTGAGAATGTTCCCGCTCCAGGACATGAAGCCATGAAGACCTCCGGCCTGCTCCATCACTTCGGCTCCCGGTCTGAGGTAGAGATGGTAAGTGTTTCCGAGTATCAGGTTGTACCCCTCCTCGGTGAGATCCCTGTTCCGTACCGTCTTGACGCTGGCCTGGGTTCCCACCGGCATGAAGACGGGTGTTTCGACATCGCCATGGGAAAGATGGAGTCTGCCCCGTCTTGCACCTCCACTGGTTCCCAGCAGTGTGAACCCGGGAGTTCTCATTCGCGGGGGGCTTCTTCCGGAGACTGATCCAGCGAATCGGGTTCGTGAGGTGAGGGAAGCGAGTCAGGCTCCGTGTGAAGACTTTCTGCAACGGAAATGAGGCCGGGATCGGTGAGAGGATACTCTACGAAAGCGGTATCCGGCTGCGAGATGCTGTCAATTTCGGTTACGGTGATTTCTCCGGAATCCGGTGGAAACGTGATGAATGTGTCCGGCAGAATCGGGAAAATCGTGTCCGGTGCAATCATCAGAGTATCGGTAATCGTTGTGGGTTCTGTAATGATCGAGTCAAGGGTTTCGGGCAGAGTATCCGGTTCGGGTATTGTATCCACCTGTGATTCCGGTAAAACCAGAGGTTCCGTTGGCAGATGCAGCGAGTCGATGCCGGTTACGAAATCCTCGAACCCGGATCCCGCGGTGGCGGATGAGTCCTCGAGAAGCAGGATGGCGTGATCGGGATCCAGTATCCTTATCTCTTCGAGTTCGTGTTCGAGATCGTCCAGCATCCCATTCCTGTAGTACAGGCTGGCCAGCCTTACATGGAACTCGATCCTGTCGGGGTTCCTGATGGAGAGGTCGAGATAGATTGCCAGCAATTCCGAGTCGTTACCGAGCAGGTCTTCTCCGGACGACGGAACATCCGGTTCCCGCTGCTGCAGGACATGCTCCACGCGGACGGGGACGAGCAGAATGAGCACGGCAATTGCCAGCGAGAATATCGTGTACGCTCTCACTACGATCTTGATCCTGTTCTGCGCCCTCTTGATTGCACCGGTCGATCTCGGATCGAGAGCTGGATCCAGGGGTACGATCCTCGTGCGGGAGAGAACCTCCGGAATGGATCGTCTCCCGCTGAGGATGGAGAGGAATCCTGATCCCGCAAGCAAGAGGGAGGGGGGAGTAAGGATAACTCGAACAAGCGACTGCCATTGATTTGCCGATTTCCCGTCGACGGATCCCTCGACCAGTCCGAAAGCTGCCAGAGGGTTGGTCCTGTGTGAGGATAGAGGGCATTCCAGCCAGGCAACCAGTGCTGCAGAGATGATGTACTGCAGTGGAAGAAGATAGAGATAGCAGCCGGTGAGCAGTCTCGTAATCGAACCCAGGAGAAGAGTCCAGGATAGAACTAGCAGAGTCTCCATGCATACCAGTCCGAAATGATTCCTGAGATCAGGTCTTGCTCTGTTGCTCAGGGCGTGATGCCTTGCGGTTATTGCCAAATTGCCACTCCTACACGATCAGCATTGCGTCACCGTAACTGTAGAATCTGAATTCGCTGCGCACAGCATGTGCATAGGCCTGCTTCATGAAAGAGAACCCCATGAATGCTGCTACAAGGCAAAGGAGAGAGCTGCCTGGGAGATGAAAATTCGTGATCATCCCGTCGACCAGATGAAAACCATACGGCGGATAAATGAAGAGATCCGTCTCACCATCTCTGTCAGAGTCTTCCTCCAGCCCGATGCTCTCCAGCACCCTGGTCGTAGTCGTCCCTACGGCTATTATACGACGGCCTTCGCGCTTCGCACGTCTGATGCTCCGAATTGACTCAGAGGTAACGGAATACTCCTCCGGATCGAGCCTGTTCATTTCGAGCCGTTCGAATCTGAGCGGCTGAAACGTTCCCGGACCGACATGGAGTGTGATGAAGGTATGCTCCACTCCCTTTTCGCTCAGACCCCGAAAGACCTCCCTGTCGAAATGGAGGCCTGCAGTCGGAGCTGCAACGGCGCCCGTATGACTGGCATATACGGTCTGGTATCGTTCGGAGTCCATTTCATCTGCAGTCCTGTGTATGTAGGGGGGCAGGGGCACGGTCCCCCATTTCCCGGGCAGACGGTCAGAGCAGCCGGTTGCAGAAGTGAATTCCAGGAGCGCCCTGCCTCCGTCGAAGGAATCTATTACCTTGGCACTCAGTCCCTTCCCAAGATCAAACACTGTCCCGACCCGGGCCTGCCTGCCCGGTCTGAGAAGGGCTTTCCAGATGTATTCTTCCATTCGTCTGAGAAGAAAGATCTCCGTCTTCCCTCCGGTGTCCCGCCTTACGCCGTAGAGTCTGGCTCTGAAAACCCGCGTATCGTTCATGACCAGAAGGTCTCCCTGTCGAAGAAGTCCGGGGAGCATATCGAACGTGGATTCGGAGAGAGTAAGGTCTTTCCGTCTGGCAATCAGCAGTCTGCTGCCGCTCCTGTTCTCGAGTGGTTTCTGAGCAATAAGTCTATTGGGAAGAGCGTACTCGAGGTCGGATCTTCTCAGTTCGTGTTCGATTTTGCGTTTCATTGCGGTTACCCCGAGATCGGGAACCTGAGTACGAATTTTGTGCCGGAATCACTGTTGCTCCAGACACTTATAACCCCGTCATGAAGTTCGGTGAAGTGCTTGACTATCGCAAGCCCGATCCCGAGATCGGTCGCGACAGTGTACTCATGCCTGTGGAATCGGTCGAACAGGTATGGAAGTTCGGATGAATCAATGCCGGATCCTGAGTCGGAGACCTGCAGCGTCCATACATCCCTGTCGATGCCTATTCTTACAAGCACTTCTCCACCTGGCCTGCTGAATCTGATGGCGTTGTCGACGAGATTGGTTACGATCTGCTCCATTCCGTTGATGTCGAAGCAGGCTATGAATGACTCATCGGGATACTCGACTGTGACGGTCACATCGTTCTGCCTGCCTTCCTCGAGCAGGGGTGGCAGGACCGCGCTGACGAGTTCAGCAGGTTTCCCCCAGGCCGATTCGAACTCCTCCTCCTGCAATTCAAGCTTCATGAACGTCAGGAGTCGATTACTCTGCCGGGTCAGATCCGCGATCGAGCGTTTCATCGAATCAGCACACTCTGCCTGGTCAGAGTTGAGTTGTCCTATTCTGTCATCGAGAATGAGTTCTACGTTGGCAGTCAGGGCTGCGAGGGGTGATTTGAGCCGCGTGGAAAGGCTTTGCAGCAGAGAGTACAGCTGAGCTCTTCCGGTGCTGTCACCCGCAGCGTCCAATCCCTTTCCGGCAGCTGGAATCTGTCCGCTCCCGAACAACCAGAGTGAGAGCACTGTTCCGAGTATTTTGATCTGTGAGGGCGCCGGTCTCAGGTAGCCCCCTTTCCGTCTGCAGCTTGCCACAAGTGTGCCTGCAGGGCGCCCCTCGCTGAGGAGGGGAACGGCCAGTTCACTTCCCGCATGTGGGAACACAGGCTCGAAACGGCTATCCCTCCCTGAGTCCGCCATGTAAGTGAGTTCGTTATGAGTGTATGCCCAGGATGCAACAGAATCCTGCTGGAGCTGCAACAGGGGAAGTTCCCCCGTGAAGCCAAATCCGGAGAGCGGTTTGAGTACCGCCTCTCCTCCGTTCAGGACGCTGATCAGTACGGAGTCCGAGTTCGAGATATCGGCTATGCTCTCGAGCATTCCTTCGAGACTGCTTTTTCCATCGAGAATATCACAGAAATCGACCATGGAAGAAAACGTTTTCATGATCATGCGCATGGAGCTGATCTCAGCCCAGTAGTCTATGAACAGCATAGCCATCTTCAGGACGAAACGCTGAAGGGGTGGCAGGCTGTCCTCGAGCAGTCCCGAAAGCCTGAGATTGAAGCGGCCGTATCTGTGTTTCGCAGGGATAGTCAGATCGTAACGCTCCTCGTCATTCACCTTCCAGACCTCTACAGAACTGAAATTACCCGGCTCGCCATCCTCCAGCTGAACGTCCCCTACGGTAACTGTTCTGCCACCGAGTCTGCAGGATACCCCCTTGGCGAGAGTGCCCTCTCTGATGAATTCGAGAATCCATCGAAGCAGATCTTCTTCATCTGGAATGTTGTCAAGCAATGCCAGAAGAGGCCGGATTCCATGACAGAAGCCCTCCTGAAGAACCGGGCTGGAACATTCGGGAAAGAGAAAAACGAATACTTCTTGAGTGCCGGATAGCCGAAGCGCAGCCACCTCGCAGGGAATGCTCTTTCCTGCTGCGCTGATCAGAGTAACGCTGAAACGCACGGGAGAGAACGCATCGCAGGTTCCGGTTTCAATGAGAGTGGTTATCTCGCTTCCGTCGTCGTTGATGATCAGATCGTCGAAACAGGCACAGTCGAGGTCGCAACCAAGAGTCTCGCTTGCGAAGTCGCGGGCTGACTCATTGCCCCAGGTTATCCTGCCCTGATCACCGATGCTGACAACGGGAATCGGGAAATCTTCGAAGATTGTGTTCGCAAGGGGTACATCCGTTTTTCCGTCCCCCGTCACGCCCATTGATGGATTCGAGAAGCGCATGAGTACCAGATTGCCCGGAAGGGGAAGTCTTCTGATATCGAGAACGTAGGTTCTTTCCTGAGCTGTTTGCCTGACGTTGAACCCGGTGGTATCACAGATGTCCTCGAGTGCGCCGGATAAGGCCATCAGCGACGGAGGGTCGAGGACGTCGGAAAGTCTGCCGGCTCCGCTTGCGGCATCGAAAGTTGATGAGGCTGCGATCAGAACACCTGCTGAATCGGATATTATCATCCTGTCCCCTGGGAAAGTAACGTCTACGTAGCGAGTCAGCTCCTCTCTGTCAGCGTGTCTGAGATAGAGCAGTCCCTTCCCCTGTGACATCCTGAGAACGCTCATCAGAAAGGTCTTGTTGTTGATGATTACAGGCCAGCAGCCTTCAGGAAAATCAACCCACCCCTCTATCAAAGCAGTTAATGTGCTGCAGTTATCTTCGAGATACTTCCCGAGAGCTGTTGAGCAGGTAGGCTCCTTTCCGGAAGAGAAAGCTACGAAGAGTGCATCAGAGGGCATATCCGATGCAGATATTGCAGTAAACTCCTCAGATTGCATATTAGGCACTTCCGATGTTTGCGAGAGCAAAAAAACACTTGCAGTACAACACGCATATTCTATATTAATGCACTGGCCGGTAAAGGAGATACTTATTGAAATACTCGAGCTACTGCATCTGGGAGCTCTCTTCGACAGACCGTACTTCCGCCCTTTTCGAGATGCTGCAGGCTCTTCCGCTGGCAGAACGACCTAGAGAACTCCTTGTCGGCGCACTCGAATCCAGAGAGCAGGCCGGTGCTACCATCGTTCAGGATGACATCGCCATGCCTCATTGCCGCAGTATCCTGGTCGACGATTTCGCAATCGTTCTTGGCCGTGCCCCGAAAGGGCTTGGCTGGCCGAAAAAAAAAGTAAGCACAATTATACTATTCATATCACCTGTAAAACCCTCCGGTCCGCAGGAGCACATGGATCTGATCCGGCATCTCGTCAAATCGATCAAGGGGAAAAGGAACCGGGAAAAGCTGTCCAGAGTTGAAACACCAGAGGCAATGGCTCGACACTTCGGTTTTGAATTAGTTGAAGGTGATTCAGATGAAACAGGATCTTGAGAAACTGATCAGTCTGCACGATCTCGATGTAATGATCAACGATCTTTCCAGGGATGATATTCGGAACTCGGAAAAGATGCTCGGATTGTCACCGGACGATGCACTAAAGGAGTTGAAAGCGCTCAGAGAGACATTCTGTTCCAGCATTAGCAGGCGTTTTCTGACCATGTACACACAGCTTGCCGGTCATTACGGAAACGCGGTAGCACCCGCTCTGCAGGGAAGGTGTTCCGGATGCCTCACGAGACTGCCTACTGCGATGTGCTCTTCACCTGATCGGAACGATCATGTGCGTACTTGCCCAACCTGCGGGAGAATCATCTACTGGGCAGACTGACCCGAGCAAGAATTCAGGGGAGCAGATCATGAAACCGTCGGAATCAAGAGAAGCATATACTTTCGATGATGTTCTTCTTCTACCGGGATATTCAGAGGTTCTGCCGGGAGATGCAGACCTGAGAACCACTCTCGGTCGGGGAGTAATACTGAACATTCCCGTCATAAGTGCCGCCATGGACACCGTAACCGAAGCTGACATGGCAATCGCTCTTGCCAAGTGCGGCGGGATGGGCGTAGTTCACAAGAATCTGTCGGTCGAACTCCAGGCCGAGCATGTGCGAAAGGTCAAGAGAGCCGAGAGCGGAGTGATTCTCGATCCCATCACCCTCGAATCGGATGCGACTGTCTCCGATGCGATCAACCTGTCGAAGGAGAGCGGTGTATCAGGCTTTCCGGTGATACGTGATGGCAAGCTTGCGGGTATGCTCACGAACCGGGACTACCAGTTCGAGGAAGACCACTCCGCCAGAGTCTGTGATCTGATGACACCGACCGAGAGATTGATAACTGCTCCTCCCGGTACCGATCTGGACAAGGCTCTCGATCTCCTTCGCAAGCACCGTCTCGAAAAACTTCCTCTGGTCGATTCCGAAGGCAGGATTACCGGGCTTATCACCGTGAAGGACGTTCACAAGGCAATCGCATATCCAAACGCCTGTAAAGATGGTGAGGGGAGGCTCAGGGTCGGTGCAGCCATCGGAGTCGGTCCGAACGGCATGATGAGAGCCGAATCCCTCGTGAACGCAGGAGTCGACTGCCTTTTTGTAGACACTGCTCACGGGCATTCGAAAATGGTCCTCGATTCGACGGAAGAGATCAAGAAGACGTATCCCGACATCCCCCTCGTGGCAGGAAACGTGGTCACTGCGCAGGCCACTTCTGATCTTCTCAGGATTGGAGCGGATACCGTCAAGGTAGGAGTTGGCCCTGGATCGATATGCACTACCAGGATTATTGCGGGTGTCGGTTGTCCCCAGTTTTCAGCCATTTATGACTGTGCCTGTGCAGCACGCGAGCAGGGCGCTCACGTGATAGCAGACGGAGGCATTAAGTTTTCGGGGGATATCGTTAAAGCTCTTGCTGCCGGCGCATCATCTGTCATGATCGGGAGCCTGTTTGCAGGCATTACCGAAAGCCCCGGTGAAACGGTTATCTACAAGGGTCGAAAATTCAAGATTTACAGGGGAATGGGCTCTATCGACGCGATGAAGAAAGGCAGTGCGGATCGCTACTTCCAGAGTGCCAGCCACGAGAGAAAACTTGTCCCCGAGGGTATCGAGGGAATGGTCCCTTTCAAAGGTCCTCTCAACGACTACCTGATCCAGCTCACCGGTGGTCTGCGTGCCGGAATGGGCTACATCGGCGCAGCCACAATCGCAGATCTCCCAGGGAAGGCAAGATTCGTCAGGATCACATCCGCAGGTCTGAGAGAAAGCCATGCCCACGATGTGCTCGTTACGAAGGAAGCCCCCAACTACTCTTCGGACAGTCATGCTTTCTGAGCAACTCTCCGGGTTCTGCACCGTTACAAACGTTGTTTTCGAGGCTGACGACTACCTCATCGCGAGAGTGGAGATCGACGGGAAAGCCTATTTTGCCGAGATCAGTCCAAGTGACAGTGCTTCAGCCGGTGGAAGATGGCCGGGAGTCCCTGGCGTTCTGCTTCCCGTCAACCAGCGTGGTTTTCCGGATGGTCAAGTTCTCCTCCTCTTCCCCGACTCCGGGGAGGAATTCGTGCTCGAACGGATAAAATCGGTCGGATTCCGGATAGAAGCAGCGGTTACATTCTGCACAAGACTTATGGAGATACTGAAGGAACTGCATTCATCGGCCCGGTATGCAGGATATCTGGGCCCGGAGAATCTGCTGATAAGCGGTTCCGGAAGACCCATCCTCATCGGGGGAAAGAGAGGTGTGCCGGACTCACCGTTTTCCGCTCCCGAAGTCATCGGCAGGGCTAGTTCGGAACCAAGGAATGATGTGTATGCTCTTGGTTCCCTTCTGTTCAGGATGATCGCAGGAACCGATGATCGGGAGAAACAGATAGGTTTCTGGAATGAGCTTCCGGATAGACTCAGGCTGCTGATTGGTGAAATGGTCTCTTCGGATCCGAGAGACCGGCAGGCGAACATCGAAGTACTTCATGCCGAGCTGAGCAGTTTCCAGTCCGAACCTCCCGCCAGGGCCTCCGGCCCCGATCCGGATCGCTCAGGAGATGATCAGTACACGTTCTCCGGCGGGAAGCCATGGAAGAGGAAGCACAACTGGCTTCTATACTCAGTCATTTCGCTGATCGTTGCCGTACTTGCTGTAATCCTGCTCTTCAATCCATTCGGTGGAAACCGCTCTGCGCGGACACCTGATGAAAGCCAAAGGGCGGGAGCACCGGATACCCTCTCGACTGAATGGCTGTCGGAATCTTCAGACTCTCTGGAGACTCCGGATACGACTGTGGTGCCGTTTCAGATCAGCATGGACTCGGCAATTGTCTGGGTGACGAATTGCACCGGACGAAGCGGAGCCGCGATGGACTACAGAGCGGAACAGGCATCCGGATTCTCCTACGTCTACACCACATCCGGTACGTCACGCAGAACAACATCCGTGCTTCTGGTCAGGCGGGCAGATGCTTCGGTCAGCCTGGAACAGCAGCCTGCATGGCCACTTGTTTCCGTGCTGCTCGAGGGCGATTCCACCATAACACCGATGCCGACTGATATTTCGATCCTTCTCGGTACCGACCTTTTGTACGACGGTGTGAACTCTCAACACCTCATGACACCTGATACCCCCGCAGGTACTCTTTACGTGGATATCGCGAACAACGGGCTTCAATACACACTCGGAGGTCTCGGAGCGGCAACATGGACTTCATCCGTACTCGATGGAAAGAGCCTTGATCTCGACGGGAGCGAGTGGCTTCTCAGAGTGGTAGATTCGAGAGACGGTGACGTGCTCAACGAGGAGCTTGGCATCCCCGAAACACTCCAATCGACTCAGTTCCTTTACCACCCCGACAACGACATTTGCTCGAGGGCGGAAGAGAAGATAAGATCGGCACTCCAGGCCTTACCAGCCGAACCGGAGAAATCGGTCGGCGATGTTAAGGTGCCGGATATCTGGGTATTGCTCGGAACTTAGTCCGGATATTGACCTTACACCCTTAATCAACTATATTTACCCCTCTTCTCGAACCATCTGGGAGGGTGTCTCCATGCAGGTTTCCGTTAACGATAAAGTGGTTCATCCGATACACGGAGCGGGTCTTGTGACCGAGATCACGGATAAAACAATCTCCGGTGAGCAGGTCGAATGTGTGGTAATCCGCCTGATGGTCGGGAATGCCGGTGTTCTTCTCCCAACGGATGTAATCGATGAGACGGGTCTCCGAAGTGTTGTCGACTCCAGAACCCTGAAGGAATCCCTGAATGTCCTGTCAGATGAATCCGAAGAACTTCCGAAGGACTGGAGACGAAGAATCGAGACTCTCCGAGAGCGCGTGCACTCGGGAGACCCCTGCCTGGTCGCATCGGCCGTAAGAGACATTCTTGCACGATCATCCAACAGCAAGATGAACCCATCCGAGAAAAGAGTTCTCAACGAAGCGATTGGCGTACTGGCAGGTGAAGTCGCGCTCGTAAAAGAGATCGAAGTTCCTGATGCACGAAAACTCATAGAGAAGCTCGTTTCGAAGAATACCTGAAAGAACGGGAACCGCCTCTCCCATGTCCCGCACGAAAGAAACTCAGTACCAGCGACAGCAAATCCAGCAGAAGGAGTCAGTCCTGCTGGTTCAGGTTGCAATCGGCAGACATGCCCAGGCACAGATCGAAGAGATGACCAGCCTTGTAGAAAGTGCCGGCGGCAGAGTATCCGCAGTAATACGTCAACAGCGGACATCACCTGATCCCTCCTTCTTCATAGGAAAGGGAAAAGCGGGTGAAATCATGCTGAAGGCTGAGGAACTGGGTCTCGAAACGATCGTCTTCGACCACAATCTCTCACCTGGCCAGGTATCCAAGCTCGAAGATGTTACGCGATGCAAGGTAATCGATAGAACCGAGCTCATCCTGGCAATATTCGCCTGTCAGGCACGTACTCATGAGGCAAAGCTTCAGATCGAACTCGCTCAGCTGAATTATGCACTCCCAAGGCTGTCCGGCATGTGGCACCACTTCTCAAGGCTGGGTGCCGGTATTGGAACGAGGGGACCGGGGGAGACACAGCTTGAGATTGACCGTCGCAGGGCGAGAACGAGGATCAGACATATCGAAAGACGGCTCGAATCGATCGAGAACCAGACAAAGGTTCGCACATCCCGCAGGAAATGGATGTTCAAGATAACCCTTGTCGGTTACACGAATGCCGGAAAGAGCACTCTTCTGAACGCACTCTCCGGAGCGGATGCACACACCGAGGACAGATTGTTTGCCACCCTTGACACAACATCCAGAAGACTTAAGCTTCCTCGGGGTAGCGGTGCCGTACTTCTATCCGATACAGTAGGATTCATCGAAAGGCTTCCCGAGACACTGATAGCAAGTTTCCGGACGACTCTGGGTGTTGTACGTGATGCAGATCTCCTGCTGATGGTCGTTGACAGATCCGATCAGTACAGAGAGCAGAAGATCGATTCCGTCAGGAAGACACTGGCGGGCATTGGAGCGGGGAGTATCCCCATACTGGTAGTGTGGAACAAGTGCGATCTGGTGACCGAAACAATCTCGAACACGTCCGGAGTTGCGGTCTCAGCTCTCAACAGCGATGGGATGGAGAACCTTCTGCAAAGAATTTCGCAAAAGCGTGACGCCAGTCTGGACTGGTTCCGTCTGACGCTAGATAATCCCGGTGAAGATGTAGTGAGCTGGCTTCACAGGAACTGTCTTGTAAGGAAGTTTACGCGAACCGGTGAGAGTATCGAGATGATAGGCGCAATCGCTACGGGTCTGGGAGCTGTGCAGAAGTACCTCTCAACCGGGAAAATCGATTTCAGGTTAGCTCCCTGGTCTCTACCGGGAGCTGATGCACAGATCAATGAGAGAGCCGGGGAGACCTCGGATGGATAAGTCTCAGGAGAAGAAAATATCTAACGAGCTTCTCGCCAGGCTGCAGTCACTTTTCGATTTGTACAATCGGAAAGTGCTGAGCAAGAAAATACTCGGGAGTCAGCTCCAGCAGATGGTCGGTTCATCACAGGGGAAGTCACTGATCGCGTACAGGATGGAGAAAGACATCGATGCAAGGGTCTATCTGGCAAGGCTGGAGGATCCTGTCCGCTGGAGGAAGGAAACGTCGGCCACGGAGGCCGAGAGATGCAAGCTGTTTCATCAGCGCCTTGTTGAGATATTTACGCAGAAGGAAAAACCCGATACCGAAGTTCTTGATTGCCTGCTGGAGACTACGATCATTCCCCATTTCATAGCCTTCACGAGGGACGAAGAAGCTGCACCCAAGGCCAAGAAGAGCAGGGTCAGCGTCCGCGACTGATGTTATCGACCCGGACACTCCACTGAGGGATGCTGTGCGCTCGGCAACAGGAAAACGCATTGCAGGAATAGCAGGTCTCCTCCTTGCGGGTGTTGCGCTCTACTACCTGGCAGGATCGTTTGTTTCAGGTATCAGGGAAGCCGGCAGCCTTTCAAACCTTCTCAGTTTCAACCCGCTTCTCTTTGCCGCATCATTCGCAGCCGTCCAGATCCATCTCATAGCCGCCGCATGGAGCTGGCAGGTGGTCTGCAGGGCTGCGGGTTCCCCGGTCAGTTTCCGCTCTGCGTACACGATCCATTACCTTTCGCAGATAGGGAAATACATTCCTGGAAAAGTATGGGCAGCGATCGGAAAGGTCGGACTGAGCAGAAGGATAGGGATGCCGGGAATCAATGCCGGACATGCACTCGTGCTCGAAACGATTTTCATCGTTGCCGGTTGTCTGCTGGTTACCCTTCCGGTCATACCCTCCGCCGCGGTTGCCCTGGGTCTTGGGTCCTGGACAGGGATTCCAGCAGTTGTACTGGGAGTCGGACTGCTCCTCCTCACCGCTCATCCGGGTGTGTTCTCGCGCCTTGTTCGTGTTGCGGGAAGGGTTTCAGGGAGAAGAATAGAGCATGTCCCGTCGGAATTCGGTACCGTCCTGAAACTGCTTCCCGTCTATCTCCTGGTCTTTCTAAGCCTCGGATTCTCCTTCGTCCTCCTTGCCTGGAGTTTCGGCCTCGAACTGCCCCTTTTTCCTGGAATGTTCATCTTTCCCGCAGCAATGGGTATCGGTTATCTGGTGATCTTTGCACCCGGGGGGCTCGGCGTAAGGGAAGTGTCCCTTGTCTGGCTAATCGAACTCGTCTTTCCGCAGGTTGAACCCGGCCTCCCCGAACTCGTATCCGTTGCATCGAGGCTGTGGATTACCGTTGCCGAAGGTCTGGCCTTCATGCTTTCAGTTTTTCTATGGGAGGGCGGGGGTTCGGTTCTGAGGGCGCTGAGGCAGGACTCAACCGCTGAGGGTGGCTCCGAATGATCGAGACGCTATCCTATGGTTACTCCATCGGTCCGGATGTGCGGAAGAAGATCTGTTCCACTTGCTGACAGTGAATCACTGATGGAGTTCACGCTCTTCAGGAGATCGTAGACATTTCCCCTGATAAGAGCTCCCGGGATTCTTCCGGAAACTTCGCCATCCGATATGCGAAAGGCGTTGCAGCTATCGAACACGAAATCACCGGTTGAAGTATTGCCACCTTCTCCGGATAGTATATCCGTTACGAGTAGCCCCGACCGAATCGAGCCGATGATCTGTGCTGTGTTCTCACAGCCTCGCTCGAACGAGAGGTTCGTGCATACGGGCTCTGGTCTCTGAAAGAGGTTCCTGCCTGCGCTGCCCGTAGAGCGTGTGCCTGCAGCAGCTGCCGTCACGAGGTCGAATAGAAATCCCTTGAACACTCCCTTTTCGAAGAGGGGCTTGTCTCTTGTGGCTACTCCCTCGGAGTCGAAGGGGGCTGAAGAGGCGCCGTAATCCATGGTGGGTCTGTCCCATATGGAAACGTGGGGAGAGAGGACAGCACTGCCGACGTGACCTGTGAGGGGACTCGAACCGTTCACGAGAGACCTTCCGCTGACACCTGACCGGATTGCCTGGAGAAGAACTGATACTGCGGCGGGGTAGAATACTGTTGCCTGATTCGAGTCGGGTGGTGTCGTCGTCGATTTCGCCCATGTAGCGAGTGCGGCGGCTTCCCGCGCCAGACTTTCAGGGTCGAAGATGTCCCTCCCGCTTGCTGCCGAACTCCCGGTAATGAAAAACCCCTCACCTGTCGGGAAGGAGAAACGGAGTTTCCACTCGAGGAGGTATTTGAGGTAATCACCGGACGCACCGCATGAGTTGATGAGACTGATGCGTTTCCGCGAAAGCTTGAGGAAGCCGGCAACCATTGCATAGGGCGATAGTTCGTTCAGGACCTCTTTCAGGTGGAGAAGCCTGTCCGCGAGGCCCGTTACGTCAATTTTCTCGAGAACACTATCGAAAAGCTCGACTTCCCCTGTCTCGATCGTTGCTGGAAGTTGAAGATTCTCTTCCGGTCCGATCCTCGAACTTGCTATGGCCATTTCAACGAGCAGAGCCGTATCGACCATGGAGGTTGCCCCGGCTACGCCCGTTCGTCCGTTCCTCACCAGCCTGATACCGAAGGATTGTTCTGAACTCTCGTCGAAAGAAAGGCTTCCTGATGGAGTGATGTCCACCCTGATGCTGGAACCGTCCATTCCCAGCACTTCGCATACCTGTGATACCTGGCTGGTTAGAGAAAGGACACGGGGAAGGTTCAAAGGCATGTCAACCGGCTATCCAACCTGTATTGAGCGAAGGAACATGTGGGGACCTCCATAACTGACCGGAAGGTATCGGTGTCCTCTCTTCGAGCATCCGCCGATACCGCTGCACAGCCTCAGATCGTCCGCAAGACCGGCGACTGAGCCCAGAACATCGAATACTTTTCCCGAGATCGTGACAGGATTCAGGGGTCTGCTGATTTTTCCATTGCGCACCGTCCACGCTGCACCCGATGTGAAAGTGAAGTTGTCCATGTCGGTTGCTCCGCCCAGTGCTCCCCTGAGGTAAAGGCCAGAGCCCATCCTGTGAAGAAGATCATCCATCGAGCCCTGTCCGGGTTCACAGTAGGTGCAGGTCATCCTCGGGTCGGGGGACGCGGAAAAGCCACCAGCTCTGCCGTTGCCAGTGAGCTGTTCGCCGGAACGCCCTGCTGTTTCGATCGAATGGAGACGACCGACTATCATCCCTTTCGAGACGAGAACCGTTCGCCGTCCCCTTGTGCCCTCGTCATCCCATGCACAGCTTCCGGGGCAACGGTAGTGGGTAGCGTCATCGACGATCGTAACGATCTCGGAAGCAACCCTCTTTCCTCTGGGCAGAACGTCCTTGATCAGTGGGTTCTCTTCCTGAAAATCGGCTTCGCTGAGATGTCCGAACGCTTCATGGACCAGGATTCCAGCAAGTTCCGGATCGAGTACGACCGGCATGAGTCCAGGTTCGACCGCCTCCGCTGTGCCTAGAGTATCAATCTCTCCGGCCATTTCCTCGATGATGTTCTCTCTGTGTCTTATGAATTCAAACCCGCCGCGGTGGGCCAGATTCCTGGAGACATGGATGTTCCAGCTGCCGCCCGCTGCCTCGAGCCTTATGCCGCACAGGCTCTCTCTCTCCAGGATGTCCGTACCAATGGAGTTGATGACAGACTTCGTCCTGGAAGTCTCGGAGTAGTGAACCATTGCCGAGACATCCTTTCCGGAAGCCCCCAGAAGATCACAGTACCTCCGGCACAGAAAAACCTTCTCACGCATTGGAACATCTGCAAGTCCCTCTATTGAAGGCGGGTAGAAAAGATCATGTTCGGGCTTCATGGATGGAAGAGTGGTCCTCCTCGGACCGTCAACTGTGGATGCGAGTCTCACAGCGGTTTCTGCTGCACCGACAATCCTATCCGGTTCCGTGAATGAGCAGGTTCCCCAGGCTCCGTTGACCAGTGCTCGAACCAACCCGCCCGTTTCGATGAAAGGGCTGTTGTTGCTGAGGTTTCTGCCCTTGTACACTACGTCGAGGGATTTGCTCTCTTCGAGTCGGATTTCGAGAAAATCGGCTGATGTTGATCCGGTAAGCCGTCTTGCAGCGTCTCTGAGGGAGTCAAGAAAATTTACGTCCAGCGGGTACATGGTAAAGGGTTACCGGCGCTTTCAGGCTTCAGTACGAACCGGGAGGGATGTAATCACCGGTCTCGGCAAGCTCTTCCAGGATGATCGCGGCGGAATCCGCCATCTCTCCGAATGGTGAGAGATTGAGATACGTGTAGATACAATCCACCGCCCTCATGTTGTCTCCCCAGGACAGGTAGATCCGAGCCAGGCTCCACCAGGCTGGAGGGTAGCCGGCTGCAGTTGCGGGAAGCAGGATTTCCCGGGCTTCACTATCAGAATATCTGCTGAGAAACAGCTCTGCGAGCATTACCCTTGCTCGTGGTTCTAGAGCGGAGTCACCTTCGATTGTTCTGATCAGCCAGGTCTCAGCAAGGGGAATATCACCGGATGCAATTGCCGCTTCAGCCATCAGCAGCCAGATCTCGGAGTTCGAAGGATCGAGGTCATGTGCCCATTGAGCCATGTCCAGTGAGATCGAGAACATCCCCGTTGCGATGTAAAGACGGGATAGCTCCATGGGACCTCTGTGATCATCGGGTTCAACTTCCATGAAAGCAAGGAAGTACTCTTCTGCGTCGGTGTAGGAGAGCCTGAGAACGTTCAGCCGACCGAGACCGTATACGACCTCAGTACAGCCATCCCAGTATTCGAGAGCGGAATTGAACTCCGATTCGGCTCTTTCGAGGAGGCCCTGCTGGAGGTAGGCCATACCCGCTTCACAGCGGAGTTCGGCAGTGAGCCTGTCCAGTTCCAGATTTCCTCCCAGCAGGAGAAGAACAGCGATTGAGAGCAGTCCGAACCTTCCTTTCACTTTCTGTCTCTCTTATCATACCCGCTGTAAAACACCTCGTCATTATCGGGAGAACGATACAAGGGAGAGCATGGGAAATGGATGAATACGATCTAATCGTAATTGGTGGTGGTCCGGCAGGATACGTTCCTGCGATCAGAGGTGCCCAGCTCGGAAGGCATGTTGCGGTAATAGAAGAGGACCTTCTAGGGGGAACATGCCTCAACAGAGGCTGTATTCCCACGAAGACTCTCGTTGCAAGCGCGAAACTTTTCAGACAGGCAAACACGGCAAAGCGGTTCGGTCTCGACGGAGAACTGAGCATGTCGTGGGAGAGTCTCGCAAAGAGAAAAACAACCGTCGTCACCAGGCTCAGGAAAGGTGTAGAGGCTCATCTTTCGAGCCTTGGCATCGAACTGTACACGGGACACGGGATTCTGAAGGGCTCTGGCACGGTCGAGGTCGAAGGAAGGGAGCTCAACTCGGAAAATGTACTTCTTTCTCCAGGCTCTGTTCCCCTTCTCCCCGGTCCCTTTTCCTCCGATGGGGTGCTGACCAGCACAGAAGTACTCGACTGGTCTACTCTTCCGGAGAGCCTGATCGTAGTGGGTGGAGGCGTCATCGGGTGCGAGTTCTCAGCCATTTTCAGCACGTTCGGTGTAAAGGTAACGATAGTCGAGATGCTGCCCGAGATCCTTCCGGGGATAGATTCCGATGTAAAGCAGATAGTTCACAAGTCTCTGACAAGGTCAGGCGTCAGCATTCTTACCGGAAACGGTGCTGAAAGCGTCTTCGTTTCCCCGGTCGAATCCGTTGTAACGCTGTCCGACGGCACTGAATGCAGAGCGGAGAAACTCCTTGCTGCAATCGGCAGGAAAGCACGTACTGATGACCTCGGCCTGAATGAAGCGGGTGTAGAGCTGACTGACAGAGGAATTGCCACCGATCAGCATCAGAGAACGAATCTGCCTGGAGTCTATGCCGCAGGAGATGCTACCGGTCTGTGGCAGCTTGCCCATGCTGGAAGCGCCCAGGCTCTTGCAGCGGTTGATCACATGTTCGGGAACGGTTCTAGGAGAGTCAATCCCGATGCCATGTCAGGCTGTATCTTCACTTTTCCCGAGATTGCCACGGTTGGTCCGGGTGAAGATGAATGGCGGGGCAGGGGAGTGGATGTGAGGACTGGCATCGCCCGATACATCGCCAACGGTAAGGCCGTAGGGATGAACGAAACCGATGGTTTCATCAAGATCATCACGAGAACCCTCGACGATGTCGTAATCGGTGTCCAGATAGTGGGAGCCGACGCGAGCAGCCTCGTGGGTTCCGCTGCGATGGCGGTCAATCTGGGTGTAACCTCCCGCTCGATTGGAAAGATGGTGTTCCCGCACCCGACGCTTTCGGAGATCTTCATGGAAGCCTGTGAAGCCCTGGGGGACGGCGCCATTCATGGATGAGCGGCTCGACGCCATTTCCGAACTGATCGGGATTGTGAAGATCCTCAGAGGTCCGGAAGGATGCCGCTGGGACAGGAGCCAGACCGCCGAATCGCTCAGGCCGTACATGCTCGAGGAAGCTTACGAGGTTGCCGACGCCGTCGAGGCTGGAGACTGGCGCGCCCTGGAGTCGGAATTGGGTGACCTTCTCCTGCACGTCCTGATGACAGCTGAAATTTGCGAGAACGAGGGCAGATTCACCCTGGAGAATGTGGCACGGAGTATTTCAGAGAAGCTCAAGAGGCGCCATCCGCACGTATTCGATTCCCCCGGTAGTCTCTCACCGGAAGAGGTCGAGAAGCAGTGGGAAGCGATAAAAGCTGAGGAGAAGAGGGAAGAGGGTTTCTTTACATCCATTCCACGGAGCATGCCTTCTCTCCTCACGGCCTGGAGAATACTCCAGCGGGCTTCCGAAATAGGTTTCGAATGGGAGGGTCCGGACGGCGCCAGGAACAAGGTCCTCGAGGAGCTCAGCGAACTGAACATTGCGGTC
>CBDUZS010000020.1:0-41996 GCA_965371785.1 uncultured bacterium
CCTTGGTCATGTACATGTGGAAGTGCATTCCAGAACCGGGTTCGTCGTGAAGAGGTTTTGGCATGAACGTAGCAGCCAGATCGTATCTCAGAGAGACGTTCCTGATGATGTGCTTTATGAGCATTACGTTGTCTGCCGAGCTCATGAATGGTGCGAAACCTACCTCTATCTCCACCTGTCCCGACGTTCCGACTTCATGATGATGGTACTTCACCTGGATTCCGGCCTTCTGCATCTGGTAGACTATTTCGGCTCTGACATCGTGGAGACTGTCCACCGGATACATCATGTGGTACGCGGTACGTGATGAATGGACCAGGCCCAGGTTTCTCGGATTGTCGGCGTTTTCTCCAGCTTCGACGCTCTGCAGATCAAAACCTATGCTGCCCGGTTTCTGCCAGAAGGAAGCTTTGTCGAAGAGGTAGAACTCGAACTCCGGTGCCCAGAAGCTCTCGGTGGCACATCCTGCCTTCTTGAGATGCTCCCTGGCCTTTTTTGCAACGCCCCGCGGATCCCTGCTGAAGGGCTTTCCGGTGTCGGGATGTATTATGTCCGCTATCAGAGCCATGGTCGGCTTTTCCGGGAAGGGATCCTCGAAAGCTCTGCGGGGATCCGGTACGAGGACGAGATCACCGGCTTCGGTGGGTGTCATTGCGTCGAGAGTGGAGCCATCGAACCCGATACCTTTCTTGAAGAGACTGCCCGTTACGTTTCCAGCCGGAATGGTGACGTGCCTCCAGTAGCCGAGAACGTCCGTGAACCTGATGTCCACCTCATGATAGCTGCCCTCTGCGAGCCTCTTGATGAAAGCGTCTACAACGTTCTTAGAGGTCAATTCGTACCTCCCTGTTTTCCTCTTTTTTCTCGTAGGTCTGCAATCAGCAGAATGAGCCTGTCTATCAGATTCTCCGTTCGGGTTTCTCCGAGGTTCTTTCCGTTTGCAAAGATCATGGTTCCCGAAGGAGTTCCTATGACTGCCAGGTCCGCCTCACGGGCTTCTCCGGGTCCGTTAACTTCACACCCCATCACGGCTATTGTAAAGTCTCCCTGAATGCTGGCGAGGTGTTCCTGAATATTCGAAGCCAGGGCTGCAACGTCTATCCGGGCTCTGGAGCATGTGGGACAGCTCACGATCCGGGGAAAACGTCTCCTGATGTCGAGTGACGAAAGGAGCTCCCATGCAGCTGTCGGCTCCGTAAGGGGAGAACCGGAAAGGGAGATCCGGATGGTGTCGCCAATCCCTTCGGAGAGCAGGAGTGAAAGAGCAGCTGCGCTCCTGATGCTTCCCGTCAACGGCGGCCCTGCCTCGGTTACTCCCAGATGAAGCGGGAGGCTGCAGCGTTGTGAAGCCAGCCTGTTCACTCTCACCGTGAGCATCGGATCGCTGGCCTTGATCGAGAGCACGATGTCGTTGAACTCCGTCTCCCTGAGTATCGATATGTGCCGTTCTGCTGCTGCCCAGAGGGATTCTTCGTTGACACCGCCATGCTTCTCCCTGAGATCCCCGGGTACGCTGCCCGAGTTGACCCCGATTCTTATGGGTACGTTCCGGGATGCAGCCTCCTCGGCGATTCGACGGACATCAGTCGTTCTCGTGATGTTGCCGGGATTGAGGCGGAGTTTGTGAATCCCGTTGCGTAGAGCAATGAGAGCGAGTTCCGGGTCGAAATGAACGTCGGCGACGAGGGGAACGGTCGCTTCGGAAACCAGGTCACCTACTCTTTCGGCGGAAGCCCTGTCGGGAACTGCGATACGAACGATCTCCGCACCACGCTCTGCCAGTTTTTCGATCTGCTCGAGAGTGGATTTTACATCAGTGGTTTTTGTAGAGGTCATGGATTGTACGAGAACGGGTGCTCCTCCTCCAATGAGCAGACCCCCGACAGTTACCTGGTTGCTCTTTCTTCTCAAGAGTTTACCTCTCCCGCCTTTACAGCGCAAATAACCCTCTCGACCCCTGCGAGATCTCTCTTCACCGATATACTCTTCCAGTTGCAGGCATCTTTCGAAAGGATCTCCGTTACCGCCACAGCCTGGTTCTCCCCTATTTCCAGAGCCAGCAGACCATCGGGAAGTAATGCCCTTGCAGCCGCCGGAAGAAGCCTGCCGATCACTGCCGTCCCATCGCGGCCGCCGTCCAGTGCCGACAGCGGGTCCCCGATTCTCACCTCCGGCTGCAGGGAGTGGAGGTCATCGGATGGTATGTATGGAAGGTTGGCGACCAGGGCGTCAAACCCGGCAAACCACTGTGCCGATGCCACAGCATCGAGCAAGTCCATGGCAACAAGGTCCAGGTTCTCTACCCGGTGCATTGTTCCGTTCCTGCGGGCAAGGTTCAGGGCTTCGAGAGAGATATCCGTTCCGATGACGAGAGTCGAGGGGAACTCGAGGGCGAGTGTAACGGCAATAACACCTGATCCCGTCCCGACATCGAGGATCCTTCCCGGCTCACTGGTTAGATTTTCGAGTACAGCCTCGACAAGTGACTCGGTTTCCGGCCTGGGAACCAGGGCCTCGGGTCCGCAGAGAAAAGATCTACCCATGAATTCAACGGATCCCGTTATATGCTGAAGGGGAGTTCTGTTCCGGCGGAGCATCACCATCTGTCTGTACTCCTCGAGGATACTTCCATGAAAACTGTCTGCCGTGTGGAGAAAGAGTTCGTGTCTCTGCCAGTTCATGAGAGAGCAGAGAAGAAGCTCTGCGTCGGTTCTTGGTGAATCCAGCTCCCCCAGTATGCCGGTTGCCCATCTGGAGGCTTCACGAATGGTCATGCCTGAGTCTTGACGCCTGTGGAGATCTCGGACAGAAGACGCTCCTGTTCAGCCATGCAAAGCGCATCGATGATGTCATCGAGATTGCCTGCAAGAACTGCATCGAGGTTGTGAACGGTGAGATGGATCCTGTGATCGGTTATCCTGCTCTGTGGAAAGTTGTAAGTTCTTATCTTTGCGCTCCTGTCCCCCGAACCGACCATGCTCTTCCTTGCTTCCGATCTCAAGGATTCCTCTTCCTGCTGCTTTGCTGCGAGAATTCTCGATCGGAGGACTTTCATTGCCTTTGCCTTGTTCTTGTGCTGGCTCTTCTCGTCCTGGCAGGAAACGACAATACCGGTAGGCATGTGGGATATCCTCACTGCAGAATCGGTCGTATTCACACTCTGTCCACCGGGGCCCGAGGAACGGTAGACATCGATCCGGAGATCTTCCGGATTTATTTCGATCTCCACTTCCTCTGCCTCCGGAAGAACTGCCACGGTGCAGGCAGACGTGTGAATCCTTCCCGAAGTCTCCGTCTGCGGCACCCGCTGCACTCTGTGAACTCCCGCTTCGAACTTCATCCTGCTGTAGACATGATCTCCGCTCAGCAAGAAGATGATCTCCTTGTAGCCGCCGCGCTCTGATCCCCTGCTGCTCAGGATTTCCACCTTCCAGCCCTTCTTCTGGGCGTAATCGATGTACATCCTGTAGATGTCGCTGGAGAAGAGTGCGGCCTCATCCCCTCCCGTGCCTGCTCTGATCTCCATTACAACGTCTCTGGCGTCATTCGGATCGGGGGGGATCAGCAGCGCTTTCAGTTCATCCTCGAGCTCGGCCAGTCTTTTCTCCTGACCGGGAAGCTCCTCCCTGGCTATCTCGATAAGGTCCGCGTCTCCGCTTGCAAGGGCTTCCCTTGAGTCGAGTATTCCAGCCTCCAGCTTATCGAGAGCGGAGAGCAGCATCTGTATCTTTGCCAGGCGGGCCCTCTCGGCTGAGAGCGAGCGGATCCTGGGAGGGTTCTTCAGTGTCTCGGGTTTGCAGAGTTCATCGTCGATCTCACCTATCCGATTGACTACGTTGTCCCTGTCAGCTCTGTTCACCTCGAATCTGCTCCTTCCTCCTCTTCGAAGGTCACATCCTGTCCCGGATCCTGTCCGAGAGAGACCCTCAGGGATGCTATGGCAACCCGTACTTCCTCGAGTCCCGCCTTTCTGGTCGTTAGTTTCTGCAGGAGAAGACCCGGGGCGATGACCCATCGTGCAATGCGGGAAGTGTTCAGATGCCTGTCGGCAAGCCTCAGGAGTTCATAGCTCAAGCCCATGACCAGCGGAATAAGGGGAAGGTGGTAGAGGATTCGGACGTGTGCCGCCGGATTCACCTCGAACAACAGGATGATCATTGAATCGAATACTGCATAGAACAGAACGGTTGAAAGCATCACGAGAAGAAGAAAGCTTGTTCCGCATCTTGGATGGAGAGGACTCTGCTCGGTTGCACTTTCATCGAGCGGCTCCAGCCCCTTTTCGAATGCATGAATCGTCTGATGTTCCGCACCGTGGTAAACGAACAGTCTTCTGATGTCTGGAAGTAGCGAGATGCTGAGAAGGTATATCAGAAAGGCGGCGAGTCTGAAAACACCTGCAAGGAGGTGGACGAAAAACTGATCAGCAGGGGCAATACCGTCTGCCAGCAGCCACTTGCTGGATTGCAGAGGCAGCCATGCGAAAAGTCCTACTGCAAGGATCAGAGCTGCCGCGGTCGTCAGGAAGGAAAGAGGCCCCTGGTCCTTGCTGCTACCGTCTCCCTCGGCAACGGCTGCAGACCAGTTGAGGGCTTTGAGCCCCAGTGTAAGAGTGTCGATCAGCATGGCCGCACCTCTGAAGACAGGCTTCTTCCACACGTTGCCGCGGTCTGACAGGGTTCTTGTCAGAAGAGTCCTGGCAAGGATTTCCCCATCCGGAGTTCTTACGGCTACAGCGGAGCCTGTTGGAGAGCGCATCATGACACCCTCTATGACGGCCTGTCCGCCTATTCTGGTTTCTTCAGAGCTGCTCAGTACGTTTTTCATGTGTGTGACGTTCAGTCCCTTCGGTCACTTGATGGACAGAAAGGGGGGAGCATTGAACTCCCCCCGTAACGGATTCGTCTGAAGCGGTTAGCTGTCCGCTTTCTTCTTCTTTGCGGGTCTGGACTTACCAAATCTACGGAGATACTTGTCGACGCGGCCAGCCGAATCTACCAGTTTCTGTTTGCCCGTGTAGAATGGATGGCAGCTGGAGCAGATATCGAACTTGATATCTCCGGAAGTAGATTTTGTAGTTATGCTATTCCCGCACGCACAGGAAAACGTTGCGTCCTTGTACTCGGGATGTATGCCCTTTTTCAACTCTGTTCCTCCGTCTGCTGGCGTAAAGCGAGCAGTATCATTAAGAATCAGTGGTCATTGCGTCAAGGAAACGCCTGTTGGACTTGTGCTGGAAGAGCTGTTTCTTGAGCAGTTCCATGGCTTCAACCGGGTTCAGGTCGACCAGAATCTTCCTCATTATCCAGATTTTCTGGAGCACATCATCTTCGAGGAGAAGGTCTTCGCGCCGTGTTCCCGATTTCGAGATGTCTATGGATGGATAAACCCTGCGGTCGGCAAGACGCCTGTCGAGGACTATCTCGCTGTTGCCGGTTCCTTTGAACTCCTCGAAAATTACCTCGTCCATTCTGCTTCCGGTATCGACAAGAGCTGTTCCGATTATCGTCAGACTCCCGCCTTCGACTAAGTTCCTGGCTGCGCCGAAGAACCGTTTCGGTCTCTGTAGAGCATTCGAGTCCACACCTCCGGACAGGATCTTGCCGGAGTGCGGAACGACCTGGTTGTTGGCTCGGGCCAGCCTGGTTATCGAGTCGAGCAGGATGACTACATCGAAACCGCTTTCCACCAGCCTCTTGGCCTTTTCGAGAACGATATCGGCGATGTGAACATGTCTCTTCGGAGCCTCGTCGAAGGTCGAGCTGATAACCTCACCCCGTACCTTGCGCTTCATGTCCGTGACTTCTTCCGGTCTCTCGTCTATCAGGAGAACTATCAGAATGGTTTCCGGACTGTTCTCTGAGATGGAGTTGGCAATATGCTGGAGAAGAACCGTCTTCCCTGCGCGGGGGGGAGAAACGATAAGCGCACGCTGACCCTTACCCAGAGGTGTGAGCAGGTCCATGATCCTGCCGCAGAGTTCTTCCGGAGTCGTCTCGAGTTCGAACATCTCTTCCGGGTAGAAGGGAGTGAGATCGTCGAATTTCCTCCGTTGTCTGGAGAGTTCAGGGCTCAGCATGTTGACCGTCTCCACCCTGAGAAGAGCGAAATACTTTTCGCCCTCTTTAGGGTGTCTGACCTGTCCGGCTACGGTATCGCCCGTCTTGAGAGTGAAACGCTTTATCTGAGAAGGAGACACGTAGATATCATCAGGTCCCGGAAGGTAGTTGGCAGAAGCTGATCTGAGAAATCCGTAACCTTCCGGCAGAATCTCGAGAACTCCCGTTGCGAATTCAAGCCCGTTCTTCTCCGTTCTGTCTTCGAGCAGTTTCTGGATGAGTGCTCGCTTCCTGAGACCGGAGACTGCCTTGATGTCCTTTTCCTTGGCCAGAGACTGGAGTTCTGTGAGCGTTCTGCTCTCGAGATCTGAGACCGATGGCCCATCAAAAGGCTTTCTATCCATGTTTCCTCGATTACGCTAGAGTTATCTAGTTAATGACCCGGGGTTGTTCCCGTGATTTTCTTTCGGTTTTTTGCATGCAATTCGTACCGGTGGCTAACAGTATGGCTTCCTGAAACAAGACGGATTTTGTAAAGATATGATGGAAATGCCCTGGAAACAGAGCAAAGATGTACCGTGGGAAAGCCCTACGTCAACCCCCGTGCCGGAAAGGCAGGACTTCTGCATATTCCATGTCGACTCATCACGACGTGTTACGACGTGCTACGACGTGATACGACGTAATACGACTTGTTACGCGGTGTATCTACGCAAAGGGGAGAGTTCGAAGTTGAAATCCCTGAGAGTTTCCGGGTACCTTGCAGCATTCATCTGTACGCTTGTTCTTGTTTCCGGTGTTCTTCACAGCCCCGGGGATGGTCCAATACCCGTCCTGGCGGCAATAGGGCTTCTGTCGGGTTCTGCAGTGACAGGGGTTCTCCTGCTAAGGCGGAAACGGGAAGTGGACAGACTGGTTCTCGTTTGGCTAAGCCTGGTAGTGATTGCGGGAGTACAACTTCTCGGCGGGTCCAGCGGTCCGGCTTATCCTGTCTACTTTCTTCTCCTCACCTGGATGGCGATTCCATCGATAAATGGACCGGTTATGGAGACAGGATGCGCCATAGGTCTCGTTTCGGTTATCCAGATAATACTGGACAGGTCCGGGCTGCTGCATTCATCGTTTTCTGCCGAGAACCTCTTCGGCAGCCTGATTCCTGCACTGGGCGCATTACTTGCACCTGCGATGTTCGGTATCGCAGTCGAATGGCTGGCGGACAGGAATCCTTCCGGAGCCGCATCATCTTCGAAAAAGGAAACTGCGGCTCCCGTACCCACCCTTCCGGAAACGTTTGGTTTCCCGGTGGAAACGGCCAGAAGCCTTCTGCCTCTGCTCCACAGGAGAAGCGGAGCAGAGGCAAGCCTCCTGTTCGTAGTGCACGACGAGAACTCCTTTTTACTGGTTGATTACCTGGGCGGAGGAGGAATGATCGCGGACAGGTCACTGGTCCCGTCCTCACACTGGCTCTTCAGAAGGGTGTCGGAATCCTGGGATACCGCAGTTGAGGAAACGGTTGAGAAGGACCGGAATCCCGGAGATCCTCTGCCCTACTACCTTGATCCTCCCGAAACGGCACATGTTCTTGCCTTTCCGCTTCGAGACGGAGAAGCGCTCAGGGCAGTCTACGTCCTGGATTCAACCGAAAGCCCTTTCCCTCCGGACGTTATCGAGGATCTGCGTGATGCCGCAGGGATTCTCACCACGGCAACAAGAGACTCGGCAGGAGACCCTCTCAGTGCCAGCCCTGAGGGCTCATGGTTTTCGTCTCTGCTCATCCAGACTTACGATGCGGCGGAACTGAAGCAGATAATCCATGTTGTGACAAAACACCTTACTCAACTCATAGAAGGCGCTACCGTTACGATAGCAGTACTGGACGAGAAGGAGGAGAATATTCAGGTGTTCGAATCCCTTGGGAGGTTCAGCGGCAGGCGGAGCGGTCGAAGGTTTCCCATCGACTCGGGAGTTGCTGGATGGGTGATAAAGTACAGGGAGCTGGCGAAGAGAAACAGGATGAGAATGGGCGATAAAGCGGTAAGAACCTTTTCCGAAACCGATGACCCCGAGAGAGAAGTCGGAAGCTGCTGTGCGGTCCCGCTCATGGCGAACTCCAGGGTACTGGGAGTTCTTATCCTTGAAAGAGAAGAGGATGACGGTTTCGGAAGAGACCACATGTACCTTCTCGAGGGAATATCCGGCCTGATGTCGCTTGCGGTCGAGCGGTTGTTTCTCGATTTCACAAGAAAGGACAAGGAGAGCCGGGACAGCCTGACGGGCCTGCCCATGATAGCCGAGTTCAACGAAAAACTCCTGGAAACAGTCAGGGATGTCAGACGTTATGGCAGGTCGGTTGCCGTTCTGGAAGTCGATATCGATCGTTTCGGTGATTTCAACCTTGAACAGGGATACAGAATTGGAGATCTCGTCCTGAAAGCATCCTCTCGAAGACTGGAATCCATTCTCGGAAGCGGCGCATCGATTGCCCGGGTAGGAGGCGATAGCTTTGGAGTATGTCTTCCCGATGCTGACCGTATTGCCGCCGAAGCCGTGGCTGAAAAGATTGCGGCATCGTTTTCCAACAAACCACTGGATGTCGACGGATCTCCAGTCTCCGTAACCGTGTCCATAGGAGGGTGCTGCTCACACACCGACAGAAAGATAATCAGACTTCCTCTGGAGGCTTCCCGATCACTCGAGCGCGCCAAACAGGATGGAACCGGAAAATGCCGGATCATCGAACTGGGTGCGTTCACCCTGGAGTAGTTTCAATGTCCAGATCGATCAGGGTTCCGATCAGGAGGTTGATACTCGTTCTATTCTCCGGAGGGATATTCTGGCTCAGCCATCAGCCCTCTCTCAGACTGATTCCTCCTCTTTTTCCGCTTCAGGACAAAGTTTTCCATGCCGGTGAGTTCTTCTTCCTCGGGATTGCCATCTACTTGAATCGGGATATCTTCGGACGCTGGAGGAAGTGGTTCCTGATGGCTCTGGCGGGAATATTGTGGGGTGCGATCGACGAGGTCCACCAGAGCTTCATTGTGGGAAGGGATTGCTCTACCGGTGATTTTCTGGCCGACTGTGTGGGAATTCTTGCCGCGCTCATCCTCCTGAGCCTCCGATCGGAAGGGAAAGTATCCGGTCACTCCCCCCGTAGGATTGTATAATGTATAGTTCCCTGACGAATGACGCGTGAAGCGGAAATATCAGTTGCTTCATCTTGACAGATTAATCTGTTGAGAGTAGGGTCTTATACTTGAAAGTTCGCTTTTCCGAAACAAGGGGTCGGAAAAATATCAGTGTTCGAACAGAAACAGCAAACCGGAAGAATCGAGAGGAGGTACCAGGTATGCTAAAGACCAGAACTTTGTGGTTCTGTCTTGCCATCCTGACTGTGTCTCTGTTGCTTTCCGCTTGCGGCCCCAGTGCTGCTCAGCTCCGTGCCCGGG
This sequence comes from uncultured bacterium, assembly GCA_965371785.1. Lineage (GTDB taxonomy): Bacteria > Fermentibacterota > Fermentibacteria > Fermentibacterales > JCC-6 > CBDUZS01. The sequence goes on from CBDUZS010000020.1 coordinate 9,506, forward strand.
ACGAGGCACGAGCTGCTGCACTGGCTGCAGAAGCCAGAGTACAGAGCCTTGAAAACGAATTTGTGACGCTCACGGACGAGATTCCCGAAAAGGAAGCCCTCATCGTCGAGCTCGAGGCGGAACTCGCCGAGCTTCAGGCTGAATATGAAGCTCTCGGCGGCGGTTCCCGTTACTAAGGAAGGGGTAAAGAGATGCGTAACGTGTTCATGCTTGCTCTGATTCTCTGCCTCGGCCTTGCTTCAACGGGTCTCGCAAAGACCTACAGTGCCGATGAACTGGCAGGATACACTCAGGCTGAAATCGAAGCCATGGGTGACAAGAACATCGATCTGCAGATAGCGTACTGGGAATGGAGACTGGCCGAGGCCAACCCCATCGTCGCAGAATGGGAATCCAAGGTCCAGCCTCTCAGAGATGCGGTTGCGATTCTCGATGCACGTATCGCTGAGCTGAGAGCTCAGATAGCTGAGCTCCGCGCAGAGATCACGAGACTCCGCAACGCCGGTGTCCTTCACAAGATTATCGAAGGTGAGTGCCTCTGGACAATAGCCTCCTACCACTACCACTTCGGCGATGGTTCCAAATGGCCCCTCATCTACGAGCGCAACCGTGACACCATCAGTGACCCCAACCTCATCTTTGCCGGTCACACGCTCTGGGTCCCGGTTCCAATGCTTGGCTCATACACGGTCATCGAAGGCGACTTCCTCGGCAAAATTGCCGGCTACGATGTCGTCTACGGTGACAGAGGTATGTGGCCGCAGCTCTACGAGGGCAACAGGGACAAGATCAGTGATCCAAACCTGATCTATCCCGGCTGGATCCTCAACATTCCTCGCACCGCAGGCAGAGGCGGAAGCCGCTACTAAAGTGCAACCACACTCAGAGAAGCTCCCCGCGCAATGCGGGGAGCTTCTCCTTCCAGCGATACGAACGTTCCGGATAAAAGAAGCAGTAGAATGAAGAATACGGAAACGAAGGCCGTTCCGCTGTCCGCCGAACAGGCACGGCGACTTCTCGGTCCGGGAGACGTGAACCTTAGAAAGATCTGTTCATCGCTGGAGGTAGCCGCAGTATATCGTAACGGCAGCCTTGTCTTTACGGGAAATGAAAGCTCCGTTTCAAGGGCACTTGCCGTTGTGGAGAGGCTGAGACAAGACATCCAGTCAAAGAAGAGCGTAAGCGAGCAGAGCCTGGAGAAAGCACTGGATTTCCCTGCATCGCATGACCAGTCACTGGAGATCAACGTTCCCGGCAAGGCGGGACGGATAATTCCAAAGACTCCGGGACAGGAGTACTACCTGCGATGCATGAGGGAGTGCGATGTCGTTTTCTGCATCGGTCCTGCAGGAACCGGCAAAACTTTTCTGGCCGTAGCGTCTGCGATTGCAGCTCTGAGAGATTCTGATGTTGAGCGTATCGTGGTAACAAGACCTGCAGTGGAAGCAGGGGAGAACCTGGGATTCCTGCCGGGAGACCTGCGGCAGAAGGTTGATCCATACCTCAGACCGATATACGATGCCCTGAACGACACCCTCACGGCGGGAAGAGTCAACCGTTCCATGGCAAACGGAATCATAGAGGTGGCGCCGCTTGCCTACATGCGGGGCAGGACGCTCAACAACGCCTTCGTCATACTGGACGAAGCACAGAACACAACGCTGACGCAGATGAAGATGTTCCTGACAAGGCTTGGATACGGGTCGAAAGCTGTGGTAACGGGCGATATTACTCAGATAGATATCAAACCGTCATCTTCCTCGGGGCTTGTCAGAATTCAGAAAATACTCATGAACACTCCCGGAATAGGGTTCATTTACCTTGACAAAGATGACGTGGTCCGTCACCCCCTGGTGCAGCGGATCATATCCGCATTCAACACGGCAGCCATCGAGGACGAATGAAAAAGAATCTTATTCTCCCGGTGATCTCGATCGCTGTGTACATTACCGTTTACCTTCTCCTCTTCTCTCCGGGCCGACCTATGATTGATTTCGATATTTCACTGGGCGAGAGCCTGCCCGAGGGAATAATTTCCCCCGTCGAATTCGATGTCCCCCTGCCCGATGACGAGTATCAGTTAAGGAAAGAGGATGCCGCAGCACTTGTTCCGGTATACCTCGAACGAGACTTCTCGGTTTTTCCCGATTTGTCAGAGGAAGTATTCACCTATCTTTCCCAGCAGTTAGACGACTCGCTCTTCGTTGATGGAGTGCTTGGAAAACTCTCGGGGATGTACGAAAAGGGCGTATTCGATCTCGCCCACGTGCGCCAAGTCTATTCGGGAGACGAAGCAGTTTTCCTTACGGATTCATCCGAGTCCCTTATCGCTCTGACTTCCCTTCACCATCTGGAGGAGGTTCGGAACGATCTCTCACTCACCCTCGGCGGGGGAGGGGTCAGCAGATCGGTGATCGGCGCGTCGGTGGTGCTTCTGCTTCCGAATGTGATCACGAACGAACCGGCCAGAAATACTGCGATCGACGTAGCCGTGGAAATGGTCAGCTCTGTGGATACTATCCTGTATCCAGGCGATACGCTGATTCCGCCCGGGGGAGTGGTTACCGGGTCTACACTGCGCATACTCAAGGCCCTGCGGGAATCCGACTCGGAACTGAGCAGCACACAGAGAATGAAGTACCTTGCCGGTCGAGCCCTGCTGATGGCAGGTCTTGCTTTGATGGCCCTGATCTACGTGAGCGATCAGATGAAGCGGACATGGCGAGAGAGGAACAGGCTTCTTCTACTGGGCGTTATATGGCTCGCATCGCTGGCGGCAACGGGTCTTGTCTGGCTTCTGATTCGAGGAGCATACAGTTCCCCGTACGGATCGCTCGTTACCTTCGGTTCTGCACTGACCAGTATCTTCTTCAACAGAAAACATGCCCTGTTCTTCTCGATGCTCTTTGCTCTCGCACTGGGCGGAGCGCACCCGTATCCATTCACTTTCGTGCTGATAACCTTCGTGTCAGGATCGCTGGCGGGATACTTCGTCTGGGATCTTCGAAGGCGGAGCAGTGTCCCGCGCAGCATATCAGCCGCCGCCGTCGGCAGTATACTCGCCTGGGCAGCGATGGCTCTCCTGTCATCGGGTTCCGAAGGCAACGTCTGGTGGAGCAGCGTTATCGAGCTTGTAATAGCGCCAGTTATCGGTGTCGGTGCTGCCACTTCCGTCCTGTTGCCGCTGGAAAAAGCATTCGGGGTTTACACCGTTCTGGCAATCGACGAGGTGAAGGACAGGCACCACCCTCTTCTCGAGAAGCTAAGCGAGAGGGCGATGGGAACCTGGCAGCACTCTCAGGCAGTCGCGGACCTGGCGAGTGAGGCGGCCAGAGCAATCGGAGCCGATGCTGACCTTGCAGAGGCAGGGGGTCTGTTCCACGACGTGGGGAAACTCAAAGCCCCGGAGTTCTTTGTAGAGAATCAGTCTCCTGACGAAGGGAACCCGCACGAGAGCATGGGTGCCGAAGAAAGCGCTAAAGTGATCATTGCCCACGTTATTGACGGAGTCGAACTCGCCAGGAAACACAACCTGCCCGACTCCCTCATAAGGGTGATAGAACAGCACCATGGCGACAGCACAACAAGGTATTTCCTGGAGAAGGCAAGAAAACTTGCCGAGAATCCTGACGACATCGATATCTCTCTCTTCTCCTACAACGGACCCAGACCCGAGAGCACAGAGGCTGCGATCGTCATGCTTGCCGATTCGGTGAGCTCGGCAGTTCAGGCTCTCCCTGAAACATCCCCCGAAGCAGTATCGAGCACGGTAAAAAGGATAATCGAGGAAAAGGACGTAGAAGGTCAGTTCGATGAATGTCATGTAACACGAGCTAACCTGAGGAAGATAGGCGAGACATTCCTCTCCGTTCTGAGAGGAAGGTATCATGAAAGGGTTACCGATTACCCGCATGGAGCAGAGGAATCTGACAATAGATCTGATCCCCGGTAACACGGACATTGATCCCTCGTGGTTATCCGGGACCATCGAGCCGTTACTGAAGGGCAGAATCGAACTCGTAATCGTTGATCCGGGCTACATGAAAGTCCTCAACATGAGGTACAGGCACATCAACCGGTCAACCGACGTACTTGCCTTCGACCTTCGTGACGAGTTCTCCGGAGAGTATCCCGAGGGCGTTATCTACGTCGATGGCCGGCTCTATCCTCCTCTCGAGGATCTACTCGAGAGGATCTATCACGGGTACCTTCATCTGAAAGGTTACAGGCACGAAACGGAGGAGGCGTCTGCAAGCATGAAAAAACTGGTCGCTGAGATGGTCAGAGAGACCGTAGAGGCTCCGCAATGACACTGCTTGCACTTCTTCCCGTTCTGATCGGATCACTCCTTCTCTTCGTTTCCAGCGGTATACGAGCCGCTCTTCCCGCATTGATCAGCGAGCAGGGGAGAGACCCCTCCGACCGAAGGAGGGTAGCGATAGAAAGACTCCGCATTCTCTGGCTTTCGCGTTTTGTGGGGGTGTTGCTCTCCGGTGCGGGAATCATTCTCGCAGCTTCGATGATAGAATCCGTCGATCGCTGGATTTCCCTTTCCGCCGGGGGGCTTGCGGTTTTCATGATCGCCGAGATACTGCCTGCCAGGCTAGGGCATTCCAGACCTGAAGACATGGAAAGGCTTCTGAAGATCCCGTTCATGGTGGTGAGGTTCCTTTTCTCGCTTCCTGTAATGGTCCTGCTCGGAAAGAGCAGAAACGATGAAGCTCTGTCGGGTGAGTGGGCGTTTACGCCTCCCGATCTCATGTGGCTCGAGCAGAGAAGGGAGAAGGGGGACCAGGAAGAATTCGAACAGGAACAGGAGTTGATGGATTCGATCCTGGATTTCTCGGACAAGATCGTAAGGGAGATAATGGTTCCCAGAATCGACATGAACTGTGTCGAGCTCTCTGACGATCTCAGTTCGGTTGTCAGGCATGTCAGACGGGTAGGGCATTCCAGGCTTCCGGTCTACAAAGAAAAGATCGACGATATCGCAGGAGTCCTCTACGCAAAGGATCTCATAACCGTGCTCGCAGGGAACTCCAACGGTTTCCTGATGAAAGAAATCCTCAGGGAAGCCTATTTCGTTCCCGAGTACAAACGGATAGATGAGCTCTTCCGCGAGTTCCAGTCACACAGGATTCACATGGCGGTCGTAGTCGACGAGTACGGAGGTACTGCCGGACTCGTAACCCTGGAAGACATCGTAGAGGAGGTCTTCGGAGAGATCAGGGACGAGTATGACTCGGAAGCCCCTCTCGTGCAGTCTCTTGGCATGGGTGCTCACAGAGTCGATGCCAGGCTGTCAATCGATGATCTCAACGACATTCTCGATACCGAGTTCCAGGATATGGACTACGAATCGGTCGGGGGGATAGTATACTCAGCTCTCGGTCACATTCCCCGCCCGGGAGAGTCGGTAACTCTCCAGGGATTCAGGTTCACCGTTGACAAGGTCAGGGCTCAGAGAATCCTGCTCATAAAGGTGACACCTGCTCTGAAAGAGGACCGGGAACAGGAGTAGCCGTGAAGGTCATCACTCCCGCCTACGTAATGAGGCGGGTTCGCTGGAGCGAGTCGTCTCTCATCCTCACACTTCTCTCTCTTGACTTCGGCAGGATATCCGGGATAGCCAAGGGAGCACTTCGTCCCAGAAGCTCATTCTACGGGCAGATGGAGATGTTCTCCTGCACGGAGTTCACTCTCTCCCGTCGCGAGGGAAGAGAGCTCGATACCATTACCTGCGCATCGGTGCTCGAATACAACGAGGGAATCAGAAACGATCCGCTGGCCTTCGGATTCGCTTGCCTTTTCACGGAATGGGTTCTCGGTACCATCACGTATGGCAACGAGCCGGTCAGCTCCATATACCATCTGTTCGGAAGTGTTATCGAGCATCTAGGGGAATGCGAGCCCTGGCCCGTTCTGTGTGCAGGCGTGGAGCGTCTTCTTCTGCTGTCGGGCCATGGGCCGGAAACCTATTCCTGTACCATATGCGGGAAAAAGACAGGTTCCACTCCAGGATGGAGCCCGCTGTCAGGAGGAGTGGTATGTGACAATTGTGTTACAACCGAACAGAATATCTCCCCCGGATTACTGGAATACCTGAGGAAATCCAGGGAGCAGGAATTCTCGAAGATAGTGAGAACCAGGCTGTGGCCGGGTGGATTCAGGCAGTGCCATGAACTGCTCCGGGAGTTTGCCGAGGTTCATCTTGACCGCAGACTGAGCCTGAAATCACTTGCAGTAGTGGAGGATATTGAAAATGCAGACCGCTAGCAGAGAAGATCTCATGAAGAAACTGGTTTCCCTCTGCAAGAGACTGGGTTTCGTGTACCAGTCGGGGGAGATATACGGTGGGCTGCAATCTGCATGGGATTACGGCCCGCTTGGAGTCGAGCTCAAAAGGAACATCGAATCCCGGTGGTGGAACGAGATAGTACTCACGAGGTCAGACGTGGTCGGGGTAGACACGAGCATCATCACACATCCGGATGTATGGAAAGCATCCGGTCATGTGAATTGTTTCCATGATCCCATGGTCGATTGCAAACAGTGCAGATCCCGTTTCAGAGCAGACCATGTCACCGGAGATAAATGTCCGGATTGCGGCGGGGACCTGACCGAGCCAAGGGAATTCGGGCTGATGTTCAGAACAAAGATGGGAGCACTCGAAGACGATTCCGCCGAAGTCTATCTCAGACCCGAAACGTGTCAGTCGATTTTCGTTAACTTCAGGAACATCGTCACGGCCACCAGGCGGACACTCCCCTTCGGGGTTGCCCAGATCGGAAAAGCGTTCAGGAACGAGATTACCGCCAGGAACTTCATCTTCCGCTCGCGGGAGTTCGAGCAGATGGAGATGGAGTTCTTCTGCCGTTCCGGTGATGCGGGTGAGTGGTTCGACTACTGGGTTGAACAGAGACTGAACTGGTACATCTCGCTTGGAATCAAAGAAGAACACCTTCGATTGAGACCTCATGAGCCTGACGAGCTGGCCCACTACGCCGCGAACTGTGTCGACATCGAGTACGCTTTCCCCTTCGCAACCGATGGTTTCGGTGAGCTTGAGGGAATTGCCAACAGAACCGATTTCGATCTTCGAGCACACATCGAAGCCAGCGGTCAGGACCTCTCATTCCTTGATCAGGTCAGCGGTGAGAAGGTCATACCCTGGGTCATCGAAACGTCCGGTGGTGTGGGAAGAACCTTTCTGGCCGTTCTCCTCGATGCCTACAGGGAAGAAGTTGTCGAGGACAGGACGAGAGTCGTTCTCGGTCTGCACCGCGACCTTGCCCCGATAAAGGCAGCGATCCTTCCCCTTTCGAAGAAACTGGCGGACAGGGCAAGGGTGGTCGAGGAGATACTGAGGCCTCACATGCCGGTGAATTTCGATGTCACCGGATCAATAGGAAAACGGTACCGCAGGATGGATGAGGTGGGAACGCCTTTCTGCGTTACATTCGATTTCGATTCCCTGGAGGATAACAGCGTCACCGTGAGGGAGCGGGACTCCCTCGAGCAGATAAGAGTTTCCGTGGATATTCTGGTGGATGTCATGTCGGACCTGATGAAAAAGGGCTGGCAAACGGCCACCTGATCAACCTTTAAAAAAGATAAAGAAAGGATCCCGTCGTGGACTTGCCCAAACGCTACGAGGCGAAAAAATCCGAGCCGCACTGGCAGAAGTTCTGGGCTCAGGAAAAGATCTTCAGATTCGACCCTGACTCGGGTAAACCCCTGTACTCGATCGACACACCGCCTCCAACGGTATCAGGGAGCACTCACATGGGGCACGTCTTCAGTTACGTACAGGCGGAAGCCATTGCCAGGTACCACCGCATGACGGGAAAGGAAGTCTTCTACCCCTTCTGCTTCGACGACAATGGTATTCCCAGCGAAAGGTTCACCGAGCAGCAGGAGAACGTCCGTGCGCAGGACATGTCCCGAAAGGAATTCATTCGGCTCTGCATCGAAGTGACCAGCGGGATGGAGGGGACTTTCCGGGATCTCTGGACAAGGTTCGGCTTCTCATGTGACTGGGATCTGCTTTACACGACCAGGAGCCCCTGGGTTCAACGGATAAGCCAGAGGTCGTTTCTTGACCTGAACGAAAAGGGTCTCATCTATCGCAAGGATGCGCCGACTCTCTGGTGCCCGGATTGCCGAACCGCCGTGGCCCAGGCAGAGACGGAGGACAGGGACCTGTCTTCCGTGTTCCATGACCTTTTCTTTCCTCTTGCCGATGGAAGCGGATCCGTACCCATCGCGACCACCAGACCAGAACTGCTCCCTGCCTGTGTTGCGGTTTTCGTGCACCCGGGTGACGAGAGATGGAAATCACTCATCGGCAGCAGAGCGGTGGTCCCGGTGTTCGGTCACGAAGTAGGGATACTCGCGGACGAGAAGGTGGATATGGAGAAGGGCAGCGGTGTTGTGATGTGCTGCACCTTCGGCGATACCACCGATATACAGTGGTGGCGGGAATACGACCTGGACCTCAGGATTGTCCTGGACAATCGAGGACACATGAACGAGCTCTCCGGCTTCCTCGAGGGCATGTACTGGAAGAAGGCGAGAAAGGTCCTTGTCGAGAAACTCCGTGAGGAAGGCTATCTCAAGGAAAGTAAAGACATTGAGCATACCGTGAACGTCCACGAGCGCTGTGGCACACCGCTCGAGTACCTGGTGAACCTTCAGTGGTTCATAAGGATTCTCGATCAGAAGGAGAACCTTCTCGAGAAGGGTCGGCGCATTGAATGGTTCCCTCCCCATTTCAAGGTGCGCTTCGACCACTGGGTAGAGAACCTTAAATGGGACTGGTGCATCAGCAGGCAGCGATACTTCGGCGTTCCGTTCCCTGTCTGGTACTGTGAGGAATGTGGCGAGCCCTGCTTTGCCAGGCCGGATGACCTTCCGGTCGATCCCATGGAATCGGATCCTGCGGAACCTTGCCCGAACTGCGGGGGAAGCGGCTTTAGACCCGAGACAGACGTCATGGATACCTGGGCAACCAGCTCGCTGACTCCCCAGATCAATGCGAAGTGGGGCGAGGAGGATGAAAGGGAGGGAATGCTCCCGATGAACCTTCGACCCCAGGCGCACGACATCATCAGGACCTGGGCTTTCTACACCATCACGAAGGCTCACCTGCACTCCGACGATATTCCCTGGAAGCACGTGATGATAAGCGGTCACGCGCTCAACCCCTCGCGACAGAAGATGTCCAAGAGTAAGGGCAACGTAGCGGGAGATCCGCTGCTCGCGCTCGAACAGTACTCTGCCGATGAGCTCCGATACTGGGCCTGCAGTTCGAAACTGGGCACCGATGTCCTGTTCAGCGAAGAAGTGCTCGGAGAAGGCAGGAGGCTGGTCACGAAGTTGTGGAATGCAACCAAGTTCGCGGCTTCCAGGCTCGAGGACTTCGATCCGGCCTGCACACCGGAACTGCTGCCCTTCGACAGGTGGATTCTGGCAAAGTTCACGGAGGCTGCCGGCAAAGCTACGTCGGGAATGGGAGAGTACGAGTATTCCGTGTGCATGAGAGAAGCCGAGACTTTCTTCTGGAAATCATTGTGTGACAATTACCTGGAGATTGCCAAGAGCAGGCTGTACTCCACCGGGGACGAAGCGGGCAGAAGGGCTGCACAGCATGCGCTTTACACAGTCCTCTCGGGAACGCTCCGTCTGTTCGCCCCGATACTGGTGCACATCACCGAAGAACTCTATCAGATATTCTTCAGAGATATCGAGGGTTTCGAGAGCATCCATATTTCATCATGGCCCGATCCTTCATTCCTGGACGAATACGCCGGCAGGTACGGAGACATGGCTCTCGGTATCCTGGAGGAAGCCAGAAGGTTCAAGAGTGAGAGCAACCTCAGTATGGCGGCGCCGCTGCAGCTGTTGCAGGTCACCGCTCCCGCTGACGCTCTAACCGGGTTGAAACCGTTCGAAGCCGATCTGCAGAGCGTTACCAGGGCAGAAAGCATCGAATGGCTCGAAGGTACAGCACTATCCATTACCGTGACGCCTCGAGGCTGAACAGAGCTGAGATGCCCCTCGATTCGATACTCGAAAGAATCAGGCAGCAGGTAGAAACCTGTGTGAACAGGATAGGCATGCTCTACGATTACCTCGACAGGGGCAGACCTTCTCCCGATCAGAACCTGGAAACCTGGAAGGTGGTCAGGCTTCTCGAAGAGACATCCGCCGTCCTGAGATCCGAGTTCGAGAGAGAGTTCGAAGAGACCGTACTGAAAGACCCCGGGATCATCGCTGAATGGGCAGAAGCGCATTCGGAGATATGCAGAGAGGTGATTGGAAGAGCCGAATCCTCAGAATCGCTGTATCCTGACCACGACCTCGAGATTCTGATCGCACGGAGACTCCTGAGGGAATGGACTGCCGTTGGAAAGGGTGAAATGCGCTGTGTCGTGCAGCACTCACTGATGCGCGAATCGCATGGAGACCTGCAAAGGGAGAGATTCGTCACCGCAGATGATCCCGTGGACAACTGGCAGGAGCTCATTCCATGGAGAAGGAAGTGAGCACGGGCATTCTGATCGTTGCGATACTTCTGTCGATTACTACCTCCGGGCTTGAAATGGAAGTGGAGAGTCTGCTCCGCCCGGAAGGCTGGAGCAGTGATACCCACGGTGAGGGCGTCGATCCCGACTACCTGACCGTTTTTCCTCAGGATAGTGTCAACAGGATCGACATCAGAGTAGATCCCGATGACTGGTCCGTAATGATGTCTGACATGACCGTGCTCTACGGTGAATTCGGTGCGGGTGCATCGATGCCAACGTTCAGGCCTGCAGAGCGTTCGACAGGCCGGGGCATGTTTCCCTTTCCCGGTCACCCTCCTCCCGGCAGCCCTGATCCGATGGAGCAGTGCGGACCACCGAGCGAGGCGATAGCTAATCCTGTCTGGGTGCCTGCGGACGTTGTATTCAACGGCAGCATCTGGATGCATGTGGGTATAAGGTTCAAGGGAAACTCTTCCCTGCGGGATACCTGGAGCAGGGGAAGTCTGAAGCTGCCGATGAAACTGGATTTCGATCAGTTCGAGGACCGGTATCCCCCGATCGACGATCAGCGTTTCTACGGCTTCAGACAGCTGACGCTTTCGAGCAATTTCAGCGATCCTTCAATGCTCCGCGAGAGGGTTACAGCTGACATTTTTCGTGCTGCAGGTGTCCCGGCACCTCGTACGGCTTTCGTTCGAGTGTACCTGGATCATGGTGACGGACCGGTTTACTTCGGCCTTTACACAATGGTCGAAGTAGTCGATGACACGGTGATACGAGAAGTTTTCGGAGACGAGGGAGGCAACGTCTACAAGCCCGAAGGATGGGGTGCTAGTTTCGAAGAGGGTTCGTTCACGAAAGCGGCATTCGACAAGGAGACGAATCAGGGAGAGGGGGACTGGAGCGATATCCTGGCACTGTACGAAGCGCTTCACTCCGACGATCGTCTGACCAGCCCCTCCGCCTGGCGCAGCCGGCTGGAATCGGTGTTCGATGTGAACGGGTTCCTGCAGTGGCTGGCGGTGAACGTTCTCGTGCAGAACTGGGATACTTACGGCAGAACCGTGCACAACTACTTCCTCTACAACGTGCCCGAAACGGGAGCCCTGGCCTGGATTCCATGGGACAACAACATGGCGCTTCGGGATGACATTGGGCATTTTCCCGTGCTGACTCTCTCCCTTGCCGAAGTGGATGAGAACTGGCCTCTCATCCGGTACCTGATGGATGACCCGGAGTACAGGAGCCGCTACGTCTCGAACATTGCATCGGTAATCGAAGGACCCTTCGAGCCTGACAGAATGGCGGAAGAGTACCGTCGACTGCACGAGCTGATCCGGCCCTGGGTCACCGGAGCGGAGGGAGAGGTGGCAGCCATTACCCATCTCTCGTCACCCGGTCAATTCGACGGGGCTCTAGAGGTTCTCATCGAACACGTTTACTCAAGACGTGCTGAAGCGGAAGACTTTCTGGAAGCTCCCCGGTGAAAAGGCATAGCGCGAATAGACGAGAACGGGTGTAGCATCTTCAGAGGTTCATCTCAGCTAGAATTCATTTGATCAGTATCAACGATAAAAACGAACAGGGATCATCCTCTGAAGTTACAACGTTCAATTCATATCCATTATTTCTCGCGGTTGCATAAACATCGATACCACAAGCTTCCATGGCTGGTCGAGCTTCATGTGGATGCTTGCAGGATTTTTCTGTTTCGCAGGTTTTACATAGTCCGCATGGACCGGCAGACATTCCAAACGCCTTGTAATAACCATCGAGGAACATCTCTCGTTCAAGATCAGTCACAATCCGTTCTAAACTGAATTCCGGTTCCGTATCAAAGGAGATATCCGTTACCTGCATTAGGAGGCCTTCAGAATATTCTCCAAGCATCTTCCTCGTTTGATCAGGTACAGGCGAATAGGGTGGACATGCAAGGCTCATGCCAAAACCGCCGCAGCCATACTGGCATTTCAATCTCACCCAATCGCCGACAACAACCGACTGTGGATCAATGATCTTTGCCTTTGTAATGCCCATAGACATTGCTTTCTTAACGTATTTATCGAACTCCGGCATGTTACTTCTCCTCGTAGAATAACAACATAAATAGCCAATCCAATGTGGGGGAACCGAATAGTCTTGTAGTATACTGTGCTGCACATGCAGGGTCAGACCGGGGAACTGAAACCATGCTCCTCCCTCAAGCGCTGGGATGGACCCGGAGCCGGGACAATGCATATGATGACATTCCTGCCCGGCTCCAATGCACGGGATGACCGGATGAGATTATCGGGGAAGAGAGGAGAAGGTTTGATCAGGTCGGTAACTGGAATTCTAGCGTTCATTCTCTGCTGTTCTGGAACACTGTCATGGGAAGCCGTCGAAAGGGACCATGTCGATTCCCTGGACGTGTTGCTGCACGGAGGCGACATGCTCGAGATGTACATCGAGAGCGGCAGGGGAATAGGGTCGGTCACACTTGATTTCGAGGAACCTGTCAGGGTGGACAGTTTCAGCGTTACCCTGATGTACGACTCGCTCCATCCCTACCGCTTCTGCGAATCGATCTGGTTCGAATTCACCGGGATTAGAGATTCGAGCCTGTGGATGATCGACCATTCGATGATCGACCTCGGGGAGGACGGAACGGCTTTCTTCCCCGTCGATGACCGGTTCGATGTGCTCAGGATAGGCTGGATAGACTTCTACCGGCAGTAGTTCTCCACCATCTCAGGGCTTACCGCAGGGTCCAGCGATGTAATCTTTCCTCCGGAAATGTGGGCAGCCTCTCTGCAGCCGGCATCGCAATTCATTCTCTGCCTGCAGTCGGAGCACTCACCGGGCATGTACCTCTTCATGGTGAAGGACTTCCAGTAGGCATCGTCTTTCAGGTCTCTCCAGTCATCGATGTGCGCCAGTCTGTTCTCCGAGTGATTGCAGACCCGAACGTATCCTGAAGGGCCGATGACGAAGAACTTGACGGCAGCGGAGCATCGGGTGCTCACCCTGAGAGTTTCAAGTTCCACCGAGCCTGCGATGCAGACGGGCATCTCGGTACCCATGTTCCCGCTTCTCCCCGCGCGGGTGAGCACTGAATCCACGGTTGTCAGCATCTCCCTCATCTGATCGACCTCCAGGAAGAGCTCTTCAGTGTGAGAGAGCCCTCGGCCACCCGGAAGAAATCTGTTGAGGAGAACCTGCTCCGCACCCGCCAGCAACGCTGCGGAAACCGTTTCACGCAGTTCTGAGAGGTTCTTTGCAGTGACGGTGATGTTCGCCGTCGTGCCGACGCCCAGTTCTTCTGCCCTTCTGAATTTCCCGAGGACGAGCTCTGCATGGTCCGACCCGGTATGGAACTCGAAAGTGCGAAGTCCCGGAAGGCTCAGGCTGAGCCTGATTCCATGTTCCGAGCAGAAGTGGAGGACTTCATCGTCCACGAGAACGCCATTCGAGAGGAGGTAGAGCCTGGGCGGACCTTCTGTGCACTCGAGTTTCTTTCCAACCGTTTTGACGTGCTCGACGGAACATGCTGCAGCATGTTCGAGGATCTCCAGTGCGTCCGGTCTGAGCAGGGCTTCCCCTCCGGTGAATGCAAGGTTGGAAACTCCGCATGAACAGAGAAGGGTGATTACGCTTTTCCAGTCGGCCGTGGAAAGCTCTTCCCTGCGGTCGAATCCACGCCCATCAGCATCCCAGGGGCACGAGCAGTAGATGCAACTGTGATTACAGCGGTAGGTGAGTTCGATCACCGCAGTTGACGGGAGAAAGGACCGGGCTTGCCGTCTCATTCCTCTGAGAAAACTCCTTCGATGCCCAGTAGAGTACGAATCCTGTCGGCATGTGGCTGCAGCGGTTCCTGGCCGTCGTTCCAGGTGATGTAGTAGAGCCTTCCCCCGAGAAAGCCGTCGAGAACCATGAGGTCGTGCTGACCGATCTGGTTGCTCACGACCGTCCCGTCCTCCAGCGTGACCAAGAGGTAAAGCGAAGGTGTTTCGCCTTCGCCCGGTGTGCAGAAGCTGCAGAATCTCGTCTCGTCCAGCACAAGGTCCATCTCCGCAGCCCCCGAGATGCTGTCGAAAATCCTCCTGCATCCTTGAAGCTCCCATTCGATGAACTGTGTCTGGTTGTTGGTGTACTCCGTCTTCTCTCCGCAGGCAGGGCATGTGTATTCTGCAACCTCCGGATAGAGGGCGGCACCATAGCACATCGCGCCCATAACAGCTTCCGGAAGCTTCTCGCTCTCGAGCCTGTCGAGAAGAATCTCGACCTCATTCCACGAGATGGAACCGAGGTCGGAGAGCCCCACTTCAATTCCCGGTACGTTCACGGCATTATCCTGTTTTGTTCTGAGCCTTACTGCTCCGAGTGCCGCTGCGGCGGTCAGCAGTAACGCGAAAATCAAGGCGTATGGCATGCTGATTTCTCCCCCTACTCTTCGACAGGCAGCCCCAGTAGTTCTCTGATCCTGTCGGCGTATGGTTGCAGGGGCTGCTCGCCGTCATTCGAGGTGACGTAGTACAGTCTTCCCTTGAGAAAACTTTCGAGTATTCTCATGTCGAACTCGGATACGTGGTTGCTGATGACGGTTCCGTCCTCCAGCGTGAGTGTGAGAACCAGGGCGGGTTCTTCGTTTTCATCAGGTGTGCAGACCTGGCAGAACAGTGTCTCATCGAGTTCGATGTCCATTTCGGAAGCACCGGAGATTTCGTCGAATATCCGCCTGCAGCCCTGCAGCTCGAACTCGATGAACCAGGTGTCGTACTCGGTGTAGAGCGTCTTCTCTCCGCAGACCGGACACAGGTATTCGGCTACCTGTGGAGGAGCGACCGCCTCATAGCACATCGCCCCGTAAACGGGCTCGGGCGGTTCCCGCGATAGGAGTCGGTCGAGGAGGATATCGACTTCCTCGTATGAGACCGAGCCGATGTCGGAGAGTTTTACGTCAATATCCAACAAGTTGAACGAGTTACCCGATTTCGCTCTGAGCCTGACCGCTCCGATGGCAGCGGCAGTGCTTAGCAGCAGGGCGACAACGATTGCGTAAGGCATGTACTTCTCTCCCGTTCATGTACCTGGCGTACTACCGCTCATGCTCGGGGTCTATTCCTTTACCACGGAGGTCCGGGATGGCTTTGAAAGATATCCCATATCAATTCCGTTGCGGAGATCTCGTCAGCAGGTGGATCTCCCGGCAGCCAGATGTGCCCTCCCGGCCACGAATGTCCTGCGTCCATGATCGTGTATAGCACAACTTCCGTACCGTCGTCACCGCCGGTCCAGGTTTCGGTGACGATTGTCCCATCGTCCGATGTGGTGATCGAGGGCACCGGCATGCACCAGTTGGCATCTACGAAGTGCTCGACAGCCTCTGCAACAGACATATCGATCCTCCCATGCTGTGCGCGGACGGCTGTCTGGGTTTCCCCTCCGTGGTAGAGCACGTGGGAATCGAGCATGCCATGAAAAATTATCACCGATACGGGTGACCGGGGGCTTGGAATGACCCAGGGTTCCGAGTGAGGATCGCTTTGTCCGCCGATGCTCCCTGCAACCGCACCTGCAGCGGCGAACACCCCCGAATGTTCTGCCGCAAGTCTGTAAGCCATCATGGCACCGTTGGAGATTCCCGTCACAAAGATCATGTCAGGATCTATGCTGTAAAGTTCCTGAAGTCTCTCGAGGAGAGCGACAATGAAACCGACATCATCTACATCGTGTTCGGATGCATAGAGTTCGATGTAACCCGAATTCCACGTGAGAAGCCTTCTCGGCAGACGTCCCGTACCGTTAGGGTAGACTACGATGAAGTTCTCACTTTCGGCAAGTTCACTGAATCCGGTCATTTCCTCCATCCTGACCGCATTGCCTCCTCCTCCATGAAGAACGACGACAAGGGGAAGGGAGGTCGTAGAAGTGTAATTCTGCGGTACCCTCAGCAGGTAGGTTCTCTCCCGATTATCGTGAGAAAAGTAGTCGAGGTCGGCAAAGCCGCCGGCTACTGAAACACCTGAAGCAAGCAGAATGGAGAGGTTGAGTACGCTGAAAAAATTGTTGGAGAATCCACGAATCCGTGCGCGAGTGGGAGGGATACTCAGAGTTTCTACTCCTCCAGCTGTTTGCGGAGAAGCTTGAGAAGCAAATGGCGGAGCTCTGAGTCGGAGCGTAAGTCGATTTCGAGGGTTAGCTTCACAGGGGCATGTGTCTGGGTCTGTGTGGATAGCGTAGAGTGCTTGACAGCCGCCGCCAAAGGGGCAGTGGCCGGGGAAGGCTCTGGTCGAGGAGGAGCCTTCTTCGGGACTGGAGCGGCAGGTTTTGACGGAACATCCTTGAAATCGGCAAGATCGCAGAGGACCTGAAACGTCAGCACCATGTATGCGGCAATTGCGTCCGGGGCTTCCGTCTCACGCTTGAAGAAGGCCATCAGCTGCTGACCGTCCATTTCGCTGACATCCCCATCGCTGTAAAGCTTCTGATAAGCTGCCCTTACAGAGGAACCAAGGAGTTTCGGCGCTTTGGCGGGATTCACGAATGCCGTCCAGAGTTCCGAGGGTGCGCCGTTATCGTCGATGAAGCCCAGGAAGAGGAGAAGCTCAAGGAGGTTCTCGTCAAGCTGCCTTTTGAAGCCTGCACTTTCGATGTAGTCGTTATCTGCGATCTTCGGGATGTCACCTGAAGCGACCTTTTTGAGCAGTATTTCGATACTACCCGGATCGTGGACAGCGGGATACGTAGCCAATTACTTCTCCAATCTCCTGCCTGTGCCTGCAGGAAGGACTTGACGGAGCGGCAGACAATTCTTTCATCTATCCACCGGGAATGACGGGATGTCAATACTCAGATGGAGGTATGAGATGATCAGGTGGGTTCTGATTCTTGCATTCGCATGTAATGTCGGGTCGGGAGCGGACCTTGCCGATTTCAGCCTGGTAGGTTTCAGCCAATCGGGAGAGTACATCGCCTGGGAGCAGTACGGAGTGGGAGATGGATCGGGGTTTCCCTGGGCGGAACTCGTAATAGTTCATGTTCCCGCAAATGCCTTGGTCTACAGAGCAAGAGCCATGCCGACAGAGGCGGAGATGATGGGTGGTACCTTCCCCGAAAGTCCGGACGACCTGAGAATGTCCCTGCGTGAAGAGGCTTATTCGGAACTCGACAGCCTGGGAATTATCCCGGGGAATACGGGCATGCACAATCTGCATCATTCGCTTTGTGACATTTCGGTCGAACCCGACCGGGTCAGGTTCTATGGCTGGGTCTTCGCGAGCAACCACCACGGACCGGAGTACCTGCTGGAGATCACGACCGAGCCCTTGGAGGAAGAGCAGTACCCGGATTGGTTTCCCCCGACACTCCTGCTTCGCGCGGAGCTGGAACAGGCCTCTGGAGAGAGAGTGATCCTTGTTGACGATGCTGAACCTGCCGAATCGTACGAACATACTTTCGGCTACAGAATTTCTGACGTTTACACGATGCTCGGCAGGTACGTTGTCGTGGTTCTGAATACCGAGGTTCCAGGATTCGAGGGAAGTAATGGCAGATTCCGGGTGATTGCGGGAGTCCTTCCCGGTTCGACGCACAGGTTTCAGTAAGCTATCCGGGGGATATCACAGGTTTCAGGCTGCAGGGATAGGCGTATAATACCTGCAGCAAGTCTGAACCTCATTCAAGATTTACATGCACTCTGAGAGGAGTACTCATGTGCAGGTGGCTGATCATCCTGTCGCTGGTTACCGCGACCATCCTGATACCGTCCTGCGGAGATGACGAGGCAGGTCCATCGGGTCCGGGCGGTAATCCCGAGGCATCGACTCTCACCGCTACATCCGGATCCACCAATGCAATAAACCTCGTCTGGAGCCGCTGCAGCAGCGGTGATTTCGCGGAGTACAGTGTCTACAGATCGCTTACTGCCGGAATACAGGCAGATCCCGCCGGGGCAATGGTACTTCAGATAGTAACGGACCCTTCCGATACCACGCTTTCGGACAGCGGTCTGGACTGGAACACCGTGTACTACTATGCGATCCAGACAAAGGACACCGAGAACCTCACCTCGTGGAGCAACGAGGCCACCGCAACCACTCCCGATTCAGGAAGCAGCGGTGTTCTCACCTGCTACGAGGTCCAGGGCCAGCAGGCTGGTTCTCCCTACGAAAGTCAGGTTGTTACCGTTACGGGAATCGTCGTAGCCGGCTCGGACGAGTACTACTCATCGACCTCTCCCTACGCAGTCATTGCTGATGTGGGTGGCGGAGCCTGGAGCGGGCTGCTCCTCTACGGAGACAACATCAACGGAGTGGTGCGAGGGGACAGCATCCTGATAACGGGAGAGGTGCAGGAGTATTACGGGATGACCGAACTCGGATACCTCGAGAACCTTTCCATTGAAAAAACAGGCGTACAGCTGCCTTCGGCGGTGTCGATCACCACGGCTCAGGCAAACGAGGAACAGTACGAGAGCGTGCTCGTGTCAGTGCAGGATGCGATTGTGGGTTCCTCCTCGACGAACAGCTACCTGATAGATGACGGCAGCGGTTCCTGCTATGCCGGAACAAGGGGTGATTACACTCTTCCAATGCAGGGCGACACGGTGGACATGACCGGAACCCTCTGGTACGAGTACGACGAATGGCGCATCC
Source organism: uncultured bacterium (assembly GCA_965371785.1). Taxonomy (GTDB): domain Bacteria; phylum Fermentibacterota; class Fermentibacteria; order Fermentibacterales; family JCC-6; genus CBDUZS01. The sequence continues at coordinate 28,674 of CBDUZS010000020.1, forward strand.
AGCCGAGAGACGACAACGATGTCACCATTAACGGCGGAGGCGGAGGAAGTGCTCTCACCTGCTACGAGGTGCAGGGTCAGCAGCCCGACTCTCCCTACCAGGGACAGACCGTTTCCGTAACAGGAATCGTTACTTCGGGCGCCGGAGAGTACGAATTCACTTACGCAGCAATGGCGGATGCAGGAGGCGGTCCGTGGAGCGGTCTGATGCTGTACGGCAACGATGTGACCGGAATTTCCAGGGGAGACAGCATAACCATCACCGGCCAGATCGACGAGTACTTCGGATTGACCGAGCTCAAGTACCCCACATCGATCGTAGTTCATTCCACCGGGCATCCACAGCCTGCTGCGGAAGTCCTGACCACGAACGAGGTTTATCAGTCCTCGACAGCAGAGCAGTGGGAGAGTGTTCTGGTCCGGGTAGAGAACGTCACCGTGGCAACCGAGCCCAACGAGTACGGTGAATGGAACGTCGATGATGGCAGCGGCGAGGCGGTCGTTGACGATCTGGGAACCTATTCGTACAACCCCGTGATCGGGAACTTGCTCGACTCGGTGACCGGCGTGCTGAATTATAGTTTCAGCGAGTACAAGATTGAACCCAGGGACGATGCCGATATAGTCGAGTAGAAATACTGCGGGTCAGGTGATGAAATGCTCTCTGACCCAGGCAACCTCCTTGAGGAGGCCTTCGAGAAGCGGAGTAGAGGGCTTCCAGCCCAATTCGGCTTCGATGAGTTCGGTGGAAGCCCAGGTGTCCGGGACATCGCCCGATTGAACCGGCTGGAAATCGATATCTATCTTCTCTCCTGCGGCTCTCTCTAGAATCCGGATCACATCGAGAAGAGGCATTCTGTTACCACCCCCGAGGTTGAGAACTTTGCCGCCGGTACTTTTCTCTGCAAGCCTCAGACCGTGGACTACATCTCCGATGAAAGTGAAATCCCTGGTCTGCTTCCCGTCTCCGTAAACCTCGATCGTCTCGGCCTTGAGAACGGAGAGGATGAATTTGTGGAAAGCCATGTCCGGTCGTTGCCTTGGACCGTACACCGTGAAAAAGCGAAGGCTGACACTAGGCATCCCGTAGTTCGTGGAGTAGAGGCGGGTGAGATGCTCTGCTGCCAGCTTGGTGACACCGTATGGTGAGTACGGCCGCGGAATTGTCTGCTCCTCGTGCATCGGCAGATCGGTTACGCTGCCGTAAACCGAGGAAGATGATGCGAATATGAAATTCACTATTCCCCCTCGCCTGTGAGCCCATTCGAGGAGCCTTTGCGTGGCAACGACGTTGTCTTCTGCATAATCCGAGAAGCTGCCGCCCCACGATTTCCTTACACCCGCCTGCGCTGCCAGGTGATAGATAACGAGCTTTCCGCTGGAAGGGATCGCTTCGTCCAGCCAGCTGAACTCGCTTTCGGAAAGATCTCTCTCCAGGAGAGTGAAATCAGGCTTAGCGGTTGCCGAGAGAATGTTATTCCTCTTGATGGAGGGGTCGTAGTAATCGCGGAAGCAGTCAACACCAACAACCCTGTGTCCCTCCTCCAGCAATTTGTCGGTAAGAGAACTTCCGATGAATCCAGCTGCTCCGGTAACCAGGTAGATCATCGTAATTACTCCCCGCTGTCTTCCGTAATGCACCAGTGAGGCTGCCCGGAGGACAGCTGAAGCAGATACCGCATCGAGCCGACCTTGAGTGCCGGGGGAAGGAAACCGGGGCCGAACGGCGCAAGGCAGGTCAGATCGGAAGGGTCGGGAAGTGTCTGCATCTCGAGATCGATATGCGGGTTCGGTACAGGATTCGTAGGGTACTCGGCCATGTGAGAGATAAGTGCGTCTCGGAGCTCGTTCCAGTTCGTCAGGCTGGAGCTGAATCCGGCAGCGCGGTAATGACCGCCGGCGCTGGTGAAAACGTGGTTCATGCTGATGAGGAACCCGGCCATGTTCCAGTCTCCAAGGGATCTGGTATCGCCCGAGAGCGTACCGTCGCTTCGCCGGGATACCACAATTGTACCCCTCCGAAAGACCTTACAGAGACGGCTCGCAAGAGTTCCACCCATGCCCGAAGGAATGTCTTCCATGAAGACCAGGATCATGCCGTATGCATCTGCCTGTAGATCCTTTTTCTTCATGGCGATGTTCAGGAGGTCTCCAAGGAGATGTCCCCGTTCGAAGCTCCTGGATTGCATGTCCCGCCATGTCCTCCCGCACCAGTCCTTGTCGTTGGAGAACATGAACTGGAGGATTCTCGTAATTCCCGAGTTATGTCCCTTTCCTATTGTCGATGTGATCTGAGAGCGCACCATAGCCCCCGACCATGCGGATTCCCGGTTGGGCCAGGCGCGCATGAGGTGCCTGAGTCCCTCGGTCAGTCCAGCAAGTCTGATCCGGCCAAAGAGATTCAGGATGTAGCGGTTCCATCCCGTCAGGGGAACCCTGTCGGACACCGTTCCGAGAGCAACCGCTGCCAGCAACTGATCGTCCTCTTCCCATCGGGGATACAGAGACGCGAGCGCGGCGTAGAGGACTCCGCAGCCGGCAAGCACTGTTCCAGGACCGCCTATGCTCTGCGGGTCAACGAGCCCATGAGCTTCCGGAAGGGGGGGGTTCAGTGTGTGATGATCGGTGATAACGATCCTTGCCCCGTGTATTCTGGCCCAGCGAACACCTTCAACGGCAGTGCAGCCGTAGTCTACAGTCATGAGAAGATCTCCAGGAGCGAGAATCCCCTTGAGCCTGTTCGGCTGGATTCCGTAATCCTCGGTTGTGCAGCGTGGGATGACGGGAATAACCTTGAATCCCTGATTCAGAAGAATTCTCATACCAACGAACAGCCCCGAGATACCGTCCATGTCATCGTGACCGTAGAGTACGATCTTTCCGCCGCGTCGCTGGACAGCTCTCAGCTCGTACTCGAGAACATCGAGATCCGGAAGACCCGTCGACCAGTCAGGCCGTGGCGGCTTCCAGGCGTCCTCTGGGTGCTCCAGATCCGGATGTCGAACCCTGAGGATCTCTTTTGCGAGTTCCGTCAGGCTGCATCTGTCCGTGGTGACTTCGGCGCCGAGTGCTCCCTGCGACATCGAAAAGGGATCCCTCCTGGTAATTCGGTATCACTAACCGGGGTTGAATGTCGTCACAACCTGCCAAAATGGTATCTGACAGGACTGTTGTCAACAAAACCGAATCATGTTCATCGGGTTGGGAGATGTAGAAAGGTTAGAGAGAAGGAATTAGGGCATAGAGTCTTCCAGCTCCTGGATGTCCTCTTTAGCATGTCTGCGAGCTTCCTCCAGTAACCTGAGGGCTTCTCTGTCCGCTGTTCTCGACAATCTCTCGGTAGGCTCGAGAGTGGTTCGGCTGATGAAGGGTCCCAGAGTAACCTCGAGCCCCAGGGTGAACTTGGCGCTCTGCATTACATCCGTAGGATCTCTGAGGTCTGAAGATCTGATGAACTGCTCGACTTCGGCAATAGCCGCCCTGAACTCGAGATATTTGTTCACCCTGTAGCTTCCGCCGATGTTGAGATCCCTGCCATCCCATTCGAAGGCGATCATGCTCGTGTGGCTGGGATTGAATACGAAACTTGTGAAGAGCCCGCGAAAGGGGTTGAGGATTCCATCCGATTCATCGTTCTTCTTCTGTCGGAACCTGCCTATGCCATAGCCAAGGTTTATCGAGAACGGAATGCCTGTGAAGTACTTCAGGCTTTTCGAGAGAACGACGTAGGCGGAGATGTTCTGGGATTCGCCGTAGTTGTAGAGAGAATCGGTTTCGCTGCTCTTCCAGAACTCGTAGTCTGCAGTTCCCGTGATGTTCTCGCATCCTATGGCAATTCCAGGTTTGTTGACGTCCTCACGCATGAGGAGGAACCTGGCCGTGCCCGAGATCCCGCCGGCGCCCAGATAAGTAATACCAACCTGACCTATGTTGAACAGGCCTGCCTCGAGGTATCCGCACAGTGCGAAGTCACTCTCGGAAGTGCTGTCTGGATTATCGAAGCTGTACGAAGTGGCGGCGCCGCCCAGAGAGAACTGGCTGTGCACGAGAATCGATGCGGATGGAGTATCGAGAACTCCCCAGTGAGAAAAGGGAAGTCCTCCCCCGATGGCTGCGCCAGCCGCAACCAGGGCAGCGATGAAAAGAAGTATCCCTCTCATGTTTTCCCGCTCTCTACCCCCGGGGAAATAACCGGATCCGACGACAGCCGATGTCAGCCGCCGCAGGGCAATAATGCAAACCGTAACGAAAGCAGTCAATTCACCCGGGGAACCGCTACTTGTAATATTCTCCGGAACGAGTAAACTGGCCTCATGAAGGAATGCGCTCTCTGCATAATACTGGTCGCCTTTCTGCTCGTGTCGACAGGCTCCGTCCGGGCTGCTTTCGAGCACGTGCCCGAATCCCCCTGGCTACAGGCAGGCCCGGCCTCTGCGCTCTTTCCACGAACGCCTCTGGTGCTGATCAGCAATCCCGCATGTATCGGTCTTCTCGGTGGGAACGGCGTAGTAGCCTCTGCTTCCAGGCCGTTCGGCCTCAGAGAGCTCGACCGATGTGCGGTTGCAGGCTCGCTCCTCATGCAGGGCAGGTATGCCGCCGGTGCTGCCTTCACTCTGTCGGGCGATGGCTCGTACAGCGAATCATCGCTGGAGGTCTGCTGTGCCCTGCGAGTAGCAACCGGAATCATTCTCGGTGCAGGTGCCGCATTCAGGAGTCTTCAGATATCAGGATACGGAACCGGGAACGGCTTCTCCGCAAACCTTGGTTTTGCCTGCACTCCCCTCCCCGGTATCTACGCGACAGGCGGCATGCGGGGCGTTCTGCGAACCGATGTCGGTGGTTCGGGAGACCCGGTGGTGCCCAGGGGGGTCGAATTCGCCCTGGGGGTCTGTCCATCTGAAGGCGTAACCGTTGCCGCCGGAATCGGGCGCGAGGAGAACCTCGATTCCGAAATTTCCTTCTCCTCCTCATTCTCTCCAGATCCCATGCTCTCTCTGGGCGCGTGCATGCTCACCGATCCACTGAGGTTCTCATTCTCCCTGTCGGTGTCTCTTTCGAAGATCGATCTTGGCTACGGTTATTCAGGTCATGAAACGCTTCCGGGTACCCATTCACTCTCGGTCTGCTGGGGAGGGTGTTCTTCGAACCCGCTGCCTCTGCAGCTGAGCGAACGCGAGACCGAGCCGCAGGAAACGGTCTTCCCGATCGATATCAACATTGCGACACAGCAAGATCTCGAACGGATACCGGGAGTAGGGCCTGCAAAGGCATCAGCGATCATTGCATGGATAAACGAGTACGGTCCTGTCCTAAGCATTTCCGAGCTGATCGATGTTCCGGGAATCGGTCAATCCATCCTTGAAACTCTGAGGGGTTATCTCACGGTCGAATGAAGCGAATTCTGCTGACTGCCATCCTTCTCATCACTCTGAAGGCCGCCGCGTCGGGAGACGTTCGCCTGCGCCTGTACAGGAGGTTTCCTGGGTGCAGGGGTACACTCGAGCAAGCCTACACCGGTGACGAATGGGCGTTCATGGAAAGGCTCGATTTTTTCTGCGGGCGGTTCCGGGGCGTCGTTCTTCTCGAGAAGGACAGGGGGGAGAACTGGGTCGACCTGGTTACGGGAGGTCTTTCGGTCGCGCTGAATCGGGCAGCTACAACAACCGTTTACGCAGGCTGGCTGCGTGCGCAGTTCGGTTCGGGGCTTGTGTTTGCTCATCCGGGAGAGTGGTCGGCATCAGATCCGGTCTCCTTCAGCAAACCGCCGGCCATTCGAAACAGGCTCGACCTCTCCCGCAGTTCCTGGACCTCCGACGGGAACGCTATAACAGGTATCGCGGGCAGGTACGAAACGAACGGGCTGACCGTCAGCCTTCTCCAGGGGCTTTCATGGATTGACAGGTCGGAAGGCGGGTATCACAGAACCAGCGGGGAGATCGATTCGAAAGGCTCCATCAGGGAGATTCTGTCCTCCGGACGGGTCACTACCGGGCCGTTCGGTTTCACGGCTGCCGCTGGCTGGGAACGAGACAGCGTGAGTACGGACTGGCAGAGAGCCGGCCTTGACTGGCGCATCGAGAAGAACGCTTTTCTCTTCTGCGGAGAAACCGCGGCTTCACGCGGTGCAGTGGGAATGAAATATGCCTTCTGGGTGTCCGCTACCCAGTCACTCGAGGGGTACATGCATACTTTTACTGTATCCCGTCTCCCGGAGGATTACGCTGACAACAGGTCCTCATTTCCCGGCGGAAGCAGTACGGCCGAACCCGGTCTGAAGTATGGTTTCCGATGGAAGATCCTCAGGGGGACCACTCTCTCCGCGGGTGCCGGAATACTCCTCGGAGATGGAAGCAGCAGCCTTACCGCTTCCTCAGAGCTCACAAGGCGGTTCTCATCCGGTCTCGAAGGTCGGATAAGTTTCAAACTTCGCGAAAACTCTCCGGAAAGAAGCTGGCGTGGTCTCGCTCAGTCCACCTGGGAACCGGTCGACAGAGTGTCGGTCACATGCAAGATCCAGCTGACTGGCTGGAGTGAAGCCGATTCGACCGAGAGCGGAACCGCAGTCGAACTAAGGTTCAAGTACAGCCCGATCGACGCACTTAGGCTTTCAACGGGCGTTGCAGGATTCTCGACCGACGGATACAATTCCAGGGTGTATGCAGCCGAGCTTGCATTTCCAGGTGAATTCGGATCAATTCCGCTGTACGGGGATGGCTTCCTGCTGCAGGCATCGGTCTCGCTGAAGCCATCGGAGAGCATCGACCTCCGCGCAAGAATTGCCTGGCAGCAGAGGGAGGGCGCAGATCACCTCGGGTCAGGATGGGAAGAGACAGAGGGCGGCTCCCGCACAGAGGCTGGAATCCAGCTGGATTACAGTTTCTGATCTTGCCCCTCAGGTCATCCTCGCCTATTCTTACTGGTCGGTGAAACGACCCGAACATTGACGGCTCATGTCTGCGGGAGAGGAGACACGCCTTTGAGACCATCCTGGGACGAATACTTCCTCAAGCTTGCGATGCTGGCATCCGAAAGGGCGACATGCCCTCGCATGCACTGCGGGTGCGTTCTCGTGAAGGAGAGGTTCGTGCTCTCCACAGGTTACAACGGCTCTCTACCCGGGCTCGAGCACTGCGAAGACGCTGGCTGCCTCATAGTCGACAACCATTGCGTGAGAACGAATCATGCCGAGATGAACGCCATTACCCAGGCGGCGAAACATGGTGTGTCACTCGACGGAGCGATTGCGTACGTTACGAACATGCCCTGCACTACGTGTGCAAAGGCGCTGGTCAGCGCCGGTATCAGAAAGGTGGTCGTCTTTTCGGATTACCACAGCACACTGGCCGAGAAGTTCTTCAGCGAAGCAGGCGTAGAGCTCGCAAGGCTTTCCATGCCAGGCAAGGAAATATCATACGATCTCGAGGAATACACGTCGGCAAGGAAGATACAGGAATAGCCTGAGAAATGTCTGGAATATCATGTCGATTGTAAGCATCGATCCCTCTACCGGGAACAGGATTCGGGAGTACGCTGAGATGTCTCCCGACGATGTGGACAAGGTTATCCGTTCTACACACGAAACATTCCTCGAATGGCGAAACACCGGTTTTCCCCACCGTTCGAAGCTCATGAGGAATGCCGGCGCCGAACTCAGGGAAAACGTCGAGGAATATGCCGTTCTGATGACCAGCGAGATGGGCAAGCCTGTTACCGGCGCAAGGGCCGAGGTCCTGAAATGCGCCCTCGTCTGTGATTACTACGCAGACAATGCAGAAGCCTTCCTCACCCCCGAGCCGATAGCATCGGATGCATCAAAAAGCTACGTAACATTCGAACCGCTTGGGCCGGTACTTGCCGTGATGCCGTGGAACTTCCCGTTCTGGCAGGTATTCCGCTTTGCCGCCCCGGGTCTGATGGCCGGTAACACAGGGCTTCTCAAACATGCCTCCAGCGTGCCCGGCTGTGCCCTTGCGATAGAGAGGGTATTCCGGAAGGCGGGGCTACCCGAAAACGCTTTCAGAACCCTGATGATTGGCAGCAGCTCTGTTGCCCGGGTCATCGACAACCCGCATGTGAAAGCGGTCACTCTGACCGGAAGCGTTCCCGCGGGAAGAGCGGTTGCCTCGAGGGCAGGACAGGCATTGAAGAAGACGGTCATGGAACTCGGAGGAAGCGACCCGTACATCATCCTGGAAGATGCCGATCTCCAGAGTGCAGCAGAGCTGTGTGCTTTGAGCAAACTGATAAACTCCGGACAGAGCTGTATTGCCGCAAAAAGGTTCGTAGTAGTCGAGAGTGTGCGAGCCGAGTTCGAGAAGCTGTTCGTAAGGGAGATGGAGAAGGCGAAGATGGGCGATCCGATGGAAAACGACACGGTCGTCGGACCCATGGCAAGGCATGACCTCCGCGATGAGCTGCACGCGCAGGTTCTGCTCAGTGTCGAAAAGGGAGCAAGCTGCATCCTCGGCGGGCAGATACCGGACGACAGGGGAGCCTACTACCCGCCAACGGTCCTCACCGGCGTTACAAAGGGCATGCCCGCCTACGACGAGGAGCTGTTCGGACCGGTGGCATCGGTCATCCCGGTCTCAGGCGAAGAAGAGGCTGTCTCAGTTGCCAACGACACCGTTTTCGGCCTGGGTGCCGCGGTGTTCACGGAAGACCGGGAGAAGGGTGAGAGAATTGCCCGTAAGGACCTGGATGCAGGATGCTGTTTCGTGAACCAGTTCGTCAGATCGGACCCCCGGCTTCCGTTCGGCGGTGTGAAGGAAAGCGGCTACGGGCGGGAACTCTCGAGCTATGGTATAAGGGAATTCGTGAACATCAAGACCGTGTACATTCGGTAGACCCCGGGTCAGAACAGAACCGAAAGCCCTGCCAGCACCGGCCATTCCAGTTCGTGCCGCTGGCTTACAGCCAGTTCCAGGAGATAGGTTTGTTCCGACACGTATGAGTACCCCATTCCTGCGAAGAGACCGCTTGTCTCATCCTCGCCGGGGGCAACCTCCCACCCGCCTGAAACAGAGAAGCTCTCGTAATCGAACTCGATTCCCGCACAGTACGAATCGTACGTGCTGAAACCGATCCTTCCACCCCCGAAAACCGCCACGAGAGAGGAGATATTGTAGAGCAGCCCGGCGGTAATTTCAGTAGGCATGTTCTTCCTGATGCCGTTCCACGACGGTGGCTGACCGATCCCTCTGAGAGATGCGCCAGCAAAGACTCCCTCGAAGGGTGAACCCCACAGTCCCGCGCTTGCAACCATACCGGTTCCGCCCTCGCCGGCTATTCTTTCCCAGGCAACACCCAGGGAGATCCCTGCCTTCCATCCCTCGAAGATGTCGCAGGAGACGCCTGCATTCAGCGACCCCGTGGAGAAGGAGAACTCACCTGTCTCATTTCCCTCGGCATCACGCTCCACCAGGCCGCTCTTACCGATGTAGCGGACTCCCGCACCTGCGATTATGGAAGGGCTGACTGAGAAGGCTCCGGCTGCGGAGACGGAAGTAGTCTCCAGGTTCCACCGACCGCCTGCCGCGCTGAATCCCGACCCCAGCGCCGATGGATTGCCCTCGAGAGCTGCGGGTCCCTGATTCAGGGCGAATCCGGCGGAACCATATCTCATTTGACCGGGATACCCCGGGGAGGGGACGAGGAGAAGGTCGGCAGTGCCCGTTCCGCTGAAACCGGTCGAGGTGGAAACGAGCAGCGCTACCGTGACACAGCAAAATACTCTTCGCAAATCACACCTCCCTCGAGCTCGAGAACGGCCATGTACAGACCCGGGGAAGCGTAACTCCCGCCGACGGCCAGATCCCACTGGTAAACTCCGCCGGAGACCTGTATCGAGAGAACGAGTTCTCCGAGGAGGTTGTACACCCGCAGCTCACCGGCCAGGCCCGATTCCGTGTTCCAGCCGAATGAGGCAGTGCTGAGGGCGGGGTTGGGGTAGACGATGAATTCATCGATCACTCCGCTCGAGCCCCCGCCTCCGGGAGGAAGCGTGTTGTAGTAGAGGCTGTCTCCATCCGTTGACAGATAGAAAGTACCCTCGAGATCCGTGCGGTGTATGGTGATATTCCTGCTCTCCAGTCTGTTCAGCACTTCCCAGTGCGGATGACCGTAAGGGTTGCCCGAACCCACTTCGATGCAGGCAATGGATGGATTCACTGCATCGAGCCACGCATCGCCGGTTGAGGAGACCGAACCGTGATGGGCGACTTTGAGAACGTCAGCGGAGATGTCATCGATGATTCCCGATGCAAGCGCCGCGAGAACCGCGTCTTCACCGCCATTCGTCTCCAGGTCTCCGGTGAAGAGGAATGAAGTCCCGCCGTAGGTGAAGCGGATGGTGACGGACGCGTTGTTGGTCGAAGAAGGATCGAGAGGTTCCACTGGATGGATTACTTCCACTGCAAGCTCCGTGCCCCAATCCAGGATGTCGCCGCGCCTGGGGATGACGTAGTCGGCGCCATTGTTCCACACTGCGGTGAGGAACTGCTCGTAGGTCCAGGTACTTGCGTATGGCCATCCCGAATCCCAGACCGTTCCGACCGGGATGCTGTCCAACACCGAGATAAGCCCACCGATGTGGTCCGCGTCAGGGTGGGTTCCCACGATTCCATCGAGATATGTGACGTCCAGACTGTCCAGCAGCGGGAGGATTCTTTCCAGCCCGCAGTCCCATGCAGGGGGGTAGTTGGTGAACATCCCGCCGTCTATGACGTAGTGTTTCCCGTCGGGAGTACAGACCAGTGCAGCATCACCCGAGTATTCTTCGAAGCCGGGGTCAATGAAAAAAACAACCAGGGGGTCCGCGAAAACCAGCGCAAACGTTACGAGCAGAGGGACCAGGCACTTCATGTTGTGGGAATCAAAGGCGACGTATTTACTGGGAGAAGGCTTTAATGAAAGCCCAGGTATTCTGGGCAAAGGAATTCTGGAATACGCTGTTCAGGAAACCCGGAGTTCCGGAATCTCCATTTCCAAATGTCTCAATCGAATGAGCCCAGCTGGAAGCGAGGTTTGAAACCCAGCCGGGGTTCATCCGCTCGCAGGAATGTCCTGGTATTACGTCCCAGGTTCCATCAAAGGAGATCTCGTCGCTGGCAACACCGGATCGGTTGATGAGAATGAGTTCGTCTGCGTCATCGATTGTGAAATTACTGTAGACGAAATCGGGAGAGTAGCCGCCGTTCCTGGATTCATCACCCGAAGCACCGGCAACGAAAAAACCATCGGGGGGAAGAAGGTAGGAGTTGAGTTCGATGATGTCACCGTCGTGGTTCATTATCTTCCAGCCGCTGAGGTTGACCCAGCTGCCGGACAGGTTGAACAACTCGATCCATTCACCTTCGGCTTCGGTAGCGGAAGACATCGGATGCGACATGAATTCGTTGAGGATGATCTCTCCCGATGTAGGACCATCGAGGGGAGACATGGGAAACACCCCGGCAACCATCATGAACAACGCACCGACAATGATCATGCAGTCTCCTTGAATCTGAACAGACAACACTCCATCATAGAAGTCAGCAATCAGTTCATAGATAAGACCTGGTCCGAAGTCAAGCGAAGAAGACTATCCTTTCCCCCGCTTCACAGCGAGCAGTGTGAAATCATCCAGGTACTCCGCTGATCCGTGAAACTCCTCGACGTTCTTCTCGATTACGGAGAGGAACTCCGCGGGCGGCAGGTTGCGCTGCCTGCGGGCGAGAGAGGCGATTCGCAGATCACCGAATTCCTCCTCAAGGGAATTCATCGCTTCGGATACACCATCCGTGTACATCAGAAGGACATTTCCCACCTGGAAATCAACTTCTCCCTCGGTGTATATGGCATTCCGTTTCACGCCGAGCAGCAGGCCGCCCTGGCTCAACTTCACTGTCTTGCCGTCCTCCCGGACGAGCAGAGGCGGGTTGTGTCCGGCATTGACGTATTCCATCCTGCCGGTGACCGGGTCGATAGCCGCCATGAAGAAGGTGATGAAAAGCTCCGAAGGCGTATTATCGAAAACGAGCTTGTTGATCTTCTCGACCGTTTCCCCGAGCGAAATGCCTATCTCCTGCGTTGTTCGAAGCGAAGCCTGCAGGTTAGCCATCAGGAGAGCGGGGCCGATCCCCTTGCCGGCAACATCGCCTATGGCGAACACCGTCCTGCCGTCGGGCAGTGAAATAACATCGTAGTAATCTCCGGCAACCTCCAGGCAGTAACGTATGAGCGCAGCAACCTCGAGCCCGGGGGTGGAAGGAATGTTCTTCGGAAGCAGCCCTTCCTGGATGCTCCTTGCAACGCGAATCTGTTCTTCGAGCTTTTTCTTCTGGATCTTGTCCTCGAGCAGTTCGAGGTTCTCGGCAACGAGGGCCGTCTGAGTGGAGAAGTTGCCCAGGAGTTCGAGCTCCTCAGCGGTGAAGTCCTCACCGTTCGTCTTGCAGCTGATCACCAGGAAGCCAATGAGGCCTGACTTCGTGACAAGGGGCAGGAGAACCGCACAGTTCCGCTGGATGAACCAGCTCTTCTGCTCTTCGGTGAGCATTATCCTGCCGCTGGCGATGACCTCGTCCAGAAGAAGTGGATTGTCACGGTCTCTCAGCCGCTTGATAATTTCGTCCTTCATGCTGAAGGGAGTCGGTTCCTCGAATTCGATGGCGAAGATGCCTTTGTCCTCTACCCGCATAACGGGGTAGATCTTCTCGGCAGAGAGTCCTGCCGCGAGTTTCTGTTCCAGTTCTTTCCAGAACTCGCTGCCCTCCGTGCGGACCATGCTCGAAGCCAGGAAATCACGAAGGAGCTCACGAAGCTTTATCCTCTCGGGGTAGAAATGCTCCTCCACCTTGGCACGGATTTTCCTCTGCGTGGGCATGAAGAGAAGAGCGAGTAGAATCCCGAGAACAAGAGTAGGAGTCTGGCTGGATATGCCTATCTTTTCCAGTATCAGCTCCCCGAACACGTAGAGGAATCCGAAGAAGGTGATAAGCAGCAGGAGATTCACTGCTACGAACCTTGTTCCCCTCTTGAGCTTCGCCTCCACTTCGAGAAGCTTGTACTTACCGAAAGCGTAGATGAAGGAGACCGGGATCAGGAGCAGGAGTATGAAGATGGCGTTTGAGATCAGCCGATTGAGCTGGAAGGAGAAAGTCACCATCAGGTTCCCGAAGAAGAAGACAAACCATGTGTAGAGCACGTATACGGTTATTCCCGGGGCCGATCCCCAGAGGACCAGCCTTATCTGCCGCTTCTCGATGAAACTCCCTGCGTTGCGGTAGTTGCGCACAAGGAGGAAGTAGCCGACACCCATGAAGAGCGTCCTGTAGATGGTGACCGG
>CBDUZS010000021.1:0-40985 GCA_965371785.1 uncultured bacterium
TCGAACCCTCATCTCCGCGGAGAGGACCTTGAGCATTTCGGCAAGCTCACTGGGTTTCATGTCACCTCCAAATGAGCATTTACTAAAATACTAAAATATAGGCAGTGGTCAAGATCATGTTCATGAGTGAAGTGTCTTGTCTTACCCCTTTTGCTTTGATATGGGTATTGACGCGCAGGTAAACGTATGTATACTTATCCTTGTTCCACTCAGTAAGGAAAGGCATGAAAAGCATGAAAAGCATGGTTGCATGGTTCGAAATCCCGGTGGCAGACATGAACAGAGCAAAGGTATTCTACGAGCGGCTATTCTCGGTCGATATAGTAATCGAAGAGATGAACGGCTCTTTCATGGGTTTCTTCCCCTCTGAAGGTTATTCGACTACGGGAGCACTCGTCTCGATGCAAGGCTATACTCCCTCCGAGGACGGAATACTCCTTTACCTGAACGGAGGAAACGATCTCGATACCGTTCTCGATAAGGTAACCGAAGCAGGTGGGAAGGTTGAAGTTCCCAAGACACTTATAACCGAGGAAATCGGTTACTTCGGCATTTTCATCGATACCGAGGGTAACAGGCTCGCACTTCATTCAGGCGGCTAGCCCGGGCACCACCGTCGTCCCTATTGACGAGGTCTCCGTTATCCGGATATCCTGCCCCATTAACATCCATGGGGGGGTTACGTTCATGAGCAATCTTTCTTACGGTTGTATCGTGCTGGTTACTATCATCTTGTCCTTCTCGATGTCAGCAAATTCCGGGGATATCGATCCGCTCGATCCGGTTTCGGGTGAATTCCTCGATTCCGATCCACTCGAGCTGGAGCAGCTGGCCCTGGATGCCTATCTCGAAGGAGATTTCCTTCTGGCTGCCGAGTTCTACCTGAACTATCTCCGCTGGAACACGGACGATGCTGTTGCCATTTACAATCTGGCATGCTGCTACGGTCTGCTCGATGAACCAGAGCTTGCTGCTGCCTGCCTGCTGCGTGGCGCCAGGGCTGGCTTCAGGGACATGGAGCACATCCTCTGGGATCCAGATTTCGATCTCGTGCGAAGCTCACCCGTGTTTATCGAGGCCGTCGATGATATCGCGGAGATGATCCAGGATATCGAAGCAATAAAAGGTGAGGAATTCTGGTTCGATGCCCTTGGCGTAAACGAGTGCCGGCTGATGTTCCCTGAGAACTTCGATCCCGGCCAGCGCTACCCGCTCGTAATCGGCCTCCACGGGCTGGGGGATACTCCCGAGGGGTTCATCAGACTCTGGGAGCTGTTCGAAGCCCCGGATTTCATATTCGCCTGTCCACAGGCTCTCTATCCGGTACCGGCAGGTGAGAGGGTAGGCTTTTCCTGGTTCTACTGGAATCCATCATCCGAGCAGGGGTTCCACTCGAACATGCTTGCCGTGGAACACGTCATATCCCTTCTCAACGATCTCGAAAAGGATTTCCTCGTATCCGACGTCTACCTTCTCGGATTTTCTCAGGGCTGCACGATGGTATGGAACACCGGCATGCTCTATCCTGAGCGATTCAATGGGCTCGTTGGTTTCAGCGGCTGGCTTGAAACGGATTATCTCTCGATTGAGGTTCTTGAGAAGGCTTCGAACAGCAACGTGTACGTTGTTCATGGCATAGATGATAATGCCGTACCCTTCGAGGCAGGGGAGGAAACTTACACCATCCTCTCAGGAATGGGGTGCAACAGCGAGTTCAGGGCGTTCGAAGGCGGTCATACCATAGATCCCGACGCTCTGCTCGATGCGCAGGAATGGATGCGCAGCCTGCGTTAACCCTCTAGCTCTTCCTGTCCCGGCAAAGGCCTTCGAAGGATCTGTCCCATGTTCTTTCACCCTCCTGTGAGAAGAAACACGCGGTAAACTCTCCGCGGCTGCTGTGGTAGGCAACGCATTCACGGCAATTCGAATGTCTCGGGCATCCCGGGTAGCTGCAGGAGCAGCTGCTTCCCTCTTCCTTTTTCACTCTTTTCCTTTCTCGTATGTTAGGTGGCAATTGGTGATATTTTTTATCAGGGTCAAGGGGGTTCAAAAGGAACATGAAACCCGAAGCAGTGATATTCGATATGGATGGTACCCTCCTCGACACTCTTGCCGATATCAGGGAAGTAGTCAACACGGTTCTGCTCAGGCACGGGTATTCCAAGAGAAGCCTCGAAGCCTGTAGAAAAGGAGTGGGCAGAGGAGTCGAGCACCTGCTGAGATCTCTCCTCCGCAACGTAGACCTGGATTCAAGCTGGATTTCCATTCTCGCTGCCCAGGTGACAGATCTCTACGAGAAACTCCGCGAACCTGCTGCTCTACCGTATTCAGGTATCGAGAGCATGCTGGAGCAGCTCCAGTCGGCAGGTGTTCCCATGGCAGTACTGACGAACAAGCCGCAAAGAGCCGCAGAACTTACGGCGGCTCATTTCTTTCCCGATATTCGCTTCAAGGGAGTAAAGGGATCGCTTCCCGGCTCTGCAGCCAAGCCTGAACCTTGTACTGCCCTGACCCTGGCGGAATTACTCGGATTCCCTCCATCCAGTGTCCTGCTCGTGGGCGACAGTGAGGTGGACATGGAGACAGGGCTCAAAGCGGGAATGCAGACTGTCGGCGTTCTTTGGGGGTTCAGAGACAGGGAAACGCTCGTAAGGGCAGGTGCTGGAAAACTGGTGTCTTCTCCCACTGAAGTTACCGACCTGCTTCTTCCAACCTGACAGGAAGGCTTAATGGTCGCGGGAAAAACACTGATTTTCAGTACCGAAGGATACTCTGATATTCTGAACATAACATCGCAGGTTCAGGAGGTTGTCGAGACGTCCTCGGTGCGGGAAGGGATTGCCTGTATATCTGTAATCGGCTCAACGGCTTCACTGACCACAATCGAATTCGAACCGGCACTGGTTCAGGACATGAAGGATCAGCTCGAGAGACTCGTTTCGCAAGAGCTCCGATCGAGACATTCGGAGACCTGGGGAGACGACAACGGCTTCAGCCATCTGAGAGCCTCCCTGATGGGACCTGGAATTTCCCTGCCGATTGTGGCCGGTAAACTGCTGATCGGAACCTGGCAGCAGATCGTACTGATAGATCACGACAACAGATCAAGGCAACGGAAGGTCCGTGTGCAGATCCTGGGCGAGTAAGGAAGGGAACTCACTGTCAATCCGAGTGTGCTTCTGTATATTAACACTGGCATAACGTTGCAGGGAGTACGAAATAACTCTCAAGAGGGACTTTCTCAATCTGCCGGAGTCAACCAGTTTTCAGATATGGAAGCAGGTTCTCCTCATAGTGCTTGTCATCCTTGCGGCTGCTTTCCTCTACGATGGCTACAGGAAGGCCGAACAGCACGCAATCGATGATCTTGCGATCCGGCAGAGGCTCTATGCAACGCAGTTCGCGTACGAAATCGAGTTTCTCGTAAGCCATGTCCATGCCGAACTGAGCGACCTCGTGACTTCTCCTCAGATCGTCCACTTTGATTCGAAGGGTGCAGGCCTGATGGAGCGAATGCTCACCAGACACAGCACCTTTGTCAGAGCGGTCACGAGAGTAGACAGTTCCGGTGTGATCGTGCACACGATTCCTATCGTCGAAAGCGCTATCGGCGCCGATATCTCATCTCAGGAACACATGGTCGAGGTTCTCCGGACACACGAACCGGTCTTCAGCGATGCCTTCTTTACGGTGCAGGGTTACTGGGCAGTTGCCTACCACATGCCTGTATTCGATGAGGACAGCCTGTTCATGGGGACACTGGCAGCTGTGATTCCGTTCAGGGCCATGATAGAGAACAGTTTTTGCCTGGTGCAGAGCGATGAACGCCAGTCTGCCTGGATGATCAGTCAGGATGGACGGATACTTTACTCTGGCCATATCGATGAGATAGGCCTTCCCGTACTCGAGGTCTATGCCAGTTACCCGGGCTTCCTCGAGGTTGTCGATGCATCTGCCGATTCTCGTGAAGGTTCCGTTGTAAGCGAGTTTCCCATCGGTCTGGTTGCCGGCTTCCCCACCGTCGATATGCTTTCAACCTATTACCCGGTCAGGTTCACTGAGAGATACTGGACGATCATTCTGTCAACGCCCATAGAAGACATACTTGCCGGTATTTCGGGATTCAGGAACAGCCTGCTCCTGGGAGTGGCAGTGTTCGTTCTCGCCATCCTGCTGTATCTGTTCCTTAAAATTAGAGCACTGATAACAAGATCAGAACAGCGAAAATGGAACCTGGTCGTACGAGACAGAGACCTTCTCGCTGCCTCCGTGGAACAGGCTAGAGAAGTCGTTCTGATCACCGATTCCGATGGCCGGGTTACCTACGTGAATCCTGCGGTCGAAAGGATTTCAGGCATTCCCGTCGATGACTTCATCGGGGAGAGCATCGAGCACAATTTCGATGAGGAGACGTCTAAAGGATTCGGTAAGATAGAAACGTCTGTCAGTGTCACCGGAGGCTGGAGCGGTATCATCGATGCAGTATGCCGCAACGGGAGCAAGTTCAAAATGGACCTGACGATATCACCTGTAAGAGACCGTGAGGGAGTCGTTGTCAACTACGTAATAGTCGGAAGGGATGTGACGATTCAGCTCGAGATGGAAAAGCACCTCCGGGAAAGGCAGAAGATGGAGGCTATCGGACTGCTTGCAGGCGGTATAGCGCACGATTTCAACAACCTGGTTACCGCCATCCTGGGTTATGCGGATCTGCTCACAAACAACTACCCTCCAGAGTCCGGAGCCGGCAAAGCAGGTGAAGTGATAAAGTCCGCTGCCTACAGGGCATCAGAACTTACGGATCAGCTTCTTGGCTTTGCCAGGAGAGGAAAACAGCAGATCGAGAAGGTCCACCTGTCCCAGTCCGTGCGGAATGTCAGTAAGCTTCTCAGGAGGATTCTGGATTCAAGGATCTCGGTGCAGCTCGACCTCGATGAGGATGTAACCGTAATGGGAGATCCGGTTCAGATAGAGCAGATGATTCTCAACCTGGCTGTCAACTCCAAGGATGCGATGCCCGATGGAGGTACTCTGTCATACTCCCTCGAAAGGCGTTCGATCGACCGGATTGACCCTGCCAAGAGATCCGATTTCCTTGCGGGAGACTACGCTGTCCTGACGGTAAGCGATTCGGGTACGGGAATACCCGAGGATATTCAGGCACGGATATTCGAACCTTTCTTCACAACGAAACCAGAGGGATACGGATCGGGAATGGGCCTTGCCACTGTCTACGGCATTGTTGAGAACCATGGAGGCTGGATCGACCTGAAAAGCTCCGCTGCCAGCGGGACAATGTTTACAATATTCATACCTCTGATTTCAGATGAGGATGCAGAAGTTCATGCAGCCGCCGATCGTGAAGATACGGTATCAGGCGGCAGCGGATGTGTCCTGGTGGTCGACGACGAACTGGTTGTTCTCAGTACCGCAGAGGAAATGCTCAGAAATCTCGGCTACTGCGTTTTTACGGCATCGAGTGGAGAGAAAGCTCTCACGATCTACAAAAAGTATGGAACCAGCATCGATCTGGTGCTCATGGATCTTGCAATGCCCGGGATGGACGGGAGAGAGTGTTTCACCCGATTGACAGAGATCAACCCCGATATCAGAGTTATCCTCTCCAGCGGTTACGGTCGTGAGGGACGTGCCCAGCAACTGCTCGATGCGGGAGTCCTGGCCTTTCTGAGGAAACCTTACGGCCTTGCCGAACTTGCAGCGATGCTGAAAGAACACCTGTGATGGTTTCCGATATCTCCTGTCATGAGTGGTTGAGAAACAATGGTTTTCTCGATGAGTTCATCGATGAAGAAAGCATCATTGCCGGGTCTGTTCCACCAGATCAACCAGTTTACAGCCCGATAAAGCCCCCGCGTCTCATCGTCATTCACCATTCGGCAACACGTACCGGGAATGCAGATCTTTTCCGCTGTCTTCACAGGGTTGTGAACGGCTGGGAGGATATCGGGTACCATTTCGTGATAGGCAATGGAACATGCAGCGACGACGGTCTCGTCGAGCAGGGCAGACCATTGAACGTCATGGGAGCTCATGCAAAGGATCACAATCACGACTCAATCGGAATATGCCTTGTTGGGAATTTCGAAGAAGAGACCCCATCCCCCGAACAGATGAAAGCTCTCGGAAAGCTGCTCGGTGAACTTCTCGCAAGATTCGGACTCACGGGGAAGGATATCAGGCTGCACAGGCAGTTGAAGGGGTGCAAGACCGTCTGTCCGGGAAAGAATCTCGGACTGGATGAAGTGCTCGTAACCCTTTCCGGTTCTGCATCCTGATTCCAGTCAAGGTACTTGCCAGCCTGAAGCTGCTTTCGTATATAACTGCGTTAAAAAAGGAGGCATCACTGGAATGTTAGCGGCACTCACGTTTCTTCATATAGTTGTGTGCGTTTTGCTCATTGCCGTTGTTCTTCTCCAGAAGTCCAAGGGTGATGGTCTTTCTGGTGCGTTCGGTGGAGGTGGGGCTCTCACAGCTTCCTTCGGCAACCGCGGAGCAGCTACGCTTCTTTCCAAGGCAACAACGGTTCTTGCCGTACTCTTCATGGCAACTTCCTTCTTTCTTGCACTTACGTAACTCATTGAGTGCCGGGGTGGTGGAATTGGCAGACACGCTAGGTTAAGGACCTAGTGGGCGCATGCCTGTGCGGGTTCAAGTCCCGCCCCCGGTACCAATGGGGACGTTGTTAAGTTATTTAAGTAATTTGTATAAAATGTCATTCCGCCCCCCCGCAGTTGAACTCCCAGTACTGGTTTATTGTAGTTACTTAAATAACTTAACAACGTCCCCTTTACACAACCGGCTTGTAGCATCAGTATTGTCTTTCTGAACCAACACAAAAGGGCTAACTAAGAAGGAGGGGTAATGCGTCACGCAACAATTGCTGTAATAGCGCTGTTTGCAGGCAGTGTTCTGGCGTTTGGGGTTCCCAGTGCGCCAGATGTTCCGGATGTCGAGATTCCCGATATCGAGATACCGGGCATGGATCTTCTGGATGAAGTGCAGATAAAACTCGATGAAGTCATCTCTTCTACAGATGTTCTCGGCGAGCTGATTCCTGCGCTCACCACTCTGGACAACGTGTCCGCAAAGCTGGAAGAACTCCGCGACACGGATCCGGAGATAGCCGCTCTCCAGGCCGAACTCGATGAGTTGAGAGGCGAACTGGCGTTTGCAAGGGATGAGATCCAGGCAATCAGCGATAACCTCAATGCCGAAATCGGAACCATCAGGGATACGATAAACAGTTTTATCGACGGGCTGCCCATTCCATAATAAGCCTGTACAAGAGCTAATCGGGAAAGGGGGCGGTCAACCGCCCCCTTCGCATACATCTCCTGCTGAAGGGAGGGGATACAATTGAGTCATGGGGCTTTCATTGCTCTGCTCATCGCTTTTCCCGGCGCAGCACTCCTGAGTGCATTCGTTTTCATGTCGATGCTGAAAAGCTTCATGGATGAGACACCGAGGATCGATACGAACGCTGACCTGGAAAAGTTCAAGGATGTCGTCAGAAAGCAGATGTACGCGGCACTCCTTCAGATAGTCCTTATGGGGCTGCCGATACTGATATTTCTGTACGGTGCTGTAACCGGTCTGATGCGGTTCGGTGACATCCTCTACGTGATATTCCCTGACGCAGTAGTCATCATCGTAGGTAAGGCGCTGAGGAAGATAGAAAAGAAAGCGCAGTCACTTCCAGTGTCGTCTCCAGAACTGGAGAAGGCCAGGGATAAGATCGTCTACTGCTGGGAGAAGAAACCGCTTCCCGACTGGTGATACGGGCTACCTTCCCACCGGCATGAGGTACAGCGGGACCTCGTCATCGGGGAGCCGCAGTATTGATGCAACTTCGAGATCATCGAATGCCCCGACGGCACATGTTCCCAGCCCGAGTGATACACACTGCAGGTAGATGTTCTGGGAGATGTGTCCTGCTTCCATGTGGGTGTACGTTATTCCTCGCTCACCGTATACGCGCGTGATGGTCCCGGTTTCCGCCGCCATTGCTATCAGAACCTGGGCTTTCGCCATCCACATCTGACCGAGGGAAGCGTCGGCAATCGCTTCGAGAAAGTCCCCTTCTCTTATCAATTCGAGCGATTCCGTAACGGGTAGATACCTGTAGATGCCGGCGGGCAGGGAATCAACACTCTCTGCGATCAGGTACATCCGCACCGGGTAGATGGCTCCGGCCGAAGGCGCAGTCCTGAACCGGTTGCCTGCCGTAATGCCCTGCGCGGCCCAGAGGAGCTGCGAAACCTCTGCAAGGGTCATGGTTTCACCCTTGCAGAATGACCTTACGGATCTCCTGTTCTGGAGTGTATTCTCCAGAGAGACTTCTCCTTCGAGCAGGGGGGAGGGAAGGAGAAAAGTGGGATTCAAGGCCTGCTGCGCACAGGCCGATGCGCATAACAGTGTAATCGAGAGAATCGAAATGATGTTTGCTGTAGATATCATCGTGAGAACCTCAATCCCTTGAAAGACCTTCGCATGTCAGCGTAAAGATAGGGAAGACCCCGTCCGGTTCAAAGAACCGGTTTCCAGTTCAGATGTAATTGAAACCATGGTCGGGGAAGATCGTTGCCACCGTACCTCCAGTATCGATGGCCAGGCGAACCGCGGCCGCCATTGCCGCACCACTCGAGGGTCCGAGAGGTATTCCAGTCTTCTCCGATATCCGGATCTGCCACCATTCAGCCCGATCCCTGTCGATGGTGTAGAGATCCTGAAACTCGAGCTTCCCATGATGGGCGACCTGTGATGGATTCAGAGGTCGCAACCCAGGAATGCTGGAAGCAGCCCCGGGAACTACTCCGACGATTACCATTCCCTCATTCATCTTACGCAGGTATTCAGAAACTCCAAGGAGGGTTCCGCCGGTTCCGATCCCGGCAACGAAGCCTGTTACCGTTTCTTCGGACTGCTTCCAGATCTCCGGCCCGGTTCCCCTGAAATGCGCTGCAGGATTGCCGTGGTTCTCGTGCTGGCCAAGGTAGAGCAAGTTCACAGAGCCATCTGCGGTTCTGATCGCTTCCTTCTGCGCTCCTTCCGTTCCGAGCTCTCCGGGTGTCACGGTGACCTCGGCACCTAACCTCATCACTCTTTCGATTCTCTGCTCTCCAGCTGTCTCGGGAACGAAGAGCCACATATCGAGTCCGAGCCCTCTTGCCGCCAGCGCAAGGCTTACTGCCATGTTACCGGACGATGCCTCGACGATGCGCAGCATGTCATCGATTCTGCCGGAGCGGACAATGTCAAAGAGCATGTTCCGTGCTGGCCTGTCCTTGACCGAGAGCCCGGGATTGAACGCCTCAACTTTTGCCAGGATATGGGCTCCGGACGGCAGCCCGGCCGGGGTAACGTCGATGAGCGGTGTCAGCACTCCATTCATGTCCGATATCTGCACCTGTGTACCCTCTTTCGTTCTCATGACTGTTTACCGGATATCGAATTTCGACCGCATTCTTTCCGGTACAGGTACACGTGTATTCCTCGGTTCCGTAAAACATCTCTACTCTCCTTCTGCAAAAAAAACCGCCTGACGGCGGGTTGAACACAATATCCTGTGGATACTCCTCCTCAACCCGTCACAGTTGACTCCCGGCAGCAACAGAATGCGGAGGCGATCATCATGATTGACCTTTCAGCTTGTGCGGCTCTCTGTTCATCGAGGGAGAAATATACATGTCCAATTGCCGTCGTCCAGAGATCTGTATTCTCATAGAGAAGTACCGGGGAATAACCTAGTTCAGGATAACGAGCATTCGCGAAGCGCTGTAGTATTCCGCAGTCATTCTGACGAAGTAGACACCAGGACCGATATCGTCTGCCGTGATCTGGTGGTCTCCTCCGTTGTGAATGCCCTCAGCCAGGGAGATTTCAAGCCTGCCGGTGATGTTGAAGAGCTGGATACTGATATCCTGATCACCGGGAACGGAGTACGATATACTGACCTGTCCGGTTGACGGATTCGGTGATACTATCTCAAAAGAGTATCCTGCGGGCTGCTCACTTTCTGCAACACCGGTTCCGCTCCATCCGGCCAGAACGGCCATCATCCACCACCAGGCTCTGCCTTTCTGTTCGCAGCTCTCCGCAGTTGTGTGACCGTACGCGCTGCCGTAGAACTGAGGGTGTTCTGCAGGTATGTCGTACCCGCCGTAGCTGTAGGTATGATGTTCCCACTGCGATGAGGATGGATTGTACCACCATGCGTCCAGGTCTGCGAAATCGAACAGCACCTTGTCGTGGGCACTGCAATAATTCCTTATTACGTTGTTGTTTGCGTACCGATTCAAGCCGTCTGAGCCCGTTCCCTGGGCGTTGCCGGTGAAGTAGATGAAAGTGACGTCAGGGTATTCGGATTCCAGCAGGGTCATGGCGCTGAGGTATGCCAGCACCTGTGACTCCGTGTAGTAATCACACTGGCAGCACCAGCACCACATCGATGTGTTTATCGTAGGGTTGTTGTCGAGTACATCACGAGTGAGCTGCAAACCGGCAGCTGTTTCCCAGTAAAGCTCCGGGGTAACGTAAGATACCGATTCCTGACCGTCGAAGACACAGTATGCTCCTGCAACGGTTGGCAGGTAGCAGCTGCCTATCTCGTAGGCGTAAGCAGGGTCACTCTGTTCGACGAACATCAGCCCGTAGGTCAGCTGTGAGCCATGGGATGTGTGCGCGTAGTGGGAAATCATATCGTCCTGTACGTTGTCGATCCATTCTGATGGAATCTGACTGAGATCGGTACACGTGTGATCTATGATCGTTGCCGCCCATACGTAACCCGTGAGAAATACTGTCAGGGTAAAAACAAGAGCTTTTGTCATCGCCATCCCCCTTTATCCCTGTTGGATTCTTCTGTGAGTCTGTACTCACCCGTCTACAGCGTCAACCGCTCCTGAGCGATGATGTTCGGTAGTCCATTTCCAGCGTGTTGAAGAGTAAACATATTCCAATCGGTTCAACCGGAGGAGAATCATGCAGGCTGCAGCTATGAAAGCGCACCTTATACCGCTGCTCGCAGTGCTGCTTCCGTGCACGGGGATGGCGGATGTGCTATTCTCGGACAACTTCAACGATGGTAACGCCGACGGCTGGTTCGAATTGAACATGATCGAGTACGAAGTTGTCGATAGCATGTACTATTTCCATGGCGGTTACGAGGAGAATCATGGGATCTCATTCAACGGTGACAATTCCGGTTTCATGAGCGTACCGGACTACTCTGCGCTGTGCAGCGTAAACCTCGAGACGGGGTACTTCATCGGAATGCTGACCAGGTTCAGTGAAACTGCCGAATACAATCTCATGCTCGTTCTATGTCCTCCGGAATCCGAGCTGAGGCTATACAGCTGGCACTGGACCAGCCTGATCCTCCTGGATGAAACCTATTTTCCTGCCGAGTACTGCCAGCAGTACTGGCTTCGATTCGAAGCGGATGGGATCCACTATCGGGGAAAGGCATGGTCAGGAGAACAAGGGGACGAGCCCTGGGCATGGATGGTCTCGGCAGACGATACAAGCGTTACCAGTGCCGGTTCGATTGCACTGTTCTGCGTAGGGGTTGCCCACGACGGGAAAGCATACCTCAGTGGTCTGTTCGATGATGTAGTCGTATCCGATCCCATTCCCTCCGTCCTTCAGTCGGGAACCTGGGGTTGTCTCAAAGCGCTTTTCATCAAGTAGATGACTGATTCGGAACATGTTCGCACTTCCAGAATCCTCCACATAGACCTTACCGACGGTTCGCTCCGAGTCGAGTACCCGGATCAGGATCTTCTTTCCGAATGGATCGGTGGACGAGGTCTCGCAGGCTGTTACCTCCGGCCTCATGCAACGCTGGAGTGGGACGATCCCGGGATGCCGCTGATCATGATGACCGGTCCCCTCGCCGGTACTCCCGCACCTACTTCCGGACGCATGTGCATTATGTCCCGTTCTCCTCTGACCGGAACGATTGGCGATTGCTCCGTTGGAGGGAGCCTTGCCCATCAACTGAGGCGCGCTGGATACCGTGGAGTGGTCATTACCGGCAGACTGAGTTCTCTCTCCGGAATCGAGATTTTCGATGATTCGGTCGAACTGACCGATGCCGGGGGGCTTGCAGGAAAGGGAACGGGGGAGATCCATTCCCTTCTCGGAGACAGGGGAGCGGTAGCAGTTGCAGGTCCTGCAGCAGAGAACGGTGTCCTGTTCTCCTGCATCATGGTCGATGGATGCCATACGGCGGGCAGGAACGGTATCGGTCTCGTCATGGCCTCGAAGAACATCAAGTACATCACGGTGAAGGGAACCCGTCAGGTTCCGGTGGCCGACCGGTCCGGGCTGAGGAGTGCCTGTGAGGAGATAACGAGGCTAATGGCATCCAGTCCGGTAATAATGGGAGAGTTCGGTCTGCGGAACATGGGTACGGCCGCTCTGTACGATCTGATGCACAGCCGTGGCATGATGCCTACCGCCAACTTCCGCAGGACCCGCTTCGAGGCGGCACCATCGATG
Source organism: uncultured bacterium (assembly GCA_965371785.1). Taxonomy (GTDB): domain Bacteria; phylum Fermentibacterota; class Fermentibacteria; order Fermentibacterales; family JCC-6; genus CBDUZS01. The sequence continues at coordinate 12,523 of CBDUZS010000021.1, forward strand.
AACGCTGTTGCTATGAAAAACCGCTATAAGCCCGTGAGAACGGGCTGTACGGGGTGTCATGTGCAGTGCAAGAAGGTCGGAAGGGATGGAACCCACATCCCCGAATTCGAGACACTGTCCCACTTCAGTGCCCTGCTGGAGAATACGGATCTGGAAATGGTGGTGAAGGCGAACGGGATCTGTGATTCCGCCGGTATGGATACGATCACCGCCGGATCGACTCTGGCCTGTTTCGCGGAGATCCGCGGCAGGAGACTTGCCTCCGACGAGGTTATCTCGCTTCTCCGCGAAATCGCTATGGGCAGGGGTGAGGGGAAGAGGCTTGGCCGAGGTTCGTACAGATATGCCATGGATAAAGGATGTCCCGAAGTATCGATCTCCGTAAAGAAGCTCGAACTGCCCGCTTACGATCCTCGCGGAGCGTACGGAATGGCTCTTGCCTACGTGACCTCCACAAGAGGAGGTTGCCACCTGAGGGCATACCCGATCAGCCATGAGATACTCAGAAAACCTGTTGTCACCGACAGGCTGTCCTTCTCCGGTAAGGCTCGGATTGTGAAGATAGCCGAGGATGCCAATGCAGCGATCGATTCGCTCAGTGTCTGCAAGTTCAGTTTCTTCGGGGCTTCGCTGGAGGAGTATGCGAAAGCCTGTTCCGCGGTCACCGGTGTTGAAGTGACTGCCCAGGACCTCATTGGTACGGGAGAACGGATCGTTTACAGAGAGAAGATAATGAACGCCCTGAACGGGTTTGCAGCCAGGGACGACGATCTTCCGGAAAGGTTTTTCACCACGGAGGGCAGCAGTGGTGTCTGGGGAAGGGTTCTGCCAATTGACAGATCCGGTTTCCTATCCGCCAGAAACAGATACTACATCATCAGAGGACTTGACGAGAAGGGGATGCCAGTGGGAGAGAAGGCAGCGGAACTCGGACTGAGATGGCCTTCTGAGGGAGCAGGTTCATGAGAAAGCTTCTGGACAGGTATGCCGGGAAACTTGCCTCTGCAGGTCTCGTCGCACCGGGAAGTGCACTGCTCGGAGGGCTTGATGCCGAGCTGGAGTGGAACAGGCCTGATCCGGCATGTACGGAACTGGAAAAGGTTTTCGACGGGCTCGAGATCAACTCGCTCCTTTACGCCGAACCTGCAGAACCCTACCGCAGCATCATATCGTTCCTGTGTGAATCCACTGATGGGGCAATCCATCCTGCCGACTGCGAGACGAGGACGTTCATCCACGACTTACCCGTTGTCACAGGTTTCGATACCACTGAGATCATTGCGGAACTGCGAAGGCGCAAGAGTGTGATTATTCCGGAGCATGGAATCATCACATGGGGAACGGTCAGTCCTGAGCAGGCATTCATTTTCTACAGTTCGGTCTGCTTCGCATGTTTTGTCAAGTTCTTCTCGGACTACGCGGTCGATCTATCTTCCGGAACGGTGAGCAGAGACCAGCAGGAAGTGTTTGAAAAGGTCTCGAACATGCTCGATCCGATCTCGGACGAATCACCGGAACTGCTCATTGGTCCGTTCAGGCTGGAGGAACAGGTTCTCGAAGCAATGGCCCAGGCGGGACGGAAGATCGTTGAATACAGACTGGTCGATTCCTTCTTCGGTAACATTTCTTACCTCCTGGACGACGTGCTCTACATCAGCCAGACAACATCGTCGCTCGACGAGCTGGAAGGCTGTATAGACCCCTGTCCGATGGATGGATCGAGCTGTGTGAGCATAACCGCTTCGAGTGAGTACACGGCGCACAGGGAGATAGTCGGTAAAGCGGGTGTGAAGGGTATCCTGCACGGTCATCCAAAGTTTTCAGTGATAATGTCCATGCTCTGTGACATGGGGGATTGCCCCAACAGGGGTATGTGCCATGTCGACTGCCCCGAAAAACGCTCTGTCGGGGATGTGCCGATCGTGCCGGGTGAAGTGGGGACCGGACCCCATGGACTCTGCAACACCCTTCCCCCGGCCATTGCAGGGCATAGAGGTGTGATAGTATGGGGACACGGTCTGTTCACATCTGCAACAGATGATTTCAACGTAGCCTTCCGCAACATGCTCGAGATAGAGCGAATGTGCAGGGAGAAGTACTTCGAGAGAGCCGGGTGCTGACCTGCTGCCGTTTCGAGGGTTGCAGTAGCTGAAGATTGATTGCATTGTCTGCACACGTAATTCGTCGTCTCGACCCACTAAATGAACGGATAATCAGGAATGTGCAAAGGTAAACGGAACTCAGATTCCCAGTGCGATCCTGTATCCGAGATAGTGTCCGATGCTCTCGAAGGCATCCTCCTGTCGTACATCAGGGAGTCGAGCGAGGGTTTCGCTCTCCTCGATTCCTCCGGCAGAATTCTGTTCATTAACACCGCGCTTTCAGCCCTTCTCGGACGTACCGAAAGAGAAGTACTGGGCACATCCATTATGGGCTACATCTCACCGGAGAGATCCAGCGATCCGGGCTCATTCCTTTCCACAGTGCTCGAAACGGGTAAGATGGATGAGGTCATCTGGTTCAACGGTAGTGACGAATCGTCGTTCCCACACATATCGCACGGGGAGAAGGTCATGGAAGGGACCGGCGGTGTTCCGCTGATTGCTTTGTCCGTCCGGAACCTGGATGCTGTACTCAGATCCACTCGCGGAATGGAACAGGCACATGGTCTCATGGAGACCATTCTGGACTCCATTCCGGATACAATCGGCATTCAGGATATGGATCATACGGTGCTGCGCTACAATCTGGCGGGATACGACATGTTAGGCCTCTCTCCTGAGGAGGTCAGGGGAAGGAAGTGCTTCGAACTCATCGGGCTTGAATCACCATGCAGTGAGTGCGCAACAACCGAGGTTTACAGAACCGGCAAGCCAGCAATTATAGAGAAGTACGTTCCGGAAATGGAAAAATGGCTGGATGTCAGGTCGTATCCAGTCATTTCAGGAGTTTCGGGGGAATTGACAGGTGTCATCGAGCACATGCGGGATATCACTGAGCAGAAGCGAATACAGCAGGCTCTGATGGACAGCGAACAGAAACACAGGAGCCTCGTCGAAACGATGAGCGAGGGAATCGTTGAGAGAACGGGTAACACGCTTACATTCATCAACCGCAGCTTCTACGAAATGACCGGTTACACGGCTGATGAGCTGATGGGAGCAGACGTCCGCATACTCTTCGATGAAAGCAGCTGGCGAAGTTTCTCGAGGCAGCTCAGTCTCCGGGAAACGGGAATTGCAGATCCATACGAGATAATGGTCACTAGGAAGGATGGATCGAGGTTTCCGGTTCTCATCTCACCGCATCCAGTATTCAGAGATGGAAAACTCGTGAAGAGTACGGGTGTCTTCACCGATATCTCAAAGCTCAAAGAGGCGGAGAAGGAGAAACTCCGACTGACCGCACAGCTTCAGTACGCTCAGAAACTCGAGAGTCTTGGAGTCCTTGCGGGAGGAATAGCGCACGATTTCAACAACCTGCTGATGACCATGCTGGGCAACGCCGACCTTGCACTTCAGGACCTTCCTCCCACAGGCGATGCAGCCGAGTACATAAAGGAGGTGGAGAACGCTGCCCGCCAGGCAGCCGATCTTGCCAGTCAGATGCTTGCTTACGCCGGCCGGAGAGCCTTTTCGATGGAATCCATCGATCTCAACCATGTCGTCAGCGGAATGACCCGGATTCTGAAGGCTTCCATTGCCAACAGAGGAGAAATCGAGTTCTCGCTGGAGACCGGCCTCCCGAGAATAATGGCCGATCCTACACAGATCAGACAGATCGTGATGAACCTTGTACTCAACGCGTCAGAAGCCCTTCCGGATGGGAATGGAAACATTGCAGTCTCGACGTACGTTCAGGAATTCATCACTGCCGAACTCTCCGGATCTCTACCTGATGGGAAGTTCCCGGGAGGGAAGTACGTATGCCTGGAGGTGACGGACGGCGGCTGCGGTATGGATGAGAAAATGCTTTCAAGGCTGTTCGATCCCTTCTTCACGACGAAGCAGACCGGAAGAGGGCTCGGGCTGGCATCGCTCCTGGGTATCGTCAGCAGTCACAAAGGCTGCATTCTCGTAGATTCCACTCCGGACGTCGGTTCGACTTTCAGAATTCTCTTTCCGATTCGGGCCGGAAAGGCAGAGACCGGAACGGAAACCAGCAGGAAGTCCGTGACGGCATTGTGTGCCACCGGACGCATACTGCTGATAGATGATGAGGACAACGTTCTCTCAGTTGGGAGCGGATTGCTGGAAGCGCTTGGTTTTGCAGTAGTGACCGCCTCCGATCTGGCTTCTGCAGCCGCACTTCTGGAAGAACTGGAAAACGATATCGTTATGATTGTGATCGATCACTCCATGCCGAATTACAAGGGACATGAGCTTCTCAGAAAGCTGGGGCACCTGCTGGAAGGAATTCCAGTCGTCGTATCCAGCGGATTCAGCAGGGACGAGGTTCTGTCCTTGTACAAAGGGTACGATGTGCGTGAGTTTCTGGCAAAACCCTACGGAATCGATGATCTCAGGAGGGTCGTTCACGAAGTCTTCAACGGATGATCACGCCGGTATGAAAGAATGCCCGGCACGTTTCGTGCCGGGCATCCTGATAATTCGATAATTCTCAGACGAGAATCAGCGTATTACCGCTATCCTTCCGGAGACGACTTCGCTTCCAGTCTCGCATCTGATGAAGTAGAGACCGGAGCCGTACTCACCCAGATCGTAGCTCAGCAGATGCTCTCCTGCTTCCAGCCATCCTTCGACCGCTTCATGCACGAGTCTGCCTGAGGCGTCGAATATCTTTACCGTGACATCTCTCGCTCCTACCAGGGAAAGACGCAGGGCAAAAGGTCCGCTCGTCGGATTGCCGGCTACGGTCAGACCGATGTCCGATCCTATCTCGAGGGAGACGAGGTCACCGATTCCCGTCGGTTGAAGGTAGAGGTTGACGTTGCCGTTGTAGTCGCTCAGCAGAAGATCCGGCAGCCCGTCCTCGTCCCAGTCGTTCACCCAGAGTCTTGATCCGTAGTAGAGATCGATGGGGGAGCCGTTGCTCTGAAGTGCCTCGAAGCCGGTGAACACCGGAGCGGCGTTCGTGCCGGTATTCTCGTAGTAGTAGACCTGGGCGTTGTTCTCGCCCATTATCAGGTCTTTCTTGCCGTCAAGGTTCAAATCGTACATCTGGGGACAGCACCTGGACCGGTTGATGTTCGAACCGGAGCTCTGGATGTACGTCCATGTTGTGAGTACCGGGTTTCCGGGTGTGCCGCCGTTGATGTAGAGCCTTATTCCCTGAGTTGAAGCATCGTTGCCTATCAGGAGGTCGAGAAGCCCATCCTCGTTCCAGTCGACCACGGCCGGAGCGGAACTGTACCCCACATCGATGTCCGTACCGCTTGCCTGTACGTGACCTTCCGACGTGAGGTCGTTGATCCCGGGGCCTGTTCTGCTGAAGAAGGTAATGTATCCGTTACGGTCGCCGACGATGATGTCCGTATCACCGTCGTCATCCCAGTCCACAGCCTGTGGATTAGTGGCGCCCGTGCATCAACCGTATGGCAGGGTGATATTGGTTCCATCGGCCTGCAGAATGCTGTAGGAGGTAAAAACAGGTGAGCTGCTGGTTCCGACGTTCTCGTAGAAGTAGATGTTGCCGTAACTGAAAATCCCAAGCATCAGGTCCTTGAGACCATCATTGTTCCAGTCGACAATGCATGGCGCACCGTAGTAACCGACATCTATGTTGGTGCCATTGCACTGGACGTAGGACATCGGTCCGAAAGTGGGAGCCACGGCAAAGGAAACCGCAGCTACTAGAAAAAGGGTAATGAACAGAATTTTCATAATGCCATCCTTTCCAGAGTAACCGTACCTTAATACTCTATAATAGCAACTGATTGCGGTCAATATCATTGCAGTGCATATCTCTGTAAGTTTCCAGAAACAGAGTGAAACACGCTTTCAGGCCCTCTATAACTGTGAAAGGTGGTTATGCAGACCGTCAGTGATCGGTACGGTTATGTACGGCTGATGGAACAATTGCTCTCCGAGTACGAAGAGCCCGGACAGGTGCTGCCCGGGCTCTCTTCATATCAGAAGATGCGGCTAGCGGATGACGGCGACCCTCTCGGTTGCCGTGAAGCCGCCTGCGGTGCACCGCACGAAGTACATGCCTGCACTGATGTTTCCGGGATCGATGCCGACGACATGATCACCCGGACTCATCATACCCTCGGCTGACTCGTAGACGAGCCTGCCGGTGGCGTCGAACACATCGAAGCTGACTTCTGCAGCGTCGGGAAGTGCCAGTCTCACAGCAAATGCGCCCGTCGTCGGGTTGCCTGCAATGGCAAAAGCAAAACCGGACTCGATGGACCATGTGGTCTGATCACCGACACCGGTCGGTATTGCATAGTACTGGTAGACGTAGCCGTCGAAGTCGCTGACGAGCAGGTCAGGCCATCCGTCTTCGTTCCAGTCGTTCACCCAGAGCCTGGATCCGTAGTAGAGATCGATGGGTGATCCGGCGCTCTGAACTGCCTCGAAGCCGCTGAAAGCCGGAGCGGCATTCGTGCCGGTGTTCTCGTAGTAGTAGATCTGGGCATTGTTCTCGCCCATGATGAGATCCTTCTTGCCGTCCTGGTTCAGATCGTACACCTGTGGACAGCACCTGTAGCGGTTGATGCCCGAGCCGGAGCTCTGGATGTAGGTCCATGTGGTCAGTACGGGATTTGTGACGGTTCCGCTGTTCAGGTAGAGCCTGATCCCCTGGCTGGTCAATTCGTTGCCTATCAGGAGGTCGAGGAGTCCATCCTCGTTCCAGTCGACCACGACGGGGGCGGAGTTGGCTCCGACGTCGATCGTTACGCTGCTTGCAGTGAGCCATCCTTCGGACGTGAGATCATGGATGCCCGATCCTGTCCGCCTGAAGTAGGTGACGTAGCCGAGGCGGTCTCCTACGATGATGTCGTCGAGCCCGTCGCCGTTCCAGTCCACAACCTGTGGATTAGTCGCGCCGGTGCATCAACCGTAGGGGAGAATGATGTCGACGCCGTCAGCCTCGAGGTTTTCCCAGGAGTTGAAAACCGGGGAGTCGTTCGTGTTGTCGTTGCCGTAGAACCGGATGTTGCCGTAGGAGAAGACGCCCAGGACGAGATCCTTGGCCCCGTCCCCGTCCCAGTCTGCGACACAGGGGGCTCCGTAGTATCCCACGTCGACCTGGGTACTGCCGCACCAGAGCATCACCTCGGGGCCGTATGCGGGAGCCGCGGCAAGGGCAGCTGCAGCTGCGAGGAAAAGGGTAATGAACAGAATTCTCATAATGCCATCCTTTCCAGACTAACCATACTATACTAGTCTATAATAGTGACGAATTGAGGTCAATATCATTGCAGCGTATATATCTGGAAGTTCCTGAGAGATGCTGAAAAACGTCTCTGGTCCCTTGTACAGATGAACGATGACAGTGAAACTGCTTCGATAAGACCTATTCTCTGACTTCCAGCAGGTAGATCTTCTGGTATCCGCATGCGGGGTCTGCCGCGTATGCGAGAATCCCGTTCCCATCGATGAAGAACATCCAGGTGCTTCCATCCTGCGGATCACCCTCGACTGCTGCATTGAAAAGGAACTCACCGTTGCCGTCGAAGACCTCGAAAGTCGGAATGGCAGGATCTCCCCTCAGTACCCAGAGATTACCTTCTCCGTCGACTTCGAGCCCTCTTATGAGAGGTTTGTACGGGTCCGGCTCTAAGGGCATCTGCTCCATGTCCATTGCGGAGGCGTGCATCCTGAGGATCATCCGCTCCATATCCATCTCCTCCTCGGTTCTCTCCACCGGGTCGAGATCGAGTTCGAGGATGAACCTCTCGGTACCGTCCGAGGTGTAAGCGTAGACAACAGCTTCTTCGGTAGACCTGGGTGCCACGTAGACGTTGCCGGAAAAATCGGTGGCGATGTCGTACCCTCCCCATACGATGTCGATCAGTCTGCCCATTTCCGTGGGGTCGAAGGGAAAGGAGTCCTCGAAGTAGACTGCTTCAGGATCTTCCATTCCGAATTCGTAGCGTGCAACGCTTACCAGGACAACAGGATCACCGGAGGAAACGTCAAGTTCAATGTCCTTCCTGACGTGAGCGCTGCCGTCGGCTCCCTCGATGCAGGTGGGAGGAGTTCCCGGAGCGGATTCAGAGGCCAGCCATTCTGCGTTCTCGTAATCGAATACGTGCAAGCCAAGTATAGAGCTTCCTTCACCTGCCATGAAGACGTGACCGTCCTCGGATATCGCAAGAAAGGCTACACTCTGCAGCTCACCCGGGCCGAAGCCCTGTCTGCCAATCCGTCTAAGATATTCACCTTCGGGAGAGTAGATCCTCAGACAGGATCTTGCGCAATCCAGAACGGCGATGTTGCCGTCAGGCCCGTACGCAACGCCTTCGACGGCACCCATGACGTAATTGGAGTCGCCCATCTCGATGCCGATCGAGTCTACCCTGACGAGTGAGAGGGTCCTGACATCGGGTGCTTCCTGCCCGGGGGAATCGTCTGCCGGTCGGTCATTTCCACAGCCGGCAAGGAGAACTGCGAACGTAACGATAGTCAAAAGACGCATTCTTTCTCCATCTCGTTTTAAAGGAGTTTCACTAAGTATTTCAGGTAATATATTAACAAGCCTTCCCCATGACGGTCCGGATATCACCTTTTTTGTACTGACGCTTCTCGAAGTGTTTCCGTTACAGTTTTCATCGGGGGCTGACCGATACATCGGAACACTGTTCCAAATGTGTAATTCGATGCAAATCGTTATGTTATTCTGGTCATATATATTTTGCCGAATGATCATTGTTAGAAAGGTATGAACGTCATGAGTAACCGGAATACTGCTCCAATGAGCCTTGAGCAAGCCCCGGCGGACAAGAGCATTCTCGTTCTTTCCGGCAAAGGGGGGGTAGGCAAGAGTACCGTTGCGGCCAACCTTGCGATTTCACTTTCACTGAAAGGGTATGCCACCGGGCTCCTGGATACGGATTTTCATGGTCCCAGCATTCCAAAACTACTGGGTATGGAGGGAACGAGACTAACATCACACGATGGAAAAAAGCTGAATCCGGCTGAGTTCGAGTCCCTCAAGGTGATCTCTGTGGATTTCTTGCTCAGCAGCAGGACCGATCCTGTTATCTGGCGCGGTCCGATGAAGATGAAGGTAATAAGACAGCTGTTTGAAGACGTGAACTGGGGGGAACTGGACTACATGATAGTGGACTGCCCTCCTGGGACCGGTGACGAACCCCTCTCGGTTGTTCAGCTTATACCAGAACCTACAGGTGCTGTTATTGTTACCACACCACAGGAGATGTCCCTTTCCGATGTGAGGCGCTCTATTCAGTTCTGTCATGCTCTCAAGCTTCCGGTACTGGGAGTCATTGAGAATATGTCAGGATTCGTCTGTCCCCATTGTGGTGAAAGAACGGAACTCTTCGGTTCCGGCGGCGGGGAAGAAATGGCGAATGAGATGGGAGTCCCCTTCCTTGGAAGGATTCCCATAGAGATTGAAATAGTATCCTCGGGAGACAGTGGAAAACCCTTTGTATGTCATGATGTGCATTCACAATACGTCAAAGATTTCGAGGACATTGTAACGGATATTGTAGCAAAAACCACCTTCGATAAGGCTCAATAGTGTGAGCAGTCCAGGCGATAGAAACTGAACAGCGCTCATCGGGGGCTTGCGCCTGAACCTGTCAGCCTTATAAACTCTCGAATCCGGTGCTCCTCTCCGGAGCCGTACTTCGGATGGGCAATTCTATCAGGGGGTGGAGAACTCAATGCAGGCAAGTCTGCAGCTGGCCGACGGTTCCATCTACACGGGATCGGCTTTTGGAGCTCCCGGGGAGGTTACGGGGGAGGTCGTCTTCTGTACGGGGATGGTCGGCTATCCGGAGAGCCTCACCGATCCCAGCTATCGCGGCCAGATCCTCGTTCTCACATGGCCACTGGCAGGAAGCTACGGTGTGCCGGCCTTTACGAAGGGAAGCAGGCATTTCGAATCCGACAGGATTCAGGTAAGTGGTCTTGTTGTATCGAGTCATATAGCCGAACACAGTCATTACAGCTCCGTTTCAAGCCTCGGTGAATGGCTCAGGAGCGAGGGAATACCCGCAATTGAGGATATCGACACGAGGGATCTCACAAGGCGGCTGAGAGAAGCGGGAACGATGCCCGGAAGAATTTTTCCAGGAGCTGAGAAAGCGGGAGGTATCGAATTCGAACCAGGCAACCCCGTTGCAGAAGTCTCACCGGCAGAACCTGTAACGATCAACCCCGGCGGCAGCCCCCGTATCGGTCTGCTGGACTGTGGCTGCAAACGCAGCATTCTGAACATGCTTCTCGACAATGGATGCTGTGTGACGCTGCTGCCATTCGAATGCGATCTCAGGGAAGTCGATGTGGAAGGTTTTTTACTGTCGAATGGCCCGGGAGATCCTGCGATCCTGACCGGGACCATAGAGCATATCAAAGAACTGATCATGACGAAGAACCATGTACCCGTAGTGGGTATCTGCCTTGGGTGTCAACTGCTTGCGCTGGCTGTTGGTGGAAGAACATGGAAACTTCCCTACGGACATCGTTCACAGAATCAGCCTGTAATCGTGACGGGAACCGGCTCCTGCAGGATCACGAGCCAGAACCATGGCTATGCTGTTGATCCCGAATCGCTCCCGGACGACTGGGAGGTCTGGATGACCAACCTGAACGACGGCACCGTTGAAGGTATCAGGCATTCCAGCAGGCCGTTGTTCGCTGTTCAGTTCCATCCCGAGGGTGCGCCAGGCCCCCGGGACAGCCTCGACTTCTTCGAACTCTTTCTGGAGCATGTCCGCAATGCCTGACATCGGAAAAGTGCTGATACTGGGCAGCGGCGGTCTCAAAATCGGTCAGGCAGGTGAATTCGACTACTCCGGTTCACAGGCGCTGAAAGCCCTTCGTGAAGAAGGTGTAGAAACCGTTCTGGTTAATCCCAATATCGCAACCGTCCAGACCTCTGCCGGCATGGCCGATACCCTCTACCTTCAGCCAGTCGATGCACATACCGTGGAAAAGATTATCGAGAAGGAGCGCCCGGAGGGAATCCTGCTCTCATTCGGCGGACAGACGGCTCTGAATACCGGCCTCGAGCTTGCGGCCAGCGGATTCCTGAAACGGCATGGAGTCGAAGTGCTCGGTACGCCCGTCGAGTCCATACTCAATACGGAAGACAGGGAGCGTTTCGTAACCTGCCTGGATCAGATCGATGTGAGAAGTGCCAGATCGGCAGCCTGCACAAGTGCGGATCAAGCCGTAGCAGCCGTAGAGAACGGAATTGACTATCCTGTAATGGTGAGATCCGGCTACTCACTCGGCGGTCTGGGAAGCGGTGTTGCCGGGAATACGGAAGAGCTTCTAGTCCTTGCCGAGCGTGCTCTTCGGCTTTCACCTCAGATCCTCGTGGAAGAGTACCTCGAAGGCTGGAAGGAAGTAGAATACGAAGTCGTAAGGGACAGGTTCGATAACTGCATGACCGTATGCAACATGGAGAACCTGGATCCGATGGGGATTCATACGGGTGAGAGTATCGTGGTGGCTCCCAGTCAGACCCTCACTAATACCGAATACCATATGCTCAGAGAGATAGCCATTCGCACCGTCAGGCACCTCGGGATAGTGGGCGAGTGCAACATCCAGTACGCACTCGACCCGTACAGCAGCGATTACAGAGTGATCGAAGTGAATGCAAGACTATCCAGGTCTTCGGCCCTGGCCAGCAAGGCTACCGGATATCCTCTTGCTTCGGTGGCTGCCAGACTTGCTCTGGGAAGATCGCTTGCCGAGATAAATAACACCGTAACAGGTTGTACTTCAGCTTTCTTCGAGCCTGCACTCGATTACGTGGTCGTCAAGGTTCCCAGGTGGGACCTGGAACGTTTCAGAGGCGTGGACAGCAGAATAGGCTCCCAGATGAAGAGTGTCGGAGAGGTTATGGCGATAGGGAGGCGGTTCGAGGAGGCTCTCCAGAAAGCGCTCCGCATGATCGGAACCGGTATGAACGGTCTCGTGCTGAACAGCCTTGAATTCCCGGATATCGTTTCCGAGCTGAAAGAACCGACACACAGACGCATTTTCGCCGTGGGGGAAGCCTTTTTGAAGGGAATGGATCTGGAGACGATCCATGGGTTGACTCTGATAGACCGATGGTTCCTGCACAGGATTCACTCGATCGTTGAGATCTCACTGCAGATGGAGGATATTTCCGATGGTGCGATTTCTGCTGAAATGCTCCTCTCCGCAAAGAAACTGGGTTTCTCGGATCGCCAGATCGCAACGGCAACGGGCTCGGATTGGAGTGAAATCCGGGAGCTGAGGCTATCGATGGGTATTACTCCCTCGGTAAAGCAGATCGACACGATGGCTGCGGAGTATCCTGCCGTAACCAACTACCTCTACATGACCTATTCCGGTGATTCAAACGATGTAGAACCCTGTGCCGGAGCAGTGATGGTTCTGGGAGGAGGACCTTACAGGATTGGCTCGAGCGTCGAATTCGACTGGTGTTGTGTCAACGCAGTCGAAACCGCAAGGAGAATGGGATATCTGACGGTCATGCTCAACTGCAACCCCGAGACAGTCTCAACCGATTACGATATCTGTGACAGGCTCTACTTCGAGGAACTCAGCCTGGAGAGAGTACTCGACGTATTCAATTTTGAGCTTCCCGAAGGTGTAATCGTCTCCATGGGCGGTCAGATCGCCAACACACTCGCCCCCAGACTGAGCGAACAGGGAATTCCCATTCTCGGGACTCCGCCTGACAGCATCGACAGAGCTGAGGACAGGCACCGGTTCTCCACGCTCCTGGACGGTCTGGGTGTTGACCAGCCCGAATGGGTCGAAGCCAGTACGCTGGATGATGCGAAAGCGTTTGCCGGCAGGGTCGGCTATCCTGTAATGATCAGACCCTCCTACGTACTGTCTGGCGCGGCGATGGCGGTTGTCTGGGACGATTCCAGCATGAGCTCGTACCTTTCCAGGGCAACCGAGGTGAATCCTGACTGCCCGGTGGTGATTTCAAAATTCATCGAGAATGCAAAAGAGATCGAATTCGATGGTGTAGCGCAGAACGGAGAAATCCTTCTTTACGCCATGGGAGAGCATGTGGAGAACGCAGGCGTTCATTCAGGCGATGCCACGGTTGTCATTCCCCCTCAACGCCTGTACGTCGAGACGGTGAGAAGGGTAAGACTGATCGCAAGGAAAATAGCCAGTGCTCTGGAAATAACGGGTCCCTTCAACATCCAGTTTCTGGCCAAAGAGAACCGTCTCCGAGTGATAGAATGCAATCTCAGGGCTTCGAGGACCTTTCCATTCTCTTCGAAGGTTCTCCGGAGAAATTTCATAGACCTGGCGACCAGGGCGATTCTGGGCGAAGAAGTCGATAAGATCGAGAGTTCTTCACTCGATCTCGATCACGTTGGAGTCAAGGCCGCTCAATTCTCGTTCCAGCGGCTGACGGGCGCTGATCCTGCCATGGGAGTCGCAATGGCCTCCACCGGTGAGGTCGGATGCATCGGCAAAGACCTGGAGGAGGCTCTGCTTGCAGCCATGCGTTCTGTCGGGTTTTCGATTCGATGCAGGAGCGCACTCATTTCAACAGGCCCTGCCGAGAGGAAAGCTCTCTGGATACCAGTGATACACGGTATGGCAAGGATGGGCTTCACGATATATGCAACATCAGGAACCGCAAGATCTCTTCGAGCGAACGGCATTGCCACTGAAACACTCAGGTGGCCTCTGGAAAAGGGTTCACCTAATTGTCTGGACTACATTGCCACTGGCAAGATCGGCCTTGTTATCAACATTCCAAAGAACAACCAGACCGATGAGCTATCCAATGACTACCTTATAAGAAGGGCCGCAGTGGATAGCGGAGTCCCGCTTCTCACGAACCTCAATCTGGCAAGGCGGTACATGGAGGCTCTGGACCTGTACGATCCGGACGATCTCCCCGTCGAGAGCTGGTGAGAAGGCTGCCTCAGCCCCTTGCTCTTCCTGACCTAATGTGTATTCTAACCTCTTACAAACCGGGAACGGCCGCGCCTGGACGGAGAGGTCTATGAAAACCGCCTGGAACTCGAATCTCTGGAACGATCTTCGCAAACTCTCAGACGTCATCGAAGTCCGTTCAGGTGAGACTCCCCGCCTGAAGGAAGGTGACAGAAGGGATGTTGCCATTCTCTTCCTCGATCTCAAGGATTTTACGACACTTTCGGAGGGAATGGACCCCGAGACCCTCTACGACCTGGTTACGAGCATCATGAAAACCCTCTCGGATGTGGTCGAAGCCTACGGCGGCTACGTGGACAAGATACAGGGTGATTCCATCATGGCCCTGTTTGGTGCCAAACGCGCGGGCGAGAACGACAGTGTCCGCGCCGTCACCTGCGGAATGAAGATGCTCGACACGATCCGCGAGGTGAACAGCATCCTCGCGGACGTGGATGTATCCATCAATGCCAGAGTAGGTATCTCCTACGGAACCGTGACCGTCGCCCCCGATCCATCAAACCACCTTACTGCAATTGGAGACGAGGTGAACCTGGCCTCCCGCCTGGAAGACATGGCAGAAGTGAACACCATTCAGGTTTCAAGCCAGGTGAGGAAGCATTGCGGGGACGTATTCGAGTGGGAGGATCTCGGCCTCAGAGACGTCAGGGGCCGGAAGAAGTCCATTCATGCCTACAGGCCTGCAGGTCCCGGAGAGGTACAGCGTGCACGGTGGGAGAGAGCCTCGAGGGTTGCCAGATCACCGCTGGTCGGCAGGGAAAATGAGATGGAGGAACTGCGTAGAACCTGGAAGAGGCAGGTGTCGGGGGAGCTTGGGCAGAACAGGCTTGGAGGCAGCAGGCAGCTAGTTGTACTGCTCTGTGGCGAGGCCGGCATCGGGAAATCCAGACTGATACACGAATTCATGATGGAGGTCAGGTCAGGCGAGGACCCCTTCACGCTCCTTTTCGGTCAGACGCTTTCGTACGCCCAGCAGCCGTTCTGGCTCTGGATCACACTCATCAGAAACCATTTCGGCATAGTAATGGGTGAGCAGAATGCCCTGATCAGGCTGGACATCGAGATAAACGAGCTTGTCAAGGCTTCAGGTCACAAGGCTCTTCTGAATTCGAAACCCTTCATCGCGGCGCTTCTGTCAATACCCGTGAAAGATCCGGCCTTCACCGCCCTGGACAGGGAAACAAGGCACAGCGAGACGGTCATGGCCATAAGGAACCTGATCGAGGCCATTGCATGCACCGGGAGAACTGTGATCATACTGGAAGACCTCCACTGGATGGATTCGGCTTCGAGGGAGGTCCTCGACTTCGTTGTTGCCAACTGCAGCATCTCACAGCCGATTCTCATCTTCTGCCTGCACCGCCCCGAATGGGACAGCTGCTCATCGATCGCGAGCACGATTCACGAGAACTCCGCTGAGCTCTGTGAGATGACACTCAGCGCTGTTCCCGAGAAGGGATGCAGGAAACTCATCAGGCACATGCTCGATACCGGTTACCCGAGCGAGGTTGAAGACTTCCTCCTCAGCAGTTCGGGGGGTAACCCATTCTTTCTCGAAGAGCTGGTTCTCGACCTGATCGAAGCTGGAACTCTGGAGGAGCAAGGCGGCTCCTGGCTGTTCTCCTCTCCCCCGGAGGATGTGTACATCCCCACGTCACTCAACAGCCTGATAAGATCCAGGATTGACAGGCTCCAGCCCGAGTACAGGGGAGGCCTGCAGCACTGTTCGGTACTGGGTATGGACTTCCTGATGAAACTGTACAGGCGCCTTCACGAAAAACTGATGGGCAGCGGGCAACCCGAGGACATAGTCTCTGAACTAACCCGCAGGGATTTCCTGCGGACGGTAGGCGATTCACAGGAGATCAAGTTCATCTTCAGACACTTCCTGATCCACAACTCCGCCTACGACACCCTTCTCCACAGGAACAGGAGATTGCTGCACAGGTATGCGGCCGAGGCGATAGAGGAATTGTTCCCGGAGGAGTCCGAAGACCTTGCATCCCTCATAGCCCACCACTGGGAAAGGGCAGGCAACAGACAGCAGGCCATGAAGTGGGGTCTCAAGGCGCTGCAGTCGTGCAGGAGGAACTTCCAGAACGAAGAGGGCCTCCAGTGGGCCGAGAAACTGACCGGCTGGCTGGAGGAGACCGTGGAAGAGCCGGAAACGACCGGCATCCTCCTCGACGTTCTCCGCAAAAAGCAGGACATCCTCCACCTCCTCGGCAGACCCGACGAGCAGGGCGTTGTCCTCGATCAGATCGTCGATCTCTCGGAGAAATCCGGACAGGGCAGCCACAGAGCTCTCGCGTTCATGCTCACCGGCTCCTTCAAGAGTCTCAACGGACAGATCGACGACGCACAAACCGATTTCGAGAAAGCTCTCGAACTCACGGCGGAAGAAGACCGCGCATCCGTTTACTACCACCAGGGCGACAACTACTTCAGGGGCAGCAGCTATCCCGATGCACTGGAGTGCAACGGGAAGGTGCTGTTGCTGACAGATGATTACATCCTGAAGACAAAAGTGGAACTCTCTACAGCCTTCATCTACAGGATCATGGGACGGGCTGACGAGGTAGAGAATCACCTCGCGGAAGCATGGAAACTCATAGAGGAAAACGCCGGGAGTGGTCTCAGCACACTGAGAGCGCTCTACTTCGCCAGAAACGCGACTTTCCTGACGGACAGGGGTGAGACGGACAGGGCGCTGGAATTTTTCAACAGGTCACTCGAGCTGTTCCGCAAATGCGGTGATCTCTCGGGAGAAGCGATGGTGCTCAACAACGTGCATGGGCTCTACTCCAGCAAGGGTGACTACGGGAAGAGCCTCGACACGATGCTCGAGACTGCCAGGATCAGCACACAGACGGGGGAGCAGCTCGGACTGGCCATCGCATGGTACAACATAGCCCTTACTTACCAGCAGATGCACGACAACGAAAAGGCTCTGCAGTACTTCGACATGTACCTGAACCTGAGCGCAAAGATAAGCAACGAACTCGGAGAGGGGTTCGGTAATTACGGCCTTGGTGCTCTGTGGCGCTCCGAGGGTGATCTGAAGAAAACGGAGTACCATTTCAGAAAGGCAGCCGAGGTCTTCGGCAGGCTTGGCAGTATGGATATGGCTGCATTAGCTCGCTTCAACCTGGCTCTGATGTTCGCTGAATCGGGGAGAACCACTGATTCCAATGAGATACTCGATGAACTCACGGGGGATGACAAGGAGAACAGTTTCGGTAGTTCCCTGAAATACGCAAAGGGTCTTATCTCATACGCAGATGCCAGAGGTGACAGTTCCCAGCTTACCGCTGCGGTAGATCTCATCAGGGAATCGCTGGGAAACCTCGACGATCTGAGCAGAACGGATGTTGCGGACCGCAGCTCCAGACTCGCTTCAATGCTCGAAGAACTTGGCAGGAACAGTGAGCGGGACAAGGCATTGTGCCGTGGTTCTAAGCTACTGGGTGAGATGCTCGAAGCCGTGGCTCCGGAGTTCCTGTCGGATGTCATAGAATACGAAAACCTTTCCGGCTTCATATCGCTCTGCGAAGATGCTGGGTGTCCGGTCATATTTTTCTTGCCGGACTGATACCGCCGCGATTAGACGCCTTCAAGTGTCTGTATGATATCCCCGGAAGGGATAGCACATCATGATGAAGTACGTATGCTGCGCAATACTGCCCGTTGCTCTTCTCACACTCTCCTGCGGTGACACGACCGGTCCGGATGATCCCGCCCTCCTCTTCTCGGGAGGCTTCGAGAGCAGTACGATGCTCACATCCCAGACACCTGCGGGGGACTGGGACGGGCTCACAGAAGTCAACGGTACGATGTACATGTCCCTTCTTGCCCATCAGGGGGAGTGGGGCGTCGAGGCCTCCGTCACGGATTCCTGTGCTACACCGGCATGGGGCGCCTACCTCGAAAAGGGGTTCACACCTGCGGGAAACACCGTGTACGCACGGGTCTGGTTCATGCTCTCCAGCGGACACAACCTGCTCGAGGAGGAAGGCAGGAGCTTCGGTTTCATTTGGCTGGGGAACAGCCTGATGGAGGAGATATGCTCCTTCCGGGTGGGCAATTACGGAGGTGAACCCATACTTGCCATCAGTTACGTCAGGGATGGCGCGAGTGGTCCGGAGACCATCCTTCAGGACACGGGGTTCCAGATCGAAGAGGACACCTGGTACTACCTCGAGATGTCAGTCGTACACGACCAGGTCGCAGGCTCATTCAGCGCCTGGATGGCGGCAGAAGGAGGGGACCCGGTTTCGGTTCATGTGCTCGACATCGACAACGTAACCGGAGTGGAGCTGGAAAATTTCTGCATCGGCATCGTCGACAACGGAGGCTACGCTGAGGGCAGCATGTTCTTCGACGACTACGCGCTTGCAGAAGCCCGGATCGGACAGAGCTGATCATGGCTCACACGGTGACCGTGGGGGAATTCCTGCTCTTCCTCTCACTGCCGTTCGCCTGCATTGCACAGGATGAGGTGCCACCCGGTCAGACGGAAGTGTCCGGCGGCAACTTCCCCATCTTCTCCTTCAGGGGTGACCGGCATCTGAGCACCAATGGCTGGACGCTTGAACTCTTCGGTCTCGTGGAGAATGACTCGACTCTGACCTGGGACGATTTCACTGCCCTTCCCATGGAAACCCGAGTAGAGGATTTCCATTGCGTCACTGGATGGTCGAGACTGAACGACGAGTGGACTGGTGTGAGCTCACGCACGATTGCAGACATCGCGGCTCCCGACTCCAGTGTTGTCGCCGTGATGATCCACTCCGCAGACGGGTACACTACCAACCTCCTTCTGGAAGATTTCCTTAAGGAGGGGGTAATGCTGGTCACACACATGAACGGGGAATCCATCACACCTGCGCACGGCTACCCCGTGCGGCTCATCGTTCCCCACCTCTACGCCTACAAGGCAGCCAAGTGGGTAACGGGTATAGAATTCCTCAGCGAAGAGGAAGAGGGTTACTGGGAACTGAGAGGGTATCATGTCAGGGGTGACCCCTGGCAGCAGGAACGCTACTCCCACTGACAATAATTACTATCAGGATCTTTCAGTTGTCCTTGCGTCGTTGAGAAGCAGGCTGCTCCGTCTTGGATATCGAATCACTGTTTCCATCACAAGGGATCAGAACTTCACATGCCGGCTCTCCGGGATCGTCTGAAGCAGTCTTGTTCAAAGGTTCGATGGACTCGTGCGAGCCATCACAGCAGGTCATGAGAATTTACCCACCTTCCAGCAAGAAAAGTACATGCCCCCGGGCTCAAGACCCTTCAGCCCCTGCGGGAATCGCGAGAACAGCAACCGGGAGCATGCAGGTTAGATACATTGTATTAGTAGACCAGTCGTCTACTCATGTCAACCCTTGAGATATTGATGTGCGTTTGTTACCAGCAGCCCGGTCTCCCCGGGCTACGTACTATGCTGAGGTGTCGGTATGTCTCTCGTGTACCTGAACTCACAGGCCTTTACGGCCTGGCTCCTTCCGTCCTCGTGCTCGACGAGTTCGAATTCGATTATCCTCTCCTCGGTCTTGAGCCGGGCGAAATGAGCGTTGCCGACGGACTCACCGTTCGCCTTCTTGAAGTCACTTATATGGAGGAAGATGTCGCTGCGTTCATCACCTACTTCGTAACCGGTAGTTATCGAGATGAACCCGTATCCCTTCTCCTCGTTGACGCCGTGCAGGATTCCTCGGAGCCTGCCGTTGTCCTCTGCACCTGGAAACAGGTCGGGCACCAGGAAACCCGAGAAGTAGTGATCCGCTGTCTGCCTGAGTTTTCTGCTAGTGTTTGCGAAGGAGAGCACATCGATCCTCTTGCCGCGATTCTGAATTGCGCGGACGAGCCGCACGAAGTCCCCGTCACCTGTACCGAGCAGGATGTAGTCCAGGTTATCCGCCTGAATTATCACGTCCACAGCGAGGTCGACGTCAGCGTTTGCCTTGACGACCATTTCACCTTCGGCATCTCTGTATCGGATCACATCCTTCAGAATCAGGTGAAAACCGTTTCTGCGGATGGCGTTCCTGTACTCCTCGCCTCGCTGCCTGGCTGAGGGTTCCCGGTCTTCACGGTCACGATCGATTGCGAGGTAGGCGTTCGCACGAACAATGGTTACGCCCTGAGCTTCCGCAAGGTGCTTTACGATGTTGTAACGAAGACCCCAGCCGCCGTTACGGGAAAGATTCTCAACATCAAGGAAGATTCCTGCTTTAAGCATTATTAGCTCCTACTCAATAATAAGTAACAATAAGAGAGTAACTTAATACTACGTACAGCGTCTACGGCATATAATACATCATACTGTATGTGCTGATACAGAAGAATAATTCCATTCAATATCGTGCACAAGGGTTATGGATTCAAATATGCACATGTATCGAGTTCATTTTATTACATACCAATCAGGTATGCAATTATCTACTTGTCTGGTTCAGCCACTTGGCATATAAACAAACCGGAGGGTAATCGACAGAAAAACGCTGTCTGCCCGATCCTTTACCTGTGCATCGCGGTTCAGGGCCGATGCCAGCCTTATCAGCGTCTCTCGACTCGATTCCAGGTGACCTGGATCGGATGGATGGCAAGCCAAAGGGGGGCTGGTAAATGTTCAAATCGGTATTGTTCCTGCTCGCTGTAATCTCTTCAGCAGTTTTTGCCCAGGGAACATGGGTGGATACGACATTCGTTCCTCCGTCTCTTGGATTCGAGCGGAATGTGATGATCTATCTGCCTGAAGGGTATAATCCTGGCGGGTCGATTGATTATCCTGTTATTTACTGGCTGCACGGATGGGGGGGAACTCCTACCAGCTATAATGGAGCGTTCACTTACGTGCTCAACACTCTGATCGCCGATGAGACGATTCAACCCGTGATACTGGTCAAACCCGATGGCTGGTGTGAGCCATACGACGGAAGCTATTACGCCAATTCGGAGCTGTACGGGGATTTCGAGGACTTCATCGTAATCGATCTGATAGCTTTCACGGACAGTACCTTCAGAACCATTCCGTATCCCTGGATGAGGTCCATATCCGGACACTCGATGGGTGCCAGGGGATCCATGGACCTTGCCCTGAGGCATTACGACCTGTACAAAGCTGTTGCTTCACATGCGGGATTCCACGATGAGCAGGCTGCTATCCCCTTCTTTCTTCCCATTGTTCTGTCTGAATGTCCTGAGCCCGGACCTCCGTACACGTACGACTGGGGTAATGGAACCTACACCGATGCACTGTTTCTGGAAGCAGGCGCATACTCGCCAAACCTCGACAATCCGCCGTACTGGGTCGATTTCCCCCTCGATGAGAACGGTGTGTTTATCGACTCCGTGTACGTTCTGTGGGCTCTTCACAACCCCGCGCACATGATCAAGTCAATCCCCCTTCCACTGGACCTGGGCATCTGGTTCGACTGCGGCACAAACGACAGTTGGGCAGGATGCTACGAGTCGAACGTTGGCTATTCAGACACACTCGATGCTCTGGGCATCGAACACACATTCGTTTCGATTGAGGGTGGCGGTCATGGTCTGAACAACGACAGGATCACTACGGCTCTCGTGTACCTCGATGGACAGATGACCGGTTTAGCCGATCCTCAGGGACCTCCCGGATCACTCGTACTCATGCCGGCAGTGCCGAATCCATTTACCTCATCCACGTCCATCGCATTCGAACTAACCGAACCCGGACATGTCACCCTCCAGGTCTTCGACATCTCAGGGCGGATGGTTGGCACGCTCATGGACAGTGAACTGCAGGCCGGTACTCACTCGGTTGAATTCGCGGCTGACGGCCTGGCAGGGGGGGTCTACCTGTACCGCCTGCAGACGGAAACGGCATCTGAGACCAGGCGGTGCGTGCTGCTCAGGTAAGCGGGATAACCGGCAGACATCTCCAACATGTAATCCTGACCTGATTCGTTGCAGGAGGAGCCCTGACGCTATATCTTTGACTTCACAAACGCACCCATCGCAGATGGGATTATCCGGAACGGCATTCTGGCCGTACAGACGTACTTTCAAAGCCTGTCAGCCAATGACATGAGCGCAGGTAACGGACTGGGGGAAGAGGAATGAAGTACCCGCTGCTAAGCGATGCGGACATGAAGGCAATGGATGCTCTGAAGGAATTCCACGGCGGAGCGGATAAGATAGTCGAGACCATTTTCCAGATGAGGGACTTCGAGACGAGGAAGAAGATCCTCGGAGAAAAGGGTTACGGAAAGATGATAGAGGAGGCGGAAGCCTGGGCGAAGGATTTCCCCCAGGTATCCGATTTCGAAGAAGCCAACAAAATTACATACGACAACAGCCTCGGGATTGCCACAAGCCAGGTTTCCGGTTTCCAGGGCGCCGGCGTCACACACTCCTGCATCAGACGGATTGCCGAGAGCGCAGGCTCAGCCGAGCCCTGCTTTGCTCCGCAGGAGATGATCTCCGTAGTCGCGCTAACGGACAACTACGTGTACAACGGTGATTTGCTCGCGACTCTGACCATGGCAGAGAATATTATGAAGGCCAGCAAGTTTTGCAGCACCAATCTCATAGGCGTTCCCCAGCCTGAAGCACGGTTCCGGGAGCTCGAACACATCACGGGTGAGAAATTCGAAAGATACGTCTGCGAAGACGGCGTGTGTGCCCTCACACTCAAGAACCAGGGCACGCCGTTCGGCAATTTCGGTGGAATAGAGGTTGCGAACAACAACCACCTGATCTACCTCGACGGAGTGACCAGAACAGCTCTCGCGACGGGGGGAGATTTCTTCCTCAACCCGAGCTGGAGCACGATCACAGCGATCTGCTATTACGGCCGTGACATACCCAATCTCGACATCAAGATCTCGATGCTTCTCGCCACGCAGAATCCAATGCAGTTCAGGATGCTCCTCAACATCATGAACGAGTACGTGCGGGATGATGGCACGTCGCCCATTTACGAGATAAACATCGGCAACGCCTCCACAGCAACCAATTTCATCCAGTGTGCCCGGGAGCTCGAAGCGAGTGACATCAAAGGCGTAAGCCTTGCAGCACACATTTACATCAACCCCGATCTCGGCATGGAGGGCTTCAACTGGACGGACCACATGTGGAAGGTCCTCGAGAGCGGTACGGACATGACCTTCAAGTACGAGAGTGATGGAACAGCACACGAGCTCGATACGATGGCCACTTACTTCCTGCCCGAAGACGAAAGGAATGCCATGTCCGGGGAGATTGGCGAGGTTATTTTCAACAAGAGCCTCCGCGCATCCAAGGACGGCCGGGAAATGATGAGGCGGGGAATACGGGCAATCTTTGCGGAAAGCTCGCAGCAGACCTGACGCCACCGGGTACATGGCGGCCAACCAGTGACGGGTGGTGAACCAGAATGATTTCCGACTGGAACGAACGATTTTCCGACAACATCAGGGAGTACGGTGGTTACTCCATCGGCAAGCTCTTCGCGCTGCTGAATGACCCGGAGATAATCTCCCTCGCAGGGGGGCTTCCTTCACCGGACATGTTCCTGAAATCCGAGATGCGTGAGGCTTCGAGGAAAGCACTCGAGGAGAACATCGACAGGGTCATGCAGTACACCGCAATTCAGGGCGAACAGCATCTCCTCGACGCTATTGTGCAATTTCTTGCGAGGGACGGAATCAGGGTCTCTGCCGAGAACGTAGTCGTCACATCGTCCGGGCAGCACGGGCTGGATCTGATAGGCAGGCTCTTCCTGAATCCCGGCGATACCGTTCTCGTGGACAGACCGACCTTTGCCGGTGCCATCGTAGCCTTCCAGATGCAACGCCCCAGGTTCGTGGGGGTTGATATCCAGCCTGACGGATCCGACGTTTCAGGATTCCGCAGGAAGGTCGAGGAGCTCGGAAAAGAGGGCGGAATTCCCAAATTCATTTACGTGGTACCCGATTTCCAGAATCCTACCGGCATCACGATGAGCCTCGAGAAAAGGCATGCTCTGCTGGACCTGAGTGACGAGTACGGCATCCCCATACTGGAGGACAGTCCCTACAGGGACCTCAGGTACTACGGAGAAACCATTCCATCGATATACTCCCTTGCCCAGGAAAGGGGAGTAGAGAACGTGCTCGGTCTCTACACCTTCTCCAAGTTATTCTGTCCGGGGCTCAGGGTCGGGTTCAACATCGGTCCCGTGGAGGTTATCGGAACCATGATGAACATCAAGGAAGGCAACGTTCTGAACACCCCCAAGTACAACCAGGACATGTGTGCCGAATTCCTCACCGCAATGGGCATGGAGGAGCACCTGGAGAAGTGCAGGAATTACTACAGGGCCAAGCTCGATGTCTTCCTGGATACGATGGACCGCTGTTTTCCTCCGGAAATGGGTGTAAGCTGGACGAAACCGGAGGGAGGTCTGTTCCTCTGGGTTACGCTTCCAGCGGAGATAGACACTCACGAACTCTTCTACGATGCCATCGAGTACAAGGTCGCATTCGTGCCGGGAGACGTTTTCTACGGTGAGAATCCTGCCCGAAACACCATGAGGATCAACTTCTCCTTCGCGTCGAAGGAGCAGCTTGCCACCGCTGCGGAAAGGCTTTCGGACTGCATTCGCAACCGGTTGTCTTCCCGGAAGGGAACAAGATGACACCCAGGGGAAGAAACGATGTCTAAAAGTCCGTCCATTCTCTACGGCTCCACGAACCTCGAGGCTCCAACCGTCTGCTTCGAGGATGCTCTTCTCAAAGGTATTGCTCCCGACGGCGGGCTCTACATGCCCGACAGCATTCCGGAGTTTACGCCTGAGGAGATCAAAGCCCTCTCCGGGAAACGATACCATGAAGTAGCCTATGCCGTCGGCATGAAGTTCCTCAAGGGAGAGATCCCTTCAAAGGATCTGAAGAGCATCGTGAAGAGCTCCTACGACTTCGATGTTCCCCTGGAGAACGTGTACTCGCGCAAGTACGTCATGCGGCTTGACCAGGGCCCCACGGCTTCCTTCAAAGACTTCGCGGCCAGGATGATGGGCAGGCTGATGCAGTACTACCTGACCCGTAAGGAAGGCAAGCTCCTTATTCTGACCGCCACTTCCGGGGACACGGGCAGCGCCATCGCAAACGCATTCTACGGACTAGACAACATCTCGGTAATCGTTCTGTTCCCTGAGAAAGAGGTCACTGCCAGGCAGCGCAAACAGATGACTACACTGGGGAAGAACGTTCAGATCCTCGCACTCGACGGCAAGTTCGACGACTGCCAGGCGCTTGTGAAACAGGCGTTTGCCGATTCGGAGCTTGATTACCTCAACCTCTCCTCGGCCAATTCCATCAACATAGGCAGGCTGCTTCCCCAGACGATGTACTACTTCTACTCCTTTGCGAAACTCCGCACGGGCGAACCAGGTGAAGAAGTTGTTTTCTCCGTTCCATCGGGGAATTTCGGCGATCTCTGCGGCGGTCTCATCGCGAGCAGGATGGGGCTGCCCGTAAAGAAGTTCGTGGTCGCGACGAACGAGAACGACGAGTTTCCCAGATTCGTAGAATCCGGAACCTACGAGAAGCTCGTTCCATCGCGCAACTGCATCTCCAGCGCCATGAACGTAGGGCACCCCAGCAACATCCCGCGTCTTGTCAGCCTCTACGGCGGCAGCATGGACGAGACTGGAAAAATCGGTGTCGAACCTGACATGGAGCAGTTGCGGAAGGAAATGTACTCCGTCAGCATCAACGACTGGAAGACGGAAGAGACCATCAAGCAGGCCTACATGTCGTTTGGGCTGCTGCTCGAGCCTCATGGGTCCGTTGGCTGGGCAGGGCTGCAGGATTACCTTCTGCATGCCGACGAAGACCCGGATCAGCTCTGCATATCACTCGAGACCGCCCATCCTGCGAAATTCCCCGAGAAGATCCGCGAGATACTTGCCTTTGATCCCGTTCTCCCGGCCAGTCTCGAGGGTCTGGAGGAGAAGGAAGAGTCATACGAGCACCTTCCCACGGGTTACGGTGAATTCAAGAAGTACCTGAAGAAGAATTACTAGCGGCACCAGACCGCCCGGAACCACGATTGGAACAGGTATTCGAAGTGAAGTACATCATTATTCTCGGCGATGGAATGTCCGACCGCCCTCTGGAGAGCCTGAACGGCAGAACACCGCTCATGGTCGCCGACACACCCAATCTTGACTCTCTCTGTGCCAGAAGCAGATGCGGAAGTTTCATAACGGTTCCACCCCAGCTTCACCCGGGAAGCGCTGCTGCGAACCTGTCGGTTCTGGGTTACGATGCCGAAAAGGTCTTCCAGGGCAGGGGAGTTCTCGAAGCGGCAAGCATGGGTGTCGAACTCGAGCCAACGGATCTTGCCATGCGCTGCAACCTGATATGCATCGATGACGAAGGGCTGATCAAGAACCATTCGGCCGGGCATATCAGCACGGAGGAGGCTGCCCGGCTAATAGATACGCTCAATGATGCGCTGGGCAACGAACTCATGAAATTCCACCATGGAGTCAGCTACAGGCATTTGTTCGTTCTGAAGAACGGAAGCGATTCAGTGGAGTGCACACCGCCGCACGATGTCCCGGGAACTCATTTCAGAGAGGTTCTGGTCAGGGCAGCCGATTCGGATGGTGAGAGTACGGCAAAGCTCCTGAACGGTCTGATAACTAGATCCCAGGAGATTCTGAGGGAGCATCCGGTCAACCTTGCTCGAATCGGAGACGGAAAAGATCCCGCTAACTCCATCTGGTTCTGGTCACCCGGACATGTGCCGGAGATGAAGACATTCCAGGAGCTTTACGGCATCAGGGGGGCCGTAATATCAGCGGTAGATCTGGTCCGGGGGCTAGGAATCTACGCGGGCATGGATGTGATAAAGGTCGAGGGAGCCACTGGCCTCTACGACACCAACTACGAGGGAAAAGCGCAGGCAGCTGTCGAAGCGCTGAAAGAATACGATCTTGTGTACCTGCACGTGGAAGCCTCCGATGAAGCCGGTCACGAGGGCAATGTGGATCTGAAGATCAGGACGATAGAGTACCTGGACAAGCGTATCGTCAGGTACGTCGTGAGAGAAACGTTCAACATGCCCGAGAAGGTCTCCATTGCCGTTACACCCGATCACGGAACCCCGTGTGAGGTCAGGACCCACGTCCACGACCCTGTGCCGTTCCTTATCTACCATCCCGGCGGGGAAGCGGATGAGGTCACGAGCTACGATGAGAAGAGCGTCGAGAAAGGCTTTTACGGCACCATCACTGGCGATCAGTTCATCAAAAGCCTCCTCACAGATTTGAAATCACAGGAGATCATTAACTCTGAACAACAAGGTACCAAGTTTGCCGACAATCAGACAAATGAGACGGAAGGATTTTCATGAAGAGATTTCTGATGGCATGTACACTGTTTCTAAGCCTGTTACTCCTTCTAGCATGCGGCAAGACAACCGAGGAGAAGCTCATCGGCACCTGGGAAGCCACAATGGAGGGCGAGACCATGATCGTGGAGTTCTACGATGACGGAATGGTCCAGGCCGAAAATGAGGACATCCAGCGCTGGGCGCTGGAGGAGGGTGATCCTGCAATCGTCCGGCTCTACGACATTGAAGACGGCGATCTTGAAGTCGAGCTGGAGGTAGTTTTCGACGGGAACGACAAGGTCACTCTCTCTGGCCCTGAAGGCAGGAGAATCACGATGGAACGGGCTGAGTAGCCGGTTTCTACCAAAGGTTCGCCTTGACCCATCCCCATGTAGATCGATCCAGAGCTACTTCGAGATCGACCTGGTAGATGAGGTCGTTATCGATATCGCTTACCCAGAGGTATCCGTCCGGGTCCATGGCCAGCCCGCTGGCCTGTGGGATCAGAGATATTTCCAGGAAGTCGATGACCGCCCCGTAAGTGTCGTATTTCCTGACGGTGTACTCGGTGTCGAAAGCCGCCAGCCAGATGTCACCGTCATCGTAGGTGATATCGTAGATGTCCGCGCCGGTGTTGATGAACTGAAGATAGACTTCCAGACTGTCGCTGTTGAAGTAGTCCACGTAGTGGCAGGTGTAGTCGAATCCGCTGGCTATGAAGATGAACTGATTGTGGTGCGCAAGTCCCATCGCCGATGAGACGCTACCGCCTCAACAGAAGTATACGTTGCCAAGGTAAGTGCCGTCGGAGCAATCGTACATGCCCTGAACACCTGCACCGGTACTCGGCTTTACAAAGCTCACGTAGACTGTGTCGTTGCCGCAGGTGAGACCGTGTGGCGGGTAGGACGTAGCCAGGTCCGGATGGAAGGAGAAGAGAACTGCACCTGTTCCGGGGTCGATCTCGTAGACGTTTCCCGACAGGTGGTCCACTCCCCACAGCGAACCGTCATTCCAGCC
>CBDUZS010000022.1:0-40455 GCA_965371785.1 uncultured bacterium
AGTCTTGCGGGAATAATGGCCTTGAGGAATTTCTCGATCTCGTCGGTGCTGAATCTGCTTTCGGTTCCAACGAGCTTGTTCACGAAGAGCTGACTATCGATGACCTTCATCGAGAAGATACCGAATGCTCTCAGCCGGACCATTGACAATTCCGTGTCACGGAAGATTATGGGTTCCTTGGTGCCCCATTTCATTTCCGTAAACGTCTTCTTGTTGACGAAGTACGCTTCTGCCCTGAACGGTGATCCCTTCCCGGCAAAAGCCATGTCAACAAGACCTGTCAACAGGGGGATGTTCTGTGTAGTTATTGTATGTCTTCCCGGACCCAGGACATCCATAGCCTTGCCATCTCTGAAGAAGACAACCTCCTGGCTCTCGCGAACGATGAGCTGGCTGCCCAGCCTGAATTCGCCCGAGCCGGATTCAGGTATCCGGTGGACTATTTCCTTGCCGGTATCGTCCAGGTACTCGATTATCTCTGGTCTCTTGAACATACGATGCCTTCCGTTCTACCTTGAATCAGGCTCAGTCAATCGGTCTGTTTTTCTCGAGGTCGATCATGAGATCGCTTCGTGAACTGACTTTCTCACTGAATGCTATCAGATATTCCACGACCATTCCGGCGGGCTCGGAAAGGGATGAACCCGCTGTTGAGGCCTTGGAAAGCTCTTCGAATGCCTTCTCCAGCTCCTCAACGTCTTCGGTTAGAGCGATGTCGAACTCGTACAGCCTGTCCAGCTCATCCTCCTGGACCTTGTGCATGTCGAACCAGCCTCGGTAACCCCTGTCGGCAAATCTGATCTCGTCCGTGGACTTTTCCAGTCTTTTCCAGATCCTGTCGAGATCGGTGGCTGCCGAAAGAGCTGTGGAACCCTTCATCGATGCGGTGCACTCACCCAGGACGGTTCTCAGCTTCTCGAGCCTGGCCACGAGCATCATTCGAAAGAGGTGGTCGTTGTCCCTTCTCTCTTCCTTCCGCTTGTACCCCTTGTAGCCAGGAACCAGCCTTATGGCTTTCTCCAGAATATTCAGTTCTCTGCCCTCGCTCATCTTGTCCGTCCTTTCAGAAATACCGCTACTCGGAAGCTATCAAAATACGTCAGGTGCGTCAGACGTCAATCGTAAGAATCATTGACTTACAATCCGTCGGTTCTCCAGATGCCCTGCGTACGTCCGGGCAAACAGGTGTGAACCGGTTCCGTCATCCCTGCTCACGAAGTAGAGATACCCTTCAGTCGTATCGGGGAAAACCGCTGCAAGAAGCGAAGTGTAGCCGGGTGAACAGATCGGACCCGGAGGAAGCCCTGTATGCAGGTACGTGTTGTACGGGCTTTCCACTTCGAGATCCCTGTAGAGAAGCTGCTCCCTCACATCCCCCAGCGCGTACTGTACCGTCGCGCAGCTCTCCAGCCTCATTCCCTGCCTGAGCCTGCTCAGGAAAACACCTGCTATGATCGCTCTTTCGGCATCGGCCGCTGCCTCCCGCTCTACTATGGAGGCGAGGATGAGCGTCTCATAACGGGAGAGACCGCTGGATTCGATGCCCGAGTACCAGTCTGAAGTCCAGATCGACTCACCGGTGTCGACTATCCGCGCGAGTATCACACTCGGTGACAGTGAATCAGCGAACTCGTAGGTCTCGGGATAGAGATATCCTTCCAGGGAAGGTATTCCGAGCTCGTCCAGCAAGGTCTCTTCAGAAGCAAGGCTGTCAAGGACATATCTTTCGATGCCCAGATCGGAGCATATCCGTTCGAGTGCCATATCCTGATTCAGACCGGGTGTGAGTGTTAACCAGCGGGTAGGCACCGGAATCACCTTGCCTCCTGCCAGGATAAGCAGAATGCTGTCGGGAGTCATAGCATCGCTGAGCAGATAGACTCCTGCCTGCAGCGGCATGCCGGGGTCCAGCCTGTCGAAACGCCACAGTGTGTACAGTGAGCTCCGAACCAGCCCGGAATCGGCAAGTGCCTCGCATACCTGCCTGACTCCCCATCCGCGTGGGACGGTAAAGACAAGCTCTCTGCCCCTCCCCGGGGGTTTCCCGACCCAGCCGAGCCAGACAAGCGCCAGAACGGCCAGGATGACGAGGATACCGAACAGATAAATGATGAACTTCTTCATGGCAGATTCAGATACCTCTTCAGTAGAATCGACGCGGCAAGCGAGTCGATCCTTCCATCGCGTCTGCTTCCCTTCCGAATCTCACGAGCCTCTACAGTTGAGCGGTTCTCGTTCACGAGCCTGACATCGAACCCCTTATCCGTCAACCAGTCTCCCAGCATCTCGACTTCCTGTGACAGAGCTGTCCGGCCCCCGGACGCACTGGTGGGAAGCCCGAGTACGACCATGCCCTGCCCGTATTCGCTGAAAACCTCTTCGAGCCGTGAAGCAATCCGCGACCATGTGGTCCGGAGGAGAGGCTCGAGAGGCAATACGACCTGCGAGACACATAACGCGAAGCCGGTACGAACGGAACCGTAATCAATGGCTACGTCCGCCATCAGAAATCTCTTCTCCGGAGGCTTCTCAATGCAAGCCTGATCGAGAAGAATGAAACTATGGCAGAAACGGGAAGAACCAGTATGAGCGAATTCAGCAATGGAGAGATCAGCACCGATTCCCGGAATCCATCGGTAAGGTAACGCCTTGTGATAATGGAGAGGACTGCAATCATGAAAAGGACGTACCCCATCGATGCGAATGCCGAGATTATTCCTCCCTGGCCACTGGCGACAGTTGCAGTGCTCCTGGCTCCGAAGCTGGGAAAGATGCTGCCCAGCCCTATGTTGATGCTTACCAGCACAAAGCATATGAACAGCATGGCAATCCCACTCTCCGACATCAGTACGGGGCCGGCTCCCAGGCTGGCAGAGGAAAGGAGAACGATGCCCACCATCAGGGGCAGTACTGCGACAAATGACTGGAGCCATTTGGACCAGAACAGCAAAGACCTTCCCCTTCGGAGCTGAACGATTCCGTAGAGACCTGAGCCCTCCATACTGACCGATGGGAATGCAAAACGGACGAGAAGTGTTGCTGCCACAAAGCCCGAGAAGGAGATGTTCATGAAAATGGCGACGGAAAGCCAGACGGGGTCGGAAAATTCCATCGGGAAGCGCCTGAGATTTGCTGCGTAAACGATGAACATCCCCGCCAGCAGCCCAAGCTGGCTCCACTGGACGGGGTCCCTCCCGAAGAGAAGAAGATCCTTCTGAAAAATCGTACCGATCCTCCCGCCTTTACGAAGCAGCGGCAAACGCCAGCCGTGGGAAACGGAGCTCTCGGCAGCCATGGAATGTGTCACTCTGAACCGGTGAGACACGAGAACAAGGGCCGCGCAGGCCATGGTTCCAGCTTCCAGGAACAGAATGAGAACGCGGATCAATCCCGTTTGCCAGCCACCGTGTGAGAACCGTGAAATTGCCGATGTGAACAGGGAGTGCGGCCACCAGGTCTCTCCGGATCCGGGAAGCTGTGAAACGAAAAGGTGCAGTTTGCCCAGTGTAGCATTGCTCTCATCGATGACGAGCTCGGCAGGACTGGAAGACGACATGAAGAGAAGCACTCCTGCCCCCGCTACTATCACTGCTCCCCCCACGAACTTCCAGATCCTTCCCCGGCCGAGGCGTGACAGCAGGGACATTATCACCGTGCCGGTCGAGACCCAGGTTATCATCAGGACCGGTAAGAGGACAATGCCTGCAACAAGGGAGACAAATGGTCGATTCAGGGAAAGACAGTAGGCAGATATCAGAGGAATTCCCAGTATCAGCATGGCCCATCCGGCATGGAACCAGCTGTCAAGAGTACCTATCATTGCCACGGATCTCTCACTTGCAGGCAGGCTCAGAAGCAACTCGATCTCACCTGAGCGGAACAGAATGGACACGCCGCTGATAAGGGAGGAAACCGCAATGAAAACACCGAATGCCATGAGTGACATCGTGAGGAGTCTGCCTGCAAGGGTCTCCCCGAAAGCGTAACTGCCGCCCTCTATTCCCGTGAGGTAGGAGAACAGGTAATGGAAAAGCAGGTACATGCCCGTCACGAGTACCGCCATCGTGACCAGCCCGGAAATCACTCTCAACCGGCTGCCTTGCCAGGAGGATCGGATTCCGCCCCGGGCAATTGCCAGCTTCAGACTGAAGAGCGTACACAGGTCTTTCGAGATCATGACGGTAAGATAGTCTCTGGCGGACGGTTCAGGAAGCTGATTTCAAGCGGAGGCGGGGGCAGGTCCACTGCCCCCGGTTTCCAGGAATTATCTGAGTAGAGTCACGCTGGAATAGCTGTCGATTCCCGGAGCGGTCAGGTGAAGGAAGTAAAGCCCTGAAGGTACCGGTCCGTTCCGATGATCTCGCCCATCCCATACGATCTCGTTCGTTCCGGCTTCGCAGGAGCCGTTCTCGATGGAGCGGACGAGGCGGCCATCGATACCGTATATCAGAAGCGAGGAGGATCCCTCCACGATTGCGGAGAAACTGACGGTGGTGATGCTGCTGAACGGGCTTGGAACGATTCTTACATCGGGTTCGAAGACCTGTGCCCCGCTGATGCCGGTTCCATCATGCTCCCACAGCCTGACGGAGACATCGGCATAGGTGGAAAAGCCTGCGTGCTCACGGCCCGACAGGACAAGGAAATAATCTCTGGGCAATGGTATGTGGAACCAGATCTGATCCGCGGTAGCCTTCACGGGCAGGTATGCCTCGTATGGCTCGTCATCCAGGTAGAGAAGCAGATTGTCCCGATCAACGGCAAAGAAGCACAACACTCCGTCTTCCAGCGGCTCGGCGTATTCGCTCCTTGGATTCGCATAGAAGTCCCTGCCGTTCTGAACATCGTAGGGCAGATCGAAACAGAACTCGAGCAGATACTTCGAGCAGGTGCCCGGTGTACCCTCGGTAAAATCCAGATGCGGCATCGAATCGGGTGGAGACCATTCCCAGGTGTAGTGCTCACCGGCCTGGCTGTTCTCTATCAGAAGGGCGAAGCCGCCGGCAGGATAGTTCCCGAGTGGAGAGATGACGTTTACGTAGAAGTCCTGGTTATCGCCGAGAATGAAGGTGCTGATACCATTCTGATCGGTCTCGTGCCAGCTTCCCCTCCCGAGGGTGGTCTGCTGCCATTTCTCGCTTGCTATGGTAACCCGGGCGTTGTCAACCGGGAGCCCGACCGAATCGGTTATCGTAACGGTGAGTGTACAGTGGTCCGTGTATTTGCCGACCGCATCCCAGGTGAAGCCATCGTTCCTCCAGTCCCAGATACAGGAAACCTGTTTCCCCGGATCGTATGCGATTCCCGGGTTGTTGATCTGGGTCTTGTTTCCACCGAGTTCGACCTGGTATGGAACCCATTCTCCCAGCCAGGGCATCTCGCACCAGACATGGTCCTCCAGGATATCCATGGTGCAGCAGACGGGAATAAGGCATGTCCTGCACGCTGCGGCAAGTAGATCCTGCATTTCTCCGCAGTTGCCGTTGTGCTCGTGCGCGATCACGTTCGGCTGGATAGGTCTGTTGCCGCTGGCAGGGAAGGGAACGGTTTCCGAGCACCAGTTCCCGATTGCATCGACAGCCATCATTGAATCGGTGAATGCTCTTCCTCCCGGCCAGTTGTACTCGAGCCCGTCCCATATTACCTGTACTGGAGCCATGATGTCGGACATCAGCGGGTATCCGGTGTCGTTATGCGTGTACAGGTACTCACGCCAGAAAATGTCGTACACGGTCGAGTCCTTCAGCGGGGGCTCGTCAGATAGCTTGGGCATGACGATCCACCAGTAATAGATCTCTGCGGGAATCTCCACCTGTGTTGTGTCTCCATCGACGATCGCAGTGTATTCGGTCGTCGAGTAGTAGTCACTCCCCGGATAATCGTTGATTTCGACGTACTGGAGATCCGAGTCGATCGTGTAGATCCAGGAGGCATTGTCGACGATGAGGCTCTCATCCCAGTTCGGGTTGCCCAGAATCGTCCAGGAGAGATGTGCGACCTGGAATGCTACCTCGTCTACGAGCGGATCGCTGGTTCCGAGGATGAGGTTGGCGTACCTGTCCTGATTCGTACCGGACAGGAGGCTGAAGCTCCAGACCAGATCCATGGCCAGCCAGTCGGGTACGACATCTACGGCCTGCCATGCAGCAGAGGTGAGCGTGTAAGGAAGTATCGAATCGGAGAGTGCTGTCTCCGAGTAATCGAACAGCACAGCGTACTCCGCCCCCGCAGCGATGAAGATCTCGGTGAACAGTGAATCGATCTTCACGTAGTTCGGAGGGGCATCATACCGCCACAGGGGTTCGGTCATCTGCTCGAGGACAGGGAAATAACCTGCTCGACCCACCTGATCACGGACGTCGGCTACTTCTTCCAGGTCCTCCCCGGCAACCGTTGTAACGCCCGGGAGAGAGCCTGCACCAAGGGCCATGCATAGTGCCGGCAGAGCCAGCAGGGTCAGTGGGGTCCACATATCAGAACCCCCCTCCGGTAAAGGTGTGTGCGGCGTTCAGGAATTCGGTGAGGAGTTCGATTGCAGTTTCGACATCGTGCTTGTGTATTACCGCAACGGGGCTATGCCCGTATCGCGTAGGGATTGACAGGCAGATGGTGTGAGCACCTGAGCCGAACTTCTGCATTGCGGACGTGTCGGTGCCTCCCCTGAGAAGGATCTCCATCTGGTGATCGATCTTCTTCTCCTCCGCAAGGTCTCTCATGAAATCGACAAGGCTGGTTGATGAGATGACACTGGCATCCTTCTGCTTGATGGCTACACCTTTGCCCAGTTCACAGATTCTGAGATGCCCGGGATAACCGGGAGTGTCTCCCGCACCCGTGATATCCGCAGCGATTCCGATATCCGGCTTTATCTCCTGTGCTGCCACCGTTGCGCCACGCAGGCCGACTTCCTCCTGGGATGTGCCCACGCAGTAGACATCTATCTTCCCATTATCGTACCGCTGAAAGGCCTGTACTATGATAAAAACACCTATCCTGTCATCGAATGCCTTGGCGACGTAACAGTTACCTAACTCGCGGAATTCCGTGTCCATCGAGACCCAGTCACCTCGCTCCACCAGCTCTTTCACATCGTTAACTGGAAGTCCGAAGTCGACGAACAGCTCATCCATCCTTACAGTTTTCTTCTGCTGTTCCGGCAGCAAGGCCGGTCGTCGGTTCACAACACCTGTGAGAAGACCGCCCCTGCGCGAGTGAACCCTCACGGTGTGCCCCATGATGTTTGCCGGAGTCCACCCTCCGATGGGGGCAAGAGAAGCGAATCCCTTGTCATCGATGTTGTAGATCAGGAATCCGATTTCGTCTATATGACCTGCCAGCATAACCTTTGGCCTGCATTCACCTTCGGTGCCCCTCTTCACAGCGATGAAATTTTTCATCGCATCGGTCCCGATATCATCTGCCACCGAGCGGAGCTCGCCGTTCAGAATTTCGACGATTGCATCCTCCCTGCCGGAAATGCCATCGGTTTCACAGAGCTTCTTCAGTAATTCCATCGCAGTCCCTTCTCCTCTTCGATTCCCTTTTCCGAAGTATTCAGGGTGTCAGAACCTTGAAGCCAGCGGGTTCCATCCATCTGGAACCGGATGCGCCGGCAAACCCGATATCGGAGAGAACGGCCGATGCTGCCTGCTCGGCGGTCAGACCATTCTCCAGCATCATGTTGAAATAGTAGAACTCGATTATTGCACTTGCTCCCCAGTCAACGCTGCGATCGTAGCCTGACACAACGAATCCATCAGGCCAGGACTGTTTTGTAGAGAGAATGGTTCCTGGTGTCCGCCCGGCCATTATCTCACAGCAGCTGAAGTGGACGAGTGCCAGATTGTCCATAGGCGCCACCGCTTCAGCCATTTCGGAAGGGGTTACGGTTCCTCCGGCAAGATCGAGACCTGCCGAGGTGCCATGCGATGCAAATACAAGGTATACACTGCCTGGCAGCATTGCAGCTTCAAGGCAGAAGTTCCTGACGTCCGCGGCATCATGCACGTACCTGTGCCTGACCTCGACGGCAGGAAGGCGGCTGAACCATTCCTCGAGCATGTCACCAAAGGCGTACTCTCCCTCGGAGAGGGATTCCTGCCATTCGCTCTCGAGGATCACCAGCCAGGTTCGAGCGGTTCCGCCATAGCGATATCCTTCCCAGTCGTACCAGTTTCGGTCACCGTCAGGCTGCCATTTCCCCGTAAACGAAAGCCCGTCGTCGGCAAGCGCAAACCAGCCCCTGCCCGACGCATCCGATTCGGTGTACGTGAAGACGAACCTGCCCTGATCGTCGACCGTGCCCTCTATGATGGAAATGCCGCCGTAGTCGTACCACCCCGACACGTCAGAACCATCGGAGCATAGCATCATCTGTCCGTAAGTTGTCTCCCAGCTGCCCGAATAGTCGGGGAGGGTTCCCGAGAGGGAAAAGGAGACGACAACAAAAATCGCAATCGATCTCATTCGAGAACCGCCTTGATCCTTCTGATTCCCCTGGATGAGCTCTTCTCCGAGAGTATTCTGAAGCTGCCCAGCACACCTGTCCTCTCGACGTGCGGACCTCCGCAGACCTCCCGTGAATAGCCCTCGATAGTGTAGACTTTGACCTTGTCTCCGTACTTGTCCGCGAACAGACAAATCGCTCCCGAATCCCGCGCCTCCCCGGCTTCCATCTCTTCCCACGTGATACAGGCATCGGCTTCTATCGCATCGTTTACCCAGTCTTCAACGGCTGAAAGCTCCAGGGGCGTCAGTTTTTCTGGATAACTGAAATCGAACCTGAGCCTGAGTTCAGTGATGTTGCTTCCCTTCTGCCTTACGGAATCTCCGAGAATGCTCCTGAGCGCCGCCTGAAGAAGGTGTGTTGCGGTATGAAGCATCGTTACCATTTCACTGTGGTCGGCCAGACCGCCGCTGAATTTCTTCTCCGCGCCCTTTCGTGACAGTTCTCTGTGTCTTTCAAAGGCCTTCGAGTAACCATCCATGTCAATTGTCATCTGATGCTCTGCTGCCAGTTCCTTCGTGAATTCAACAGGAAACCCGTAGGTGTCGTACAGTCTGAAGGCGATTTGACCGGACACGATCTTTTCCGGGTTCTTCTCGAGATCCGGCAACAGCTTGGCGAACTCCCGCAGACCGCTCCGGAGTGTCTTCTCGAAGAGCATCTCTTCCAGCCGGACCTCCTCGAGTATCCTTTTCCTGTTCCGGGCCAGTTCGGGAAACCTGTCGGATTCGGTGCCGATTACAGTTTCCGCGAGCCTTTCCGCGAAGGGCTCGGAAATGCCCAGCTTGCGGGCATGACGTATGGCAAGCCTGATAAGTCTTCTGAGGATGTACCCCTGGTCCAGATTGGAGGGCGGGACACCCATGTCATCGCCGAGAATGTGAGTGGAAGTGCGTATATGATCCATGATTATTCGAATCGATCTCAGGGATTCCCGGTCCGGTTTTTCTCCAATACCGGCAAGCTTCCGGATGGCGCCGTACAAAGGGGTGAAGGTGGGGATGTCGAATACGCTCGTCGCTCCGGATAGCATCGCCACGGTACGCTCGACACCCATTCCCGTATCGACATTCCTCTGTTCCAGTGGAACGTAAGAGCCATCAGCCGTTTTTCTGTACTGCATGAAGACATCGTTCCAGACCTCGAAGTACTTGCCGCAGGAGCATCCGGGAATGCATCCCGGACCACAGACATCGGAACCTGTATCGATGAACATCTCCGTGTCCGGACCACAGGGGCCGGTTCTGCCCGTAGGACCCCACCAGTTGTCCTCCCTGCCCAGGAAGTGAATCCTGTCGCGGGGTATTCCCACTTCCTCCCACATTCGGGCAGCTTCCTCATCCGGAGACACGCTGTCGTCACCCGCGAATACGGTTACCGAGAGAAGACCTGGATCGAACCCGAGCCACTCCCCCCCGGTGAGGAATTCGAAACTCCATTGAATCGCTTCCCGCTTGAAATAGTCTCCCAGTGACCAGTTGCCGAGCATCTCGAAAAACGTCAGATGGGTCGGATCCCCGACGTTCTCGATATCACCGGTTCGCACGCACTTCTGACAGTTGACAAGCCTGTTCCCGGCGGGGTGCTTCTCCCCCATCAGGAATGGAACGAGAGGCTGCATGCCTGCGGGAGTGAAGAGAATGGTGGAGTCATTCTCCGGCAGGAGGGAGGCTCCCGGGATCGGAACATGTCCCTTCTTCCTGAAGAACTCGATGTAGATCTCTATCAACTCGCTTGAATGCATTCGTTCTCCCGCCGCGCTGTTCTTTCAGTCAGTAGGTGCCGTTCGTAGATCCCTGGAATAGATCCTGTACGTCTTGTACTGCTCTGCTCCTATGACATCCTCCAGTATCCTGCGCATCGATCTGTTGTCGGACAGAACCCAGGACAGCTCTCCGCGACCCATCCCACGAGCACTGCTCTCCCTCACCATATGATCTACGAGTACCGCTTCGAGCCCCCTTCCCCTGTAGGCTTTCCGGACACCGAGAAGAAGGACTCTGATCCTGTCTACATCAACCCTGAACGGTGGAACCTTCATTGCAAGCAATGTCGGGATAAGCCGTCCCCTGCCTGCCTTTATCGCCTGGTTGGCGTCCGGGAGGGCTATCGCAAAGGCAACCGGCTTTCCTCCCGCTTCTATTATCGGAGAGAACTCTGAAACGAGCACCATCCTCAACTCCCTGCCCATATGATCGAATTCGCGGGAAGTCATGGGAACGAACCCCCAGTTGTCTCTCCAGCACTCGTTGTAGATATCCATGACGAGGGCAACCTCCCGGCGATACTCTTTCATCCGGAAGTTCCTCGTGACAAGACCCTCTCTCCGCCTTACGAGAGCGGCAATCCTGCTCAGCCTGGAGAAGTCATGGTGTCCGGTGTCAGCCCAGTATGCCAGGAGATCCTCGAGTGGCTCGAAACCAGCGCCCTCGACAAGCTCCGGATACCAGTCAGGGTTGTAGGGCATCATTATCAGCGGACTGGAATCGAAACCTTTGACCAGTAAGCCGCACTCTTCGTTCGTTGAGAAGTTGAACGGTCCCCTGATGGTGTCCATTCCCCGCGAAGCGGCCCATTCACAGGCCGTATCCAGCAGCCCGGAAAAGACCTGCTGGTCCCTTTCTCCCTCCAGGAATCCGAAGAAACCGGTTCTCTCGTCATGGTAATCGTTATGTCTGTGGTTCACTACTGCGGCGATCCGCCCTGCAATCCTGCCATTGGAATTCCGGGCGAGGAAATAGACTACATCGGCATGCTCGTGAAATGGGTGTTTTGTCCTGTCGAAAAGTTCTCTCACACTCATCCTCAGAGGCGGCACCCAGTACCTGTCGTCACGGTAGAGCATATGGGGCAGCCGGATGAACTCTTTCAGCTGGCGGGATGAAACCACTTCCTCGATGGAAAGCTGCATTATCAGGACTCCCGTGCAGGTCAGATCAGATCGTACCGTTTTCCGACGGCCTCGAAGATGTCGAGTGCACGATCGATCATGTCATCGGTGTGAGAAGCCATGTAACTCGTTCTGAGCATCGCCTGATCGGCTGGAACAGCAGGACTGATCACCGGATTCGTGAAGACACCCATGTTGTAAAGGTCTTTCCACACTCTGAAAACGAGTATGTCGTCGCCGATCATTATCGGCACTATTGGCGCTTCGGAGTTTCCGACATCGAAACCAAGTTCTGCAAGGCCGTTTCTGCATCTGCGTGTGGCTCTGTGCGTGCTCTCAACGAGCTCAGGCTCTTTTTCGAGTATATCGAGTGCGGCAAGAACAGTGGCCACTGCTGCGGGAGGCAGACTGGCGGAGAAAATCATCGTCCTGGCGGTGTGCTGGATGTAATCGATCACCACTTCCGGACCGGCCGCGAAGCCTCCGATACATGCGAAGGATTTGCTGAACGTACCGACGAGCACATCGACTCTATCCTCGCATCCGAGATGCTCGGCGGTTCCCCTGCCATGGGCGCCCATCGCACCGATACCGTGCGCGTCGTCCACCATCAGCCTTGCCCCGAACTCCTCCGCGAGATCCGCGAGGACAGGGATGTAAGCGATATCGCCTTCCATGCTGAAGACTCCGTCGGTCACTATCAGAGCGCCATGCTCGGTATTCGATTCGAGAAGCTGTCTGAGATGACCCGTATCGTTATGTCGGTATCTGAGAACCCGCGCATGACTGAGGCGTGAACCATCGATAATGGATGCATGATCGGATCTGTCTGCGTAGATAATGTCTCCCCGGCCGGCAAGGGTGGAAATGACGCCGAGATTGGCCTGGAATCCCGTACTGAATGTGATGACCTTCTCCCTGTTGAGGAAGCTGGCAAGCCGTTCTTCGAGTTCGATATGAAGATCGAGAGTTCCGTTCAGGAAACGGCTTCCCGTGCAACCGGTACCGTACTTCTGTATTGCTTCAGCGGCCTTTTCCATGACGTAAGGGTTATCCGTGAGGCCGAGGTAGTTATTCGAACCGAGCATGATCAGGCTCTGACCGTTGATCTCCATCTCGGCTCCCACATGACCACTGAGCGGAATGAAAAACGGGTACAGCCCCATTGCCTTGACCTTTGCCGGTCTGTCAAAATCTCTGCATTTCTGAAAAACGTCCATGTTCCACCTTGCCATGGATGAATAAAGTCCTTACCATTCCGGATAGCCGGTCGGAGTAAATACTACCGCAAGGAGACCACCTTGGCAAACGTGTTCCTTACCGGAGCTTCCGGTTTCATCGGAAGCCACCTGGCAAAGAAGCTGATTGCTGATGGCAACCAGGTAACAGTGGCACTGCGAAGCAATTCCAGCACTGAACGTGTACCGGAATGCTGCAACACCGTACGTGTGGATTTCCTGAACCCCTCTGATCTGGCGCTCCATCTGCGCGGCACGAACGTAATATACCACATAGCAGGAGCCACAAAAGAAGGCAGTCAGGAGAAGTTCGACCGAGCTAACGCCGCCGTTACGGGAACACTGGTCAAGGCTGCTCTGTCCGTTTGTCCGGAAGCACATTTCATACTCGCCTCGAGCCAGTCGGCAGCCGGTCCGGGGAATCGGGGACCCGTCAGTCAGTACGGCGTGAGCAAACTGAATGCTGAAAAAGTGCTCTCTGCGATGCCTCTATGGACCGTTGTCCGCCCACCCGTTGTTATCGGACCATGGGACTACGCTACGGAACCCGTGTTCCGAAGGGCTGCCAGTGGTTTGTTCTTCTCACCCCGGACCGAAGGCGGATTCGCTCTCGTTTACGCGGAAGACCTTGTCAGGCTGTTCTCGATGCTCGCTGACCTTCCGGGTGCAGAAGGCAAAATTCTCCAGCCATCGTACCCCAGGCTGTTCACATGGCATGATTTTCACACCCTTCTGGAGGGGGCTGCCCGAAGACCCGTCCTTCACGTTCGCATACCTGCGCTCCTGCTCCACCTGACGGGACGTCTGTCCGAACTCACCGCTGCAGTCATGGGTAAGAAACCGATGATCACGAGACACAAGATCAGGGAGATCCTCAGCAATGACTGGGTACTTGAGGACGGGCTGACGGAACGGCTGACCGGCTGGAAGCCGGATGTTCCGGTTGCAGAAGCCTTTTCGAAGACGATGGAATGGATGAAGACCGCTCCCCGAAGCCGAACCTCCAGGAATCGATCTCCTGGATCCTGAGGGAAACGGTTTGAATTTCGAATCCGCAGGATCCGGTGCAGGTGAAGTGCTGAGTTTTACGGCCAGAGACCGCAGACGAGTATTCTGGCTGGTCTTCTCTCTCATAGTCCTGAGCTGGACGTTTATCAAGATCGTTCTTCCAGCGCTGCCAGGATTTCCGGAGCTATTCGGCTGCAGCAGTCATGCGATCAAGCTTTCCGTCTCACTCTATCTCATTTTCTTTGCCTGCTCCCAGCCGGTCTGGGGTGGTCTCGTTCAGAGATTCGGGTGCAACAGTGTTCTCCTCTACAGCTTCGTTATCACCATTGCCGGATCAGTGGTCGCAATGCTCGCCTCCAGCCTTCCCGTATACGTTACCGGAAGGATTCTGGAAGGGATTGGAATGGGTGCTGCTTCGCCTATCGGACGAACACTGATGGTTGATGTGTTCAGCCACAAGCAGCTCACCCGGCGTATAGGGCTGATAGCCGGAACCGCTGCCGTAATGCCTGCGATTGCTCCGATACTGGGCTCGTACCTGATGGATCTGATCGGATGGCGAGCAATCTTCGGATTTCTTCTTGTTCTGTCCACGGCATGGATACTTGCCGCTTTCCGATGGTTACCCCAAACGCGTAAAACACCCACGGACAAGGATTCAATATCCGCGGGCAGGCTCCTGGAGGTTTTCTACTCAATTCTCAAAAGCACTCACTTCTGGGGATTCACACTAACGTATGCTACAATGACCGGCGGGCTCCTGGGTTACTACTCCGCAATGCCGTACTGGCTCCACACGCAACTCGGTGTTCCGCAGAATATCTTCTCGTACCTCGCTGTCCCAACCGTTGGACTGTACGTGATGGGGCTGGGCGTTTCATCGTATCTCATCAGAAAAAGGAAAGCCGAGGATATACTCCTGATCGGACTGCTGCTCTCCTTCGTTGTCGCTGCAGCAGCCACAGCTCTCTCCATCATGAACGTCACCGGTGCTGCTGTTATCATTATTCTTATAAGCATTTACGGTTTTGCTGCCGGGATCGTATCACCGCAGGCAAACGCCGGTGTCCTGTCCAGATTCAAACGTGTGGCTCCACCGGCATCCGCTCTTGTTACGCTAGTGGTGTTCGGAACGGCATCACTCACATCGATGATAGCGATGAACCTCTCAATACGTGAATCACTCTGGCCGTTTGCTGCGTATCTGGGAATACTCTCAATCGTCGGACTTGTTGCCGGATATTCCTGGGTGTGTCTTCCGTTCAGAAGGTCTGCCGGGTAAAGACTACCGCTTGTAGCCGAACCTCCTGAGAAGCTCATGCCGGTTTTCGATGTCCTCTTCTATCTCCACTGCCAGCGGGGCGTCACCGTCTACGACGCCCATCACACCCCCACCCCGGCCGGAGCGGCCGACGATCACCGAGACGGAGTTCGCGGTCGCGCAGAAGATCCTGCAGACCTCCGGAACGTTCTTCAGGCTGTTGAGCACCTGGATCGGGAAAGCGCTGCCCAGTATAACCATGAACGTGTGACCGCAGCCCAGGTTCATGAGGTTCTGCTCGGCAACCTTCCGAAGCTCCATATCGGTTCCATCGCTCCTGACGAGTCTCGGACCGGAAGCCTCCGAAAACGCGATACCGAATTTTTCACCCGGCAGTGCGCAGGCAATGGCTTCGTAGAGGTCTTCTACGGTCTTGATGAAATGGGACTGCCCCAGGATAACGTTACATCCCTCGGGGAACTCGAGACGGACCAGCTCGATTTCAATGGATTCGGACATCTCAGTTTCCTTTCCTTTCCCCGGGAGGTTGATCAGAAACGCCTTCTCTTCCTTGCAGAAGGGATGTGCAAATCGGTTCTGTAGTTGGCTACGGTTCGGCGCTTCACGTTCATTCCCCTTGCCTGGAGCATTGCGGCAAGCTTCTCATCAGAGAGAGGTTTTCCGGGATCCTCGGCCTTGATAAGCCTCTTGAGCTCTTCCTTTACGATCCGGGTGGACATGTCACCGCTCTCACCAGCAAGTTTTCTGCTGAAGAAAAACCTCATCTCATGTATCCCGCGGGGTGACTGGATGTACTTCCCGTTGATCGC
This sequence comes from uncultured bacterium, assembly GCA_965371785.1. Lineage (GTDB taxonomy): Bacteria > Fermentibacterota > Fermentibacteria > Fermentibacterales > JCC-6 > CBDUZS01. The sequence continues at coordinate 15,734 of CBDUZS010000022.1, forward strand.
CCTGCTTATGGTAGACTGGTTGAAGCCCAGTTCGTCCGCTACCTGCTGAAGAGTGAGTGGTCTGAGACCTTCTATCCCGTTCTCGAAGAATCCCTCCTGGTAATGGACCAGGAATGAAGCGATCTTCATCACCGTGTTCTGGCGTTGTGCAATGGACTTGATGAACCAGGACGCCCTTCGGAATTTGTCCTTCACGTAGTCCTTCTCGGCAGAGGGTGAGCCTGGCGTCTCAAGGATTTGTCTGTTTCGTGCGGATATCGTCAGTCTCCTGAACCTGTTGTCGTTGAGGATGGCAATGTACTCACCCTCGACCTTTCTGATTATCACATCGGGTACGATCGTGAAATTGGAATCGTTGGTGAAATCGTCGCCGGGCCAGGGATTGAGTGTCGAGATATTCTCAATCGCGTCCTGGATCTCACGCGGTGACACGGATTCTGCCTTGGCGATCCTGATGAACCTCATCTCCGCCATGTCCATAAAATGCCTGGTAACTAGCCTGTATTCGAGTGAGTCTTTCCCGTACCCTTTCTCGGCAAGCTGGAGCGCCAGAACATCTTCTACGCAGGCACACCCGATTCCGGTCGGCTCGAGGCTCTTCACCATATCTACTGCTTCAGGCAACAGGGAAGGCTCACCTTCCCATCCCTCCATGAGCTCGCTGTTCGTGAGCGTGAGGAGTCCATGCCTGTCGAGTGAGTAAATCACGTACGTCACTGCCTGCTCGAGATCCTCGGATATCTTTGCCGTGTATACCTGGTAGAGGAGATGCTCGGAAAGGCTCGGCACACTCACTATCTCAGGGCGCCAGGCATCTTCGCGCTGGGCGGATGATGAGATCCTGTAACCGTTGTTCTCATCGATCTGTTTCAGGATGTCCAGCGGATCATCTTCGTTCGCGTCGCTTCTCTTCGGCTCCTCTGCGTCGGTATCCTCATCTCTGACCTCCATGGAATCATCCGGGTCCCCTGGAGGTTCTTCGGCAACGTCTTCGAGAAGAGGATTCTCGCGCAACTCCTGTTCGATGAGCTTCTCCAGTTCAATCGAGGGCAGCTGGAGCATCTCGAGGGATTGCTGAAGCTTCTGGGTCATGATGAGCTTCTGGGTCTGGGTGAGCCTGAGATCCTGTCTGAGTTCCATTCCGGGCGCCACTAGAGTTTGAACCTTTCACCGAGGTATATCTTCTTCGCTTCCGGATTGTTGGCGAGTTCCTCGGCTGAACCGGATATCAACACACTTCCATCGAACATTATGTAGGCTCTATCGGTGATTGCAAGTGTTTCTCTGACGTTATGATCTGTTATGAGTACTCCCAGTCCCTTTTTCCGGAGAGACCTTACAATGTTCTGAATATCGTTGACGGCAATCGGGTCAATCCCGGCAAAGGGTTCGTCCAGGAGAAGAAAACCGGGCTCAGTGACCAGTGCGCGTGCAATCTCTACCCTGCGTCGTTCACCGCCGGACAGTGTGAACGCTTTCTGCCCGGCGACCCGTTCTATTCCGAGGTCGGAGAGAAGCTCCTCCTGTCTCTGCTTTCTTGCCTTCCTGCCAAGGGAAGTGGTCTCCAGGATACTCATGAGATTGTCGGCTACGGTCATCTTCCTGAAAACACTCGATTCCTGGGGCAGGTATCCGATCCCCAGCCTGGCTCTTCTGTACATCGGCAATCCGGTTATTTTCTTGTCATCGAGGTAAACACTGCCTTCGTCCGGACGGATGAATCCGACTATCTGATAGAAAGTGGTCGTCTTGCCTGCACCATTCGGTCCGAGAAGCCCGACTATTTCACCTCGCCTGACATCCAGGCTCACGTTGTTGACCACTCTTCGGTGGCGATAGATCTTGACCAGGTTCTCCGTTCGAAGAACCTTCGCCGCACAACCCGTCGCGGAACTCATCTGAACTCTCCGGAGTAGCTGTACGTACCCCTTACAGAACCTGTCACCACGATCCTTTCCATCTCTCCGCCATCAAATACCGCAATCAGATGCTCCCCGGATATCGTATTCGTCTCAGCTCTTTCAGCGGCTTCTCCCCCGCCCTTCATGTTGACGAAAACCGAGCCGGTGAGTTCTATCGATTCAATATCACCATTATCTGCCCAGGAAAAAAGAGCCCGCTGCGATCGGAACCAGGTCTCTGAAGGAGGGTCAGTGCCTTCATCGGTGAAAAAGCCATCGGTCTCTCCCTCCACTCTCACCGAGGAAAGGTTCCCGTCGTGAAGGATTATTTCCATCCAGTCTCCGGACATGTACCCCCCCGGATATTCGATCTCGGGACTTCCCAGCAGTTCGAATCGATCATCGTTTCCGAAGTACCTGAGGTATTCCGATTGAGCAGTGAATTCACGCGATGGAACGTCGACGAAGGAGTGCCCCTGCGCTTCCGCCCTGTTCTCGTCCGGATAGAACTCCAGCCTGTCCGCAGTAATGGTCATACTGTCCCCGTTCTCGACCCTGATCAGAACGGGATCGACGGTTATGAAAAGGCTTCCCCTCTCGCGATCGTACATCGCGTACTGACCGGTTACCCGTCCCAGCCAGGGCCCGGTCATTATCACATCATCCTCTGCCGTGGCCTTCCTCGATTCGCGGTAGTACGTTACTTCCCTCGCCTGGAGAACGTTCTCGCCATCCGTCATCTCGACGTTTCCCGCAAGCCTGACTACACCGGAGGCTCTGTCGTAGTAGAGCCAGTCTCCCGTTGCCACGAGCGAATCGGTGGTAATCGTGACGTTGTTCAGGAAGAGAGCTCTTTCACTCTGCTGCCACACGGAGCCTGAATCCGATGTAACGATGACTTCACCATCGGTAACGTAAACGTCACCGGAAAGATCGATGACGTACTCGCCGTCTTCCAGCTCGTGTCCGCTTGCGCGGAGAGCGGAGACGGTGAATACATCACCACCTGCAGATGGAGCTGCATACATCAGCGACAGAAATAGACTAATCGATAGAAATTTCACCTGTGTACACCGCCGTGAAGTCCTGCTGGATATCCACATCCTCACCCGCTCCGAGACTCGTATCGAGATCGACGCCCCGTCCCGAAAGCCGTGTCACGCCAAGGGAATCCGGAATTGTGAGAACTACCAGACAATCGCTGTGAAGGGTCTCGAGTGAATCGTTCCAGATGATCTCGGGAGCAACCATTGTTCTGCCATCTGTGGTTTCTGCGAAAACGTCTCCCCATATCCTGAGAAGGCCGCTCATCCTGTCCATTCTTCCCGAATCGCCGACCATGATCATCGAGGGAATATCCTCCTCGAAAAAGGTGATTTCGACACCCTGGAGAATCAGGAGACTGTCCTCTTCGAAGTACTCACCGGTCAGGGCGGAGAGCTTCCATTGACGGATATCTCCCCTTGACTGAACGAGAGTGAAATCGAGTACGATCTGTCGGGGGTTCTCGTTCCTCGAGAGATCGGGCTGCTCACCACTCCCACAGGCGAGGAGAGCCGTCAGGGCGACGAGCCCAGCGTTCATGAAACCAGATCCACTGTCTAGGATCCTCACGTATCCACTCCTCAATAGACGATGTGAGCAGTTGGGTTATCTCGATTGCCGCATCGTCGCACTCGCTGTACCGTGAGGTGTCGAGCGGTTCATCGATCCTCAGGAGATAACTCCCATCATCCCTTCTGCGAATGTGAAGCGTCAGGATGGGAACCCCGAACCGCAGTGCAAGCCTTGCCGGACCCAGCGGCGTAAGGGCAGGAATTCCGAAGAAATCAACGAATCCACTCTCGACAGCCGTAGTGTCCTGGTCGATTAGAATACCCAGCGCTGTGTTCCTGCGCAATGCCCTGAGAATATCCCTTCCACCCGCTCCCCTGTCGATCAGCTCTACTCCCGGCCTTGTTCGCATCCCGTCAAGCATGTCTGACACTGCGGAGTTGGACAGTTTCCTCCCGACGACTCCCGCTCTGTGACCGAGCAGTCTCACTGCTCTCGGTATTAATTCCCATGCAGAGTAATGGGCTGTTACCGCAATCGCTCCCTTACCGCCGGAGAGAGCAGCTGCCATGTTATGCGCACCCTCCACGGAAACGCACTTCCTGAACGTTTCATCACCTTTGCGGGACAGGTGGAGAAAGTCGAGAATACCCCCCGTCACGTACCTGTAGATGTCAGAAGAAGAGGGCGACAGCCCTGCCTTGTCCATAACAAGTCTTCTGTGAAGTCGGATGAGGTCATTTGACCTCGAGGGAATGATCACGGAGATAAAGCCGGCCAACCAGGCCAGCTTCCAGCAGATGTATCTCGGCATGAGACCTGCGAGCCCCGCAAGCCACCGTGCCAGCACCGGTTCGATGGAGTGCCTTATTCTCCTTATCGGTCTGCTTTTTTTCTCGGTCATGAGAAGGTTGAGCGGTATCACCGCTACCTGATACCGGCCCTCAGGGCATCATGAAGGTAGAGCACTCCGACAGGACAACCCAGCGGATCCACCACAGCGAGGCTGGTTATGCCTCGCTCCTCCATGCGGTCAACAGCGATTGCGGCGAGTTCGTCGGGGGTAGCCGTAGCGGGGTTTCTGACGAGAACATCTCCCAGAGAAAGACCCAGGACGTCCACCCGCTCCCTCATCAGCCTCCCGAGGTCTCCGTAGACGAAAATCCCCGAGAGCCTTCCGTCCGAATCAATTGAGAGGCAGACTCCTCTGTGTGAGGTCATCATCTCGATCACCTCTGCGAGAGTAGTCTCCTCGGCCATTACCGGAAGAGGAGCCCCGGTCATGAGATCACTCACCCTCACGAGGAGTTTCCTGCCGAGCATACCTCCGGGGTGAACACCAGCGAAATCCTCGGGGGAAAACTCGTGCAAACGGAGGAGAGCCATCGCAAGGGCATCACCGAGAGCCATCATTGCGGTAGTGCTCGCGGTCGGTGACAGGTTGTGAGGACAGGCTTCACTCATATCAGGCAGCGGAAGGACGACCCTTGCCGATCTGGCCAGCATCGAATCGACCCGTGAGACGATTGCCACGACAGGAATTCCGAGCCTCCTGAAACATGGAAGCAGAGCCGCAACCTCACTTGTCTCACCACTCTTGCTGAGGATCAGCGCCGAATCCCCCCTCTGGATTATTCCGAGGTCTCCGTGCACTCCTTCCGCAGGATGAAGAAAGTAGGCGGGTGTACCAGTGCTGGTAAGAGTGGCCGCAATCTTTCGGGCCACATGACCGCTCTTTCCCATCCCACAGACGACGACCTTGCCGGAACAACCGGCAAGGGTCTCGACCGCCTTGTCGAATGTTTCCTCGATCAGGTCGACCGTTCTCTCGAGCCACTGCTGCTCTATCTCGAATACCCTCCGGGCTTCGACAAACCAGGAACCCATTACGGCTCACTCTTTCCAAGAACCAGGTCTGCAACTTCCCTCACTGCGCCCTTTCCCCCGCCTGCGCGAGTTACCAGATCGCATACTCTCTTCACATCCGGATGTGCGTCAGACGGGCAGGCGCTTATGCCTGCAAAACGGAGCGCAGGTATGTCCCTGCGGTCGTCTCCCATGAAAAGGCACTCGAGTGGCTCTATATCCAGATGGCTGCAAAGCTCCCTCATCGATTGCTCCTTGTCGGTGCTGCCCAGGCACAGGAGTTCGATACCGAGGTCTCGGGCTCTTCTGCGGGTGGCGGGAAAATCCCTGAAAGACACCAGCGCAACATGTATGCCCCGTTCGAGAAGCTCGATGATACCTGCACCATCAGAGGAATTGAAGCTCTGCAGAACTTCGCTGCCGCCGTAGAGAAGAGTACCGTCGGTGAGAACACCGTCCACATCGAGCGCCAGGAGCCGTACGTTCAGCAGTTCAATCACCTTTGTATGCCCTCCCAGTGCCGCAGGGCCGCCACAACGATCTCTCCCGCCGTTTTCTCGTTCACCATCGTTGCCGAATCACTGAGTGCGGAATCGGGGTCAGGGTGTGTTTCGATGAAGAGAGCATCGACTCCCCAGGCTGCACCTGCTCGAGCAAGGTGCTCGGCATGCTCGCGGCACCCCCCGCTCTTGCCGGAATCTGCTCCCGGTTTCTGCAGGGAATGCGTTACGTCGAGAACGATCATGTCGGCCAGCGGGGACATCACATCAAGGGAGCGCATATCGACTACGAGATCCCCGTATCCGAAAAAGGTGCCTCGTTCCGTGAGCCACACTTCACTGCATCCTGTGAGTCGGAGTTTCTCGACTGCGCCCTTCATGCACGCAGGATCCATGAACTGCCCCTTTTTCACGTTGACGGGCAATCGAGTCGAGCCGGCGGCTTCGAGAAGTGAGCTCTGCCTGCAGAGGAACGCTGGAATCTGGAGCACATCAACTACTTCGGCTACCGGGGCAACCTGAGCAACCTGATGGACATCGGTGAGAACCGGCAACTCGAATTCGTGTGAAACATCATCGAGGATTCTGAGCCCCTCTTCGAGACCGGGACCGGTATGGGAGCTCGGACTCGTTCGATTGTCCTTACGCCAGGAGCCCTTGAAGACAAGCTCTGCGGGAGTGTTCAGCGAATCGAAGATGACTCGAAGGTACTCTGCAACTTCAAAGGCAACACTCCTGGATTCGAGGCTGCATGGACCCATGATGAACAGGGGCGGTCTGTCAGTCTTCGTCATACATCCTCCTCACCCTGTCCAGGTCAGCGGGAGTGTCGACTCCCAGCCCATTGTAATCGCCTTCCACAACCCTGATTCTAATACCATTCTCCATCCATGCAAGCTGCTCCAGGCCTTCCGCCTCAGACAATCGTGTCGATCCGGCTCCAACGCATGAGCGGAGAGATTCAGGACTGAAGCAGTAAATGCCGATGTGCTGAAGGAAATCCCTGCCATTGTACGGCACCGGATGCCTGGAGAAGTAAAGCGCCTCGCCGCGTTTATCGAGAACGGTCTTGACGGAAGATGGAGAAAGAGCTTCCTTCTCGGAAATCCGTTTTGCAAGAGTGATTACAAGGTCGGGTGAGGGTTTCATCTCGACGACGGACTCGATCCATGCAGGGGTTACTGAAGGTTCGTCTCCCTGAACGTTGATGATGCGGTTTCCCGGGCAGCCGAGAAGGTTCCAGGCTTTGAACACCCTTTCGGTGCCGCTTGCGGCTTTGCCTGTGATGAGTGCTTCGAATCCGGCTCGCCGCACTTCTGACGCGATCTCCTCACTGTCCGTGGCTACGATTATTCTGTCCGCCGGAGATCCGGAAAGACCTTCCATTACCCGTACGATGAGGGGAATGCCTGCAATCTTCACAAGAGGTTTGGACGGGAGCCTGGTCGACCCCAGTCTGGCGGGAACGATTACGACGTTCCCGGTGATTCCATCTACCTGCCCAGCCATCTCTCCGAGGCCCACAGGCACACGTAGAGGCTCGTTTCTCCCAGGTCGTCATCCCAGATCTCGTGGCCGATACCGATATCAACCCTTGCCCTGCCACCGCCGAAGCTGTAACTCCCGCCGACGGTGTACCGGACGGAACCATCACGCCAGAGACCGTTCATGACGGAATACCCGCCCCTTGCAGCAAATCCGTTTCCCAGATTCACTTCTGCGCCTGTCGAAATGACGGTGCCGTTATCGACACTGGCTTCGAGAATCGTAAGCCTCTTCCTGACGAAAAGATCGGCGGCAAGGGTCAGTCTGCTCAGGGGGCGAACGGAAAGGCCAACGCTCAGTTCGCCAGGAATCGTGTAACCCTCGGAAGTGCTGTCGCTTCCAGTAGCGAGATAGTCCCTTGCAATCTCGAGGTCTCCGCTGCGATCGGTCGTGATCGCAAAGCCCAGGTCAAGTGAAGGAGTGTTTATGAACATCCCCAGCATGGCTCCCCAGGACGGAAGGAATCTTGCGTCATCCCTGTAGGTGTAGTTGAGAGGTTCCAGTGGACCGGGAAGCTCCTTTGACAATTGCACGTCCGATGTCACGTTGCCGAAAGTGCAGCGACCGCCAAGAGAAAAAGCAAGCCACTCGGAGGCAAGAACTGAAACACCCGTATAGGCTTCCCCGAGTCCGCCTGTCCAGTGGTATTTCCCGATGAACTCATCGACGGAAAGCGTGTCCCTCGAACTCACCTGGCTCTTGCCGGCAAAATAGCCGGAGAGTACCACCCTGCCGGGAAGCGGGAAGAGAATACTGAGGTACGGGAATGCAGGTCTGCCATCCCAGGCCGGGTCGTCTCCCCGTCTGAAGACACCACCGAAGTAGACTCCCGTTCTGTCCGCCCAGGCAGAGGCAGCGGGATTGGCCGAGGAGAGCGAAGTGGAATCGGTGAGCCCCGCGTTTACTCCCCCCATGCCGAATGCCCTGCCGGAAACGGAAAACGTCTCGGAACCTATCCCTTCAGGCGGCGGCACGAAAGCCGGGAAGGAAACGGCTGACACGACCGCTGTAAGGAGTAGTATCGTCATTGTGCTCCGTTCAGGCGGTGTAGATTATTACCGTGTGAATATATCACCGATTGACGTCCTTGTTCCATGAAGCTCTCTTTTTAAACATCGAGAGTCTCTCCGAATTCAGCGATGTGAACGTCTGATTCACCATCGGCAAGAATTCTCTCCCTCAGAGCCTCGGATTGCTCCGGTTCACCATGGACAAGAATGACCTTCTCCGCTCTCTCACCGACGGTAGAGCAGTAGGCCGTAAGGTCGTCCGAATCGGCGTGAGCGGAGAATCCCCTGATATTCACCACCTCTGCACTCCTCCTGTACTCTTCACCGAATATCTTCAGCGTTTCAGCTCTTTCGGCGATTCGTCTCCCGAGTGTATTCGCAGCCATGAAGCCGATTATGAGAATTGTGCTACGGGGATCACCGATGTTGTTCTTGAGATGGTGGAGGATGCGTCCGTTCTCACACATCCCGGACGCAGAAATGATGATCATAGGTTGATCCATCCGGTTGAGAGCCTTCGATTCGCGGACTCCCTGGATGAAGTGGAGGTTCTCGAACTGGAACGGGCTGTGGCCTCCCTGCAGGAGATCTCTCATCCTGCTGTCGAAGCACTCGGGATGGAGCTTGTAAACCTCGGTGGCATCAAAGGAGAGAGGGGAGTCCACGTAAACGGGAATGTCCGGCATTTCATCTCTGGAAGCCAGCTCGTGGATGTAGAAGAGCACTTCCTGCGTCCGACCGACACTGAACGAGGGGATGATCAGTTTTCCTCCCCTTTTTACGGTTTTCCCGATAATATCCCTGAACCCGGTCATGGTCTCCTCGCGAGGGCCATGATTTCTTCCGCCGTACGTGCTCTCCATTATCAGCAGGTCCGGTCTCGAAGAGAGGTCAGGATCCTTGAGGATGGGTCTTCCGGTCCTGCCGAGGTCACCGCTGAAGAGGAGTACCCTCTCGCGGCGGGCTTCGAAAAATGTGAGTTCGATCTGGGCGGAGCCAAGTATGTGTCCGGCTTCGAGAAACCGGAGGCTTATACCGCTGAGGAGCTCGAATGGTCTGCCGTAGGGAATCGCAATGAAGCATTCCAGAGTCTTCATGACATCGTCAATGTCGTAGAGCGGACTGAGGAGCGGCAGTTCTTTCTTCGCCCTCTTTTTGTTCAGATACTCTATATCGTATTTCTGTATGTGAGCGCTGTCCGGAAGCATGATGGCAGCAAGATCCCGGGTAGCGAAAGTACTCAGGATTACACCATTGAATCCTTTCTTCACTGCCGTCGGCAGATTACCGGAATGATCGATATGAGCATGTGACAGGACTACTGCATCCACGTCCGCGGGGTTGAAGGGAAAACTCCTGTTGAGCCTGTCGCTCTCCTGCCTGCGCCCCTGGTGCATTCCACAATCGAGAAGGATCTTCTTACCGTTGATCTCCAGCAGGTGCTGTGACCCTGTGACCGTACCTGCTGCCCCATTGAAAGATATCTTCACGTCTCTTTCCTCTCATCATATCGCAAGACAGCCGAGTATGATTACTCCCGAATCAAGCTGCAACTCATACCCGGGAACCGATTCAATCTCTGGACGTTCAGGAGATAGAAGAATAGATTTTAGTAAAGAATGTATGTGTAATGTTGGTGTGTTTTCCTCAAAGTAGACAGGTGTAACGAAATTAGGGGGTTTTAATGCGACTCATAGTATTAGTCTGTGTAGCGGTTTTCGCACTCGCAGGCGCCGATACCATAACTTCAAGGATAGCCAGTGCTCTTGAAACGGATGCCATCACGCCCGACGAAGCGGCAATCTATCTCATGTACAGTGTGACCGATACGGACATGCTGCCACTCGAGCTGACGGAGGGAACGGAACAGGATCCATGCGGCACACCAGCGATGGACCTGCTGTTCAGCCTGCTCGAGGAATGCTCGGCTCCAATCAAGGAAGAGGTCCTTTCGTTACTGGCCAGGCCATCAGTGGGCTCACCGGAATACACCTACGACTCACCTGACGGCAACTTCAAAATCCACTGGACGGACGCCGGCCAGAACGCAACCAACATGACGTACGTCTCGATGATCGCCGACGCATCGGACTGGTCATGGGAACACATGTGTGACGATCTCGACTGGGATGTACCACCTTCTGATCTCGGTCTCGGAGGAGACACGAAGTACGATTTCTACATAATCAATCTCACAGGTGGAACGATCGGATACTGCTCCACCGCCGGTGAGCCCCCCGATCCAATGACTCCCGAGGCCGACTATGCAAGCCATATCGTCATAACCAACAGCGGCTACAGCGATGACACTATCAAGGAAACCTGCACGCACGAGTTCAACCATGCTCTGCAGGCAGGCTACGAGGCAGCGGAACCCAGCTGGTTCAAGGAGAACTGCTCGACCTGGTCTCAGAACATCTGCTGGGATATGAACGGATACGCAGTTTACCTCCACAGTGGTGAGAACTGCCTTCGCAGGCCCTGGTTCGACATCAGATCGGGAGCCATGTACCACTACGGAGCCACACCGTGGCCCATGTACATGGAGATTCGCTGCGGCGGCCAGGCTACGGTCAGGCAGGTCTGGGAGGAGTGCGCGGCAATCGTGGGCGTCAACATGCTCGACGCTTTCGAGACGACCGCCAACGACTACGGAATGACCTTCATGCAGTGGCTTGCCGAGTACACGGCATGGAGATGGTTCACTGGCAACCAGGCAGACGACGAGCATTACCTCATCGAGGAATCCGGTCTCTGGACTCCGGGTCCATACGTTTTCTCCTTCCACAACCACACGACTCTGCCGGTCACAGGTGATCAGGGAGTCTACTCACCCAAGACCTTTGGTCACGAGTGGATCAAGGTCCTGGTCACTAACTACCAGGGCTGGATCGAGCTCGAATTCGATGGAAGAGACAACTTCGACTGGCATGTCGGCGTCATTCAGACCGCATCAGACGGCACCGATGCCTTCACGTACCACACCGTCGAGAATACCGCTGCCACACTCACCATCGGTGTCGAAACAACCGGCTGGGAATACGTTATCTTCTACTTCCAGCCGATCACCATAACCACTCTTGACATGTACTTCGATTACACCATTACGCACCAGACTGGTGTCGAGGAGGGTGACACCCCGGAGTCTCTCTCGATCACGCCATCCTCCAATCCTTTCCAGAGCGGGAGTATGCTGAACCTCAACCTGCCGGAATCGGGATTCACCACGGTGAACGTCTACGATCTGTCCGGCAGAATCGTGCAGAACGTACTTGCCGGCAACCTTCCCCAGGGCTCGAACAGTATCGCCTGGGAAGCCGACGGGCTGTCGCAGGGAACGTATTTCATCAGGATGACCGCACCAGGCGGAGCAGTCACTACCAGGGTCGTTCTCTACTTCTAGGGGAATCACTCTAAATCGAGACCACCGGGGCGGACAGCGATCCGCCCCGGCATTTATGGAGGAGCAAATGAGAAAAATGCTGCTGCTGAGTACATTCATTCTTTTCATGTCAATCCCGGTAATGGCGGACACGGTTGCCGAACGGATCTCCGCCGCTGGAGACAACGGAGAGCTTTCGATCGATCAGATCGCGTTGTATCTCGTATACAGTGTTGTTGATCCCGGAGCACTGCCTGTAGAGTTTACGATCGAAACCGAACCCGAGAAGTGCGGCATGCCTGCCATTCATGAAGCCACGCTCATGTTGGATCGACTCTCGGCACCGATCAGGGAGGAAATACTCCTGCTCCTTGCGAGACCCGGTCTCAGCGGTCCGGAATACACGTTCAACTCTCCGATGGACTACTTCAAGATCCACTGGACAGACTCTGGCGCTGATGCCACTACTCTGTCCTATGTACAGTCGGTGGCGGACATCATGGATTACTCCTGGACGATACAGTGTGATTCCATGGGCTACTTCGAACCGCCTCCGGACAACTACGCTGGCGGTGACAACAGGTACGACATATACCTGCTTCAGCTCAGCGGCGGCACTCTTGGCTACTGCTCCAGTGGCGGTGAGTACAAACCTCCCGACTCGACCCACTCCTGCAGTGCCAGCTACATTGCCATCCGTACCGGTATGGGCACGAACCTCTGCAAGGCTACCGGCTCGCACGAGTTCCAGCATGCTATCCAGATGTCATACGACTACCAGGAGCCGACATGGTTCATGGAGAACTGCGCCGTCTGGATGGAAGACATGGTCTACGACGATATCAACGACTACATCGGTTACGTCGTCGGGGGAGACAACCCTATCCGCAGGCCGTGGTACGATATCAGGTCCCAGGCAATGTACTGGTACGGCGGTTGCCTCTACCCGAGGTACATGTGGCTCCGGATGGACGAGTATGCCGTCCGCGAGGTCTGGGAGCTCTGCGCTGAAACAATCGGAATCAACATGCTTCCCGCCCAGCAGGATATGTACGCCAACCACGGCATGACCTGGGAACAGGGCTTCATGGAGTACGGCTGCTGGCGCTGGTTCGTCAAGGACCACTGGTACGCGGGGTGCGGCATGTTCGACGATGAGGCGACTCTCTGGGGCTCGCCCTACGTCTTCAGCTACCACAACCACACCTCTCTCCCCGCTTCCGGCGATGACGGTATCTACGATCCTGACAGGTTTGGTATTGTCTGGATCAAGGTCGATCTCGAGAACTACCAGGATGGCTGGATCGAGATGGCTTTCGACGGTCGAGATGGCTTCGAATGGAACATGGGCACCATTCTCTGGCTCGAGTCAGGCGATCATGAGTACGCCTGGTACGATTGCGACCCGACCACTGGCGAACTAAACGTTGCCGTCCCGGGATCTGGATGGGATTACGTCATATTCGTGGTGGCTTTCATGGGAGAAACGAGTATCACCCATTACTACGAATACGACATCACTTACGAAACCGGTATCGAAGGCGGTGTGATCACACCGGCTGAGCTAGGTCTGACCGTTTCCGCCAATCCCCTGATGGCTGGCGGAGAGATCACTCTGGACATCCCCGCTGCCTCCGTGGCAAGGCTGGACGTATTCGATCTCGTCGGCCGGCGCGTGGCAACGCTGTTCGACGGCACCGTAGAAGCCGGGAGCCACTCAGTATCCTACGACGGCGGACTGCTCCAGGGAACCTACTTCCTTCGACTGTACGCAGGTAATCAGATCAAGACGGTAAAGGTCGTTCTCGCCCGGTAAGAGAATGACATCCTCATCGAAGGGGGCCCCGTCCGGGGCCCTTTCTCGCAGCAGATCAGAAGCAGCTTGTGCACCTGAGAACGAATATCACCACGACAACGATCACACCGATTACGATAAGTGTCATTATTCCGGATATGGAAGAGCAGCACCCTCCACCGGAGCCGCTCTCGGCGTACGTGCCCTCATCGTAAACCTCTTCCATCTCCGGGCGGTTTTTCAATCCGGGATCGTTGTGCGGCTTCTTGAATCCCCCCGGAACGGACTTCGAGGGTTTTCCGGATGCATGTGATTTGGATCCTCCAGACCTTCCGGAGAGCTTTCCGAACATCTTGCTGGAAAAGAACCCGCCTCCTGAACCGCCTGATTTCCGGGGTGACTTCACTCTCCTTCGACTCGATGAAGATCGGAACCCCTTACCGGATGACTTACGCATTCCACCAGATCTCCGAGCTTTCTTCATACCCTGTCTCCTCTGAAAAAGGTCAGTGTCCTCCAAGCACGGTGTGCCCTTCTGCACGTAGTTCGATTGCGAGCTCACGCTCCAGTACGAGTGATTCGAGCTGGGGCATCGGGTTGAACACATCGTATACGTCCGGTCTCAGGCGAAGGCAGTTCCCCTTGAGGAACCTGCCTCCCTTCTTCTCTCCCATCCCCGTCTGATGTTCGCGGAGCCGCTCTTCGATCTCTCGACCCGTCTGACCTATGTACAGGCATGGTAACGCCGGGTTTGCATCCGGGTTAGCGCTCACCACTGCTCCGTGCTTCCGTACGTCTGGATCCACTTCGATCACGTAGACCTTCCAGTCCTCTTTCGGAGGTTTGTTCGCAACGGTCCAACCCTCCCGGCGCAATTTCTCTACCAGTTCCCTTTCCCCGGCAAGACCGACTTCGAGCCGAGAGCGATCGCCTTCTGCATCGTACTTCCTGGTCAGGCCGTGAAGCAGGCTTACTTTCCCGTCGAAGCTGCACATCGAGAATATCTGCGAAACACGTCGTACACCGGAGAGTCTGCCTACCCTGATACATCTTTTGAGAGGATCTCTCCCCGGGTTCAGCCGCCTGATCCAGTCGAGCTCCTTCATCTTGTCATTCAGGACCGCTACGAAGAGGTAGCTTTCCCCTCGTTGAGCAGTTTTGCGTGGGCTCAGTGCGCTCTCCCTCCAGGTGGAACCGGATTCCTACAAGTCTAATCTGTTTCCGCGATTCTGCAAGTGCCCAACCGTACTTTCAGAAGGCAGGATGGTTACGTATATTTCGCAAAGTCTCCGAATAAAACCCAGGAGGACATGTGAGAAAACTTTTTCCTTTGATCTTCCCATTGCTCGCCTTCTGCGCATCGTGCACGAGCAGGGAAGACGAGCCCACGCAACAGACGGCTGAAGGCCATGTACTCCTGATGCCGCATGCTCTCATCGTTCTAGAGGACCTTCCACAGAATAGTCTTCTCCCCCCCACCGCGAGAAGTCTCTCCCCCGATTCCTCGGTTTGTTTCGGTATGCTCGCCACCGATTTCTCAGGTTCCGTACCGGATGTGCTGGACCTGCTGATTGCCGACGCTCTTGAATCTGACAAACTCCTTCTCCTCGTAGACTGCGAAGCGGAGACCATCGTATCCAGCAGGGAGAACATCGTGATCACCTCCCTGACATCGGCAAGCCATCATCCGGCAGTCGATCCTCCCGAACTGGCATCCGAGATAGAGGGATACGATTGGACAGATCTGCTCCAGAGACAGCATGCCATAATCAGTCTTGCAGATAAATACTTGCCGGACATCATCATCGTAAGGACATGGCCAGAAAACATCGAGACCGCCATCAGGATCTGCGAGCTGTGGATGCAGCAGACATCTTCGGGAAAGCTGAGGGTAACCTTCTATTCCCCGCCCGGTCCCGATGCCGGCAGAGGGTGGGCTGTCTTCTCCGGGCCGGGCATACATGACGGTGTTCTCATCGGTATGACTCCCACAGATTTTCTGGCAACCGTGAGGGTGTTGTCAGGTTTGCCCTGGGAGCCATCCATATCCTCGGGCATACCCGGCCTTGCAGCCATGTCCGTGATTCCCCTCCCTCTTTGTGAAGGACTGAATTGACTCTTCGTAAGCTTATCGAAAGGATCGCCTCTTCAGAGGTTAGTCCGATTCAGCTTGCAGGTCTTTTTGCAGCAACGGTTATCATCAGAAACCTGCTGGAAGCCGCTTCGCTTGGTTCCATTTTCACTGCTCCGGCGTTCGTTTTTCACTTCCCGATAGCATACGTTTTTCCCATGACCGGTCTCGTGGGGCTCCTTCACATCCTGTCGGGGTATCCACTGGGAAAGCTGCTCAAACTGATGGTGTTCGCATGGACTCTCACACTGCTGCCTCCACTGCTGGACTTCCTCATCGGAACGACTTCATCCATAGGGTATTTTCCACTCGAAAAGTCAAACGCCGGGCTGTTTCTGATCAACTTCTTCAATCCGTCGGTCAGCCTTCCGGGAACAACGGCCGGGATAAGGATAGAGGCCGTCATCGGCTGCCTTCTCGCCGGTGTCTTTACGGCGACGGTTGCCGAGGGAAGGCGTGTGTTCAGGGGAGTTGTAACGACTCTGGTATTCGCACCGGTGTTCCTGGTCTTTTTCACATGGCCGTACCTGATATACGTACTCTTTTCGGGCCTCTTTCCATGGGCAGACGGAGTCCAGGCGTTCATGCAATGGCATGCGGTCACCGAGGCACCGCTGACGGGTGCAGCGCACTACACGATATTTCTGATCGATGTGTTTCCCGTTCTCCTGATATCGGGATGGTTCCTCTCCATCCTCAGACCAGGTGAGTGGAGAAGGGCCATCGCCTTCCTGAAGATCCACTCTGGGGGGTTCCTGATACCGATTACGGGTGGCGTTCTCGCAGCTGCTGCCGCAGTTTCGAGCGGCACGGCTACCTTTGCCGATGTAGTGTCCTTCTGTGGAGCAACCACTGCAGCGATACTGATCCTTGTCTCTCGGGCTTTCCGGGGAAACTACAGGCTCGGATCTCTAACGGCGGCATTGCTGGTGGCTGCCGCATCCGGCTGGGTTCCCTTCGTACTGACCGGTCTGGCGGCAGCCCTCTCGATCATTCCGGGTCCGAGACGGCTTTCGAGCATGTTGCTCTACCCCGTTGTCCTTCTTACAGCTGCCTCTTCCGCTTCGATTGCCTTCACATCTCCCATCCCGATAGTGATTCTCGCTGCTTCGCTTATTGCAGGGCTGTTCGATGATCGGAGGAAGGTAGCGCTTTCGACAGGAAGCGTGATTCTCATTGTAGCCTTCTTCGTTCCTTCGGACCCGGGAAGAGCATTCCTCTCCGGGCAGGCAAGGACAACGGACACGTTCACGCGAAGTTCACGGGTAGCCTACGGTCTGGTATCGGCAGGCTCTGAAGCAGCTGCCGGAGGCGGCTTTCTCCATCTCGCCGAAACATCACACCTGCTCGGCCTGGGGGATCGGGCCTGGTGGGCTTACTCGGTTGCCACCATCAGGGGAGACTCCTCTCCGGAAATGCTGAAAGTGGGGCTCAACCTCAGTTTGACCCAGGGTGACGACGAGCAGTTCAAGGAGCTGATGGACAGATACATGATTTCGAGTGACACACCGGACATGGAAGGGCTTGTCAATATTCTCCTGGCACAGGCGGTAGGTGACGGCAACACCACAAGACTGGAACACCTTCACGGACTCCTCGGAGCCTCACCAGGGCTGTTCCAGGCCTACTCACGGATCCACCTCTCCCGGGGAGACACCATCGGCGCGGTTTCCTATTCGGAAACGTCTCTGCAGATCCCGGGTGCATCGACATCACAGTACGTGTGGGCAATCGGTCTTCAGGCTCTCAGCGGTGGTGACTACGATAGAGTGTTCAGGATGGGTTACGAGAGGTTTCCCGGTTCAGTCGAGCTGATGGCTTCCCGCCTGAGGGCAGCGGTTACGGCAGGTGATGAACCTGACAGAAGAGACCTGCTCACCAGATGCCTGACCCTTCGACCCTCTTCGATCGAGATCCTGGAAACGGCTTCCATGTGGCTCCTTGCGTCAGGAAAGCCAGACTCCGCTCTGGTCTATTCCGAGAGAGCGCTTGCCGCCGATTTGCAGCCGGGATTGAGGACATTCCTGCTATCCTGCGAGTGCGCTCTCCGATCAGGGGAATTGGAGCTCCTCGAAGCCAATTGCAGATACGGTCTCTCCCTGTACCCCGAAGCTCCCGCTCTGCTGAGCTATCTCGAGGAAAGCAACCCCCTTCCGGACTCTCTATGTCGGCTACGCTGAGAAAATACTCGGTTCCGATTCTCTCTCTTCTCACCGGACTCATCGTTCTCCTGGCAGGCCCGGTTCGTTTCGACGCAATCGACGGAGCGGAATTCGCCGTTGCCGGATGCAGGCTCGATATCACACACCCTCCCGGCTACCCTCTCTTCCTGTGGCTCGTAAGGCTCACAGGGATGACACTCGGCCACTCCTATGTTCTGCTCAGACTCCTGAACTGTGTTCTGGCCGCAGTGGCGTACTGGATTGGCACTCTTGCCTTTCGCAGTCTAGGAGCAGGCCGTGCAGGTTCCCTGGCCGGTCCCCTGCTCCTCCTGACGCTGCCGCCCGTCCTTTCCCAGATGGTCATTCTCGAAGTGCACACACTCGCCATACTCCTGATTCTGTGTGCAATTGCGTACAGGAGCACGAGGGCGGGTCCGTACCTTTTCTCCCTTGCCGTGTTCGGAGGACATCCGGCTGCACTCATCCTGTTCCCGCTCGTTTACTCCGGAAGGATGAGATCCAGATGGCTGGTTCCGGCACTCATTCCCGTCTCGCTATGGTTCTACACGCCCCTCCGAGCAAGCCTTGCCGGGGTTGCGCACTACACGCGACCGGACAGTATTCCACACCTGCTGAGCTACTTCGGTCTTTACGGAAACAGGCTGTCTGCGCCTTCACTCGACGGCCTTGCCATGGCTGCGGCAGGTATCGGCCTGTTCACGGGGCTATTGCTCGTTCTGCTCGCAGTGGCCGGAGCAGGTAAATCGAAGAGAATTCTACTTGCAGTACTCACCGGGCTTCTATTTCTCTCAGTGTACCAGGCTGACGACATCGACAGCATGGCCTGGATCCTCCTGCTCCCCGTGAGTCTTCTTGCGGCCCGGGGGATCAGCAGGGTCTGGAACGTGAACAGGACGGTCAGAGCTGCTATAATCGTTAGTGTCATCGCGGCAGTCCTGTCAGGCCTGAAAGGCGCAGAGCGCTCCGGCGACAACTCTGCCTGGCTTCTCTCGCGAGACATGCTGGGCAGCGTCGGTCCGGGCTCCGTCTACTGCACCATCTCCCACGATACCTTTTACCTTGCCTACCTTCTTGATACTGACGATCTACGCCCTGATGTCATACCCTCAGACCTGTACGGTAATTACTTCCATCTGGATCTGGACCATCCCCTTCCTGCAGATGTGGGAGGCAGGGAAGTGTATTCGACGAGAGCCTGGACAGATCCCGGTTTCACTCTCGAAGGTCTTCTCTTCGTTTCATCGGATCACGACATCGAATGGGAGCGGTTCGATATATTCCGTTTCGAGGGCAGGATCGTCGACCGCAGAACACGCGATGGCATTGCCGAAGCCTGGATACGAAGGGCTCTTCAGGAACCTGACCGGTCCGCGGCAGACAGTCTCGGCAGGATAGCTCTTTACTGGGCTTCTACCGGGACGACAGTGGAAAGGATAGAAGGTCTTCTTGAAAACCTTTAGTGCCGCAGTGGGTGACAGGCTGCTGATTGCGGGGCTTCTCGCAACGGTTTTTCTGTACTGCCTTACACCGGTCCATAACGGCAACATCTTCTGGCATCTCCGTAACGGAGAAGATATCCTGGAGACACTCTCCATAAGGACACAGGATCCATTCACGTACACGGAGCACGGCAGCACATGGGTACAGCAGGAATGGCTTGCGGAAGTATCGTTCGCCCTGGCCTGGAAGCACGCAGGTGAGGCCGGGTTGATATTCCTGAAGGCGCTTATCGTAACGGCAGCGGTTTTCCTCACCATCATGGCTGCCCGAAGAAAGGGCGGATCGGTCCCCGTAACGATACTCGTGGCAATCGCAGGATTCTCGATATGCCATGCGAGATGGATTGTACGTCCACACGTGTTCACGATTCTCTTCTTCGGCCTCTACCTCTTTCTCCTTTCCGGGAAACAGAGGAGTATCCTGAGGAACCTTCTGCTCTTCCTGCCGCTGCAGGTTCTCTGGGTGAACACACATGCCGGATTCGTAATGGGACCTTTCCTGCTCTTCCTTCCGGTGCTCGACCGGTGCCGGGATATCGCATGGAGGGAAACAGCGAAGAAACTGATCCTGCCATTCTCCGCACTGCTCGTTTCGGGGATTCACCCTAACGGCTTCCGTTCCCTCGAGTACCTGCCGTCGTTTCTCTCACAACCCCTGTTCCGGGAAACCATAAGGGAATGGTGGAGTCCCTTCGATCCGCGGTATCAGCCGGAGCATGCCATCTCGAGAACCGCTCTTCTCCTCCTCGTTATGCTTGCGGCAACAATCGTTCTAGTAATCGTTTTCAGGAAGAGGGCATCGCTTTCGGGTATCGTCGGTGTTGCACTTCTCTCCGTAGCCAGCCTTTTTGCCGCCAGGAACATCGAGCTTCTCTCCCTTGCAGCAATAGCATGGATTGCTCCGATCATCCCTGGAAGGGTCAAGGTCTGGATCCCGGCAGGACTGCTAACCTGCGCAGCAATCCTGCCATTCGTTCTGGGAATCCCGCGGGAAGTAGGGCCGCCACGGCAGATTGGGCTCCATGTCGACTGGGATATCTATCCGGTGGAGTTCGCCGATTTCATGGAAGAGCATCCCGCTCTCCTCGAGTCGACGGTCTTCAATACGAACGAAGTATCGGGATACCTCGAGTACCGATTCGGAGAGGATCTTCTGCTCTACATGGACGGGAGATGCCTTCTCTATCCGGAGAGCTTCTACAGGGAGTACCTGCTTCTCGCAAAGGCCGACTCGACGCATGCGCTCGATCAGCTGAGAACAATCCAGCGCCGGGGGATAGATCTCGCGATATTCGACTGGCCCGACGATGGCAGATCATCTGCATGGCTCCTCTCCCGCCTTCCCGGATGGGCTCCCCTTTTCTGGGATGATCTGACGGTAGTCTACGTTCGAATCGATCATCTGGATTCTCTTGGCCTGAGCGAACTTGCAATGATGAACATCGACCCCCTGGATATAGCAGGAGTGCTCTCATACCCGCTCTACAGGATACCGCCCTCATGGTTGCCCGACCTCGAGAGAGCGGCGTCTCCACCGCTGAACCTCGGAATCGCCTCCGTTCTCCGCATCGCCGTCAATCTGCAGCATGGTGATCTCGACGAAGCGGGCAGGCTTGCACGGGAGTTACGGCATGAACACCTCAGAGCTTCCATGCTGCTCGCTCTGAACGGTGAATCACCCGGAGCGGGCAGCCCGGAACAGCTGATCACCATACAGGTATGGAGCCTTGTCAGACAGAACAGGCTGGAGGAGGCGCTGACGGCCGCAGACGTTCTCGACGATCCGGTCCTGCTGGGGAGTATCTTACTCTGGAGCGAATACGGGAAAGGCTCTGCGACTGCCGAATCGATCTATCCTTCACTCCTTTTTCCATCCGAAGTGCTCGCACGGGGATTGAGGGATGGCTTCAACACTCCGGAAGGTTTGCTCGTCGTCGCTTCTGCAGCGCTAGTCTGCGGAATGGGGGACGAAGCGGACATGCTTCTTGCTCGCTCGCTCGAGGAGATGGACAGCCTTCACTCCTGGGCTCTTGGGGCAGCGGGCATGATCTCTGCCCTCACCGGCGACGACTCCATGGCTGTAGTGCTGGCTGATGAGGCTATATCGATGGCTATTACACCATTCACACTCGAATCCAAGGGCAGGATCGAATGGATGGCAGGCAGGTTCGAACCGGCAGCCGGGTATTTCAACATGCTGATGAGAATGTCTCCAGGGTACCGGGGAGCACGGATTCTCTACGCTGACTGCCTGTGGCGCATGCGGGAAGTAGACGCTGCATACGAACAGTACGTGCTGCTGTCCGGAAGTGGGCAGCCACAACCTCCGGAAGTGCTTGCAAGGATGCAGCTCATGGAGGCTCTGCTCTCGGACTGAAAAGAAAAGGGCGCAAAGATGCGCCCCTCCCTTGATCGGTCTTGTAAGCTAGTTCCCTCTGAGATCGGTTGCTTTCTGCATGGCTCTCAGTGCATCGGACCTTCTACCGAGTCTGCTGTACGTGCTGGCAAGGAATTCCCAGTATCCGGCGTTGTCGGGATCGAAGTCGAGCGCGGTTTCGAGAGCCTCTGCGGCATCCTGGTCTTCTTCCAGCCTGATGTAACAGGCGAACCTCATGTACTGCGTGTACGCGAGCTGATCATCTGTTACACCGCCCATGATCACTATATCGTCGAGGTAGTTCAGAGATTCCTCGTAGTTCTCCATCTGGAAGAATGCATGGGCTACGTTTGCGAGAACGTTGTATTCCCCGCCAAGGAGTTCGAGGGTTTCGTTCAGTTCGGCAATAGCCTCCTCGTACTCTCCCATCTCGAGCAGGGCGAACCCTCTCGTCAGCCTGATGTTTCCGATCATCTCCTTCGCTTCATCTTCGGTAAGCCAACCCTCCGCAACACCCTGCTCAACGCCGAGAAGAGCCTGATCGAAAATTCCCAGCGCCCGCTCGAAGTCTCCCGTGAGAAGGTGTACTTCTGCAATGGCAGTTAGAATCTCGGTGTTGGCGGGGTCGTGTTCGAGTGCCGTGTTGTATGCATCCAATGCCATGCCGATGAGGACAGCCTTCTCGGCTTCGTCTTCGATGTCCGATGAGAGCGAAATGCTTATCGCACCAGCGTTGTAAAGGGAAAGGATACCGTTGACTATCGCTCCTTCTAGTTCTTCTTCCCAGAAGGTAAGCATATAGGGATCATCCAATGTCTCATCGACCAGGACCTGCAGGTTTTCTATCAGTGCTTCAGAAAGCGTCCATGCGTTCATGAAGTACTCGAAGGCAGCCTCGTCGTGTTCCTGGTTCAGCTCGATGTCTCCCATCAGCTGGTCGAATTCGGGTCTTGAAGGGAAGATCATCTTTCCGGTCTCGAGGGTCTCGAAAGCGGCACTGACGTTGCCTCCTGAAGCTTCAATCGAGGCGGTGTTGTAGAAAACGGACCAGTAATCTTCGATTTCGCCCCTTATTGCCGGATCGAGCCTGTAGGCTTCGGTGAAGGACTCGGCGGCGCCCTGAGAGTTCCCCATGAGACCCATCGCCTGTCCCCGCCACATCCAGAGCTCGGCGTTGATGTCCTCGTTATCTGCTGCGATTACACTGTCTGCCAGATGGATGGCCTCCTCGTACTCACCACTCTGTATATATACTTTGAGGCTGGTAACGGTTGGAGAGGAACAGGATACGAGGATCAATAGCCCCGCTGTAACCGTAAGGACAAGACCTGTTTTTTTCAAAGCACTCCTCCATTCGTGGACACACGATCGGAACGGTATTCCATGTATTCCATAAACATTCCGGAATTTGACTATTCAGGCGGTTGAAGTCAACGCACTTGACCCTGAGGGCTCATGTTCGCAGGGTACCTGGGCACTATGGACAAGGTGGAAAAGAGGTTTGCCGTTGGGAACGGCCCTGTACTTCCTCAAAATGGTTCTTGCAATGCTGCTGACCTCAGGCACGCTTCAACCGATGCAGCCTGGTGAGGAGATTCGGCAGCGTGAGGTTCGAATCCTGCTCGATCTGCAGGTTGCGGTCTTCCTCGAGGACGGCAGGGAAGCGAACATTGTTCAGGTCTCTACGGGCAGACAGGGACATGGAACTCCCGAGGGTGATTACTACGTTCGCTACAGGAGGCGAGCACCGATGTCCAGCACCTACATGGTGCGTATGCCATGGTGGATCTGTTTCGAAGAATCGGGAGAACTCGGGATGCACCAGGCTACTACACAGGCAGAAGCTCGTCTCGGGGAACCGGTTTCTCATGGCTGCATCAGGCTTGGCAGGTTCACTGCAGGCTGGGCTTACCGGTGGCTGCCGCTGGGCGCCACTGTAAGCATCATCTAGATCAGATCGGGTCTCTCCTCCTCTATCCTCGCCACGAACTCTCTGAGATCCTGTGCGTGCTCATCACTCATCACGAGGGTAACACTATCCGTCTCGACAACCGTGATTCCGTGCACGCCCATGAGCACCGTCAACCTGCCTCCCTCGTTCCAAACGGTAAAATCATCGCTGTCGACGCTGATCAGATCACCACAGCCCACTCCTGCTCTCCGCGAACCAGGCCAGTCACCCACATCGTCCCATTCGAACTGCGCCCTGATCATGAGAACCCGGTCCGCTCTTTCCATCACACCGCAGTCGATCGATACGGATGGAAGAGCGTCGTACCTGTTCAGAGGTGGGGATATCTGCCCGGAGATGGCTGCCAGTCCATCGAGCAGGTCAGGGATGTGCCTGCCTATTTCGTCGAGAATTCTGTCAACTCTCCAGACGAACATACCCGAATTCCAGAAGTACTTTCCGGATCTGAAGTATTCTTCCGCGGTCTCCCTGTCAGGCTTCTCGCGGAAGCGGGAGACTCTCCATGCTCCATCTCCAAGGGGTTCCCCCTCTTCGAGGTAGCCGTATCCGGTGGCAGCCCGGACCGGTTCAATACCGATTGTGACAAGCCAGCCCTCCGTGGCGAGTGCTATCGCTGCTTCCATCGTTGAGCAAAACCCGGAAACCGGCTCAATCCTGTGATCTGAGGCAACGACAACCATGACGCTGTCGGGCAGACCTCGTTTCAAAAGTGTTTCCGCAGCCCATCCAACACAGGCAGCCGTGTTCCGTCCGGATGGTTCGAGGAGGAGATTTTCCCTCGAAAGCCAGGGCAGCTGCTCCCTGACGAGGTCTCCATGCCTGCTGCTAGAAATAACGATGATCCTTTCCCTGCCGCAGAGGCGCTCCAGCCTGTCGGCAGTGAGCTGAAGCATGCTCCGCTGCCCGAGGAGTCTGAGGAACTGCTTCGGCTTTCCCGTAGTTGAGGCAGGCCAGAATCTGGTCCCTTTGCCGCCGGCCATTATTACACCGATTACATCTGCATCACT
>CBDUZS010000023.1:0-40265 GCA_965371785.1 uncultured bacterium
CTTCCGTTTACTCAGAGGACGTAGACGGTGACGGTGATATGGACGTGCTAGGTGCCGCTAACTGGGATGACGACATCACCTGGTGGGAAAATATGGACGGCTCGGGAACATCCTGGACCGAGCACACCGTTGATGGGGACGTCGACGGTGCCTGGTCCGTCTACTCGGAGGACGTAGACGGCGACGGTGATATGGACATCCTTGGTGCTGCCCTGGTGGCTGACGACATCACCTGGTGGGAGAATATCGACGGCTCGGGCACATCCTGGACCGAGCATACCGTTGATGGGGACTTCGATGGTGCCAATTCCGTCTACTCGACAGACGTAGACGGCGACGGTGATATGGACGTCCTCGGTACTGCCTCAAATAGCGATGACATCACCTGGTGGGAGAATATCGACGGATCTGGCACGTCCTGGACCGAGCATACCGTTGAGGGGGACTTCAACGGAGCCAATTCCGTTTATTCAAAGGACTTAAACGGGGATGGCAATATGGACGTCATCGGTGCTGCTGATTGGGGCAACACCATCATCTGGTGGGATCTTACTGCGTATTCACCTGAAGGTTCGCTTGAATCCAGTATTCTGGATACCCAGGGGAATCCCGACTGGGATTATCTAGAGTGGAACTCTCAGTCTCCTTCGGGAACCTCTGTTTCTTTCCAGGTCAGAGCATCTGACGATTACACGGTAATGGGGGCCTGGTCTGACACGCTCACGATTCCCTGCCTTCTGGATGGCATTTTGACGGATGGAGATCAATACGTTCAGTACAGAGCGATACTGGAGACATCTGATCCAGATTCTACTCCCTCGCTAAATGATATCACCATAACCTGGGATCCAGTCAGCATCGGGGATACTACTGAACCAATTCTTCATGCGATTTCACTGCTTCCCATTGTGCCAAATCCTGCTTCAACTCCCACCGTAAGGTTCGGTCTGATCGAGCCCGCTTCCGTCGACCTTTACATCTTCGACCTGTCAGGTCGGCTCGTCACAGAGATTCATGGGGATGAGTACTCCACGGGATATCACGATGTTCTGCTTGATGACCTCTCACCGGGGATGTACTTCTGCAGGATGATCTCAGGTGACTTCTTTGCAGCAGAACGCTTCGTGGTGATAGAGTAGCTTGATAAAGCAGTGCTACGAAATTGGAAAAGTCTCCACTATTCTGGCAGCTACCTCGCTTGGCGTAAGCCCTTCCGTGTCGATCCTGTTGGGGAGGGAGAGGTAGTGCTCCCTGCGGGATTCGAGGAGTTCTCGAAGACAATCCGCGGTTAGGGCGAGTGGTCTCGATTCACCGGTGCATCTCTCGACTATGACGTCATCCCTGGCAAAGAGAGTGATCAGCAGCGATCTTTCCTCGACAAGCGTGAGGTTGTCCGGGTCGAGAAGCGCTCCGCCGCCCAGTGCCAATACCTGTGGTCTCCATCCGAGTGCTGATCTCAGGCACTCCGATTCCTGTTTTCTGAAAGCCGATTCGCCCGATTCGGAGAATATCCTGTGGACAGGCCGCAGTTCCTCTGCTTCGATTACATCGTCCATATCGGTGAATGGGGTGCACAGGAGCTTTGAAAGCTGGAGACCCGTCGAGGTTTTTCCCGAGCAGGGAGGACCTGCAAGGCAGATGATTCCATTGAAGCCGGTCATTCCATCTCCATACTAAGTGAAGCTCTGTTATGTGCAGGGGTGAATATACTCGAACGCGGACGGTACGAGTGCGGTTTGTAGGGAGTGATCCATCGTAACCCTGTTTACGGTGAAGATCAGCTGGTATATTCAGCCAACAACCGTTGTAATGGAGAGATACCCTATACCGGGGGGAAGCATGACAAGGGAAGAGCTTGCCAGGGACATCGCCAGGAGAACGGGTCTCACGCTCAGGGAAGTGCAGTCGGTCCTGGGCAGCATGCTCGATGTTATCACCGAGACTCTATGTGCCGGTGACAGCATCTACATGCGCGGGTTCGGCTGTTTCGAGACCAGGAGGGGCAGGATGCGCAGGGCAAGAAACCCCCAGGGAGAGGGAGTGATCGAGATCCCTCCCCGTATCAGACCGCATTTCCGGCCGTACGATGCGCTCAAGGATGCGGTTCAACAGAGTCTTGCAAGCCGCGTAAGAGTCGATTTCCTCTGTCTTGGCGCCCGCAACGCGGACTACGTGTCCGTGATCGGTTCCTTCAACGATTGGGATGAATCGGAATGTCCCATGCAGAAGCTTCCGGACGGGAGCTGGGTAGCCGAGCTGATTCTGCCTGCAGGTCAGACTATTCGCTACAGATACAACGTTGACAGCAGATGGGAAGTCGATCCCGCTTATCCTGCCGATTCACAGGGCAATACGGTGAGACAGACATGACGGCTAAAAAGAAGCGCAAGAAGAAGAAGAACGAGAACAGCCTGAAGAACCTGTTCTTCATACTGACCGTGTTCACCGGTCTGGCCATTCTGTTCGTGCTGCTCATTCCAACGAGGGGGTTCGTGAACACCGTAAGGGTGTTCTTCTATGACAGCATGGGCTACCTCTCGTTCTTCGTTCCCCTTCTGCTCTTTCAGACGGGAGCATGGATCCTTCGCCTGAGGGCTGCTGAGAAAGGGTACAGGATCGTAGCGGGTGGCTTTCTGATAGCTTACTTCCTTGCTTCGATCGTATCGCTTATCGGCAGCAGGTTTTCACTGGCCTTTGTCGATGCGCCGGGCGGACACATTGCGGGTGGTCTTGCCGAAGCCGTTCTCGACCTGCTGGGTGCTCCGATTGCCTATCTCACCCTGCTCACCTGCTTCATTGCGACTCTCGTTGTCGTGACGGGATGGGATCTTGTCGAGGATTTCGGAAGGATCGTGAAATTCTTCGGCAGCCTGCGGGACTCACGGAAGAAGAAGACCGGAGCGGTCAGAATTCCTGATTCACTGCAGATGGAAGCTGTTCCCGACGTGGCTTCGGTCGCAAACGTCTGGTCAAAGCAGAAGAAGACCGTACCGGAGGTGTTCCCTCCATTCGCGAAATCCGATGATCGTAAACCTGTTTCATCCGGATCCCGCAAATCGGTTCAATCCACAAAGCCCCTTTCTGCGGGAGAAAGGACTGGTGAATCCCTGGAGTACGTGCTTCCCGAGGATTCTTTTCTTACCGTTCCACCGCCGGTGGCAAGAACAGGTCAATCCGAGAGGGAGATCAGGGAGAGGGCCGATTTACTCATCGAGAAACTTGCTGATTTCGGGGTGGAGTGTGAGTTTGCATGCAGCTATCCGGGTCCCGTGTTGACCAGATTCGAGCTGATCCCGGGCCCGGGAGTGAAGATAAACAGGATACTCAATCTGGCTGACGATCTGGCCCTTGCCCTGGCTGCGAAACGGATCAGGATACTGGCCCCGGTGCCGGGTAAGGGCGCTGTGGGTATCGAGGTTCCCAACCCCGAACCGGAGACGGTCTACCTCGGTGAGATCATCGAGAAGTCCAAGGAGCACAGACTTCCCATTGCACTCGGAAAGCGGCTGGAGGGAGAGCCCTTTGCCACTGATATATGCAGAATGCCCCATCTCCTGATCGCCGGTGCTACCGGTTCAGGCAAGAGCATCTGTATACATTCGATCATCTGTACCGTCCTGATGACCAAGACTCCGCACGAAGTACGCCTTGCGCTGGTGGATCCGAAAATGCTCGAGCTCTCAGTCTACGAGGGGATTCCCCATCTCTGGGCTCCCATAATTCTCGAGACATCGAAAGCGAAGATACTGCTGGATGCACTTGTCGCGGAGATGGAGACCAGGTACTCGAGACTCGCAAGACAAGGCGTCAGATCAATAACCGAGTTCAATGACAAGATAACCGCGGAGTCCGAAGATGAGAGGATTCCCTATATCATTCTCATCATAGACGAACTGGCCGATCTCATGATGGTCTCCGCCAACGAGGTGGAAACTCCAATCGCACGTCTTGCCCAGATGTCCAGGGCAGTCGGAATTCACCTGGTCGTCGCAACACAGAGACCGTCTGTCGATGTGATCACGGGAATGATCAAGGCGAATTTCCCATCGAGAATCGCATTCAACGTCCAGTCCAAGACCGATTCAAGGACGATTCTGGATATGAACGGTGCGGAGAAGCTGCTTGGAAACGGTGACATGCTCTTCCTGCCCTCGGCCTCGCCTGAGCCGCACAGAATCCATGGTTCATACATCTCAACCGATGAGATCAGGCGAATAGTCAATCACTGGCAGAAACAGCCGTCATTGCCTTTCGAGTTCGTATTGCCAGAAGAAGAGGCAGGGAACCTGAGGGCTGCAACCGAGATAAAACTCGATGACCCACTGCTGCAGCAGGCACAGGAGCTCGTCATCAAGCATCAGCAGGGCTCTGTATCTCTTCTTCAGAGACGGCTTCGTGTCGGGTACGCAAGGGCGGCACGTCTGATCGACATGCTCGAGCAGATAGGGGTTGTCGGGCCATTCCTGGGCAGTAAAGCGCGGGATGTGCTCATTCAACCCGAAACCGAACCTCTGCCTGACGAGGATGAAGATGAGAACAATGGAGAGGGAAAGGTTTGAAAACAGCGACATTGCTTCTTCTGGGATTGTTGATGATCGGCTGCGATGCCGAAAAGAACGCCGTTGATGGCGACGGTCTCCTCTCGGGTGAGACGGATGTCCTCGTATTCTCCAGAGGATGCCAGTGCTACTTCAGGGGTAGCCTCTCCAGGGCAAGGGATGAATTCAACGGTGTAGTGTACAGATTCCCCGACTCCCCTCTTGCAGAGGATGCCAGGCTGGCAGTCAGGCGGATCGATGCCGATCTGGCTGATGGTGCAACCGTTATCCAGCCTGACAACACCTTTCTCGTTGCCACTTCGGCTGTACTCGTGGGACGTCAGGCGGTAGTTCCTGTTATGAACAGGATATCCTCCGCACTCAGGGCGAGAGGGCTTGAAGTCGAGATCATCCCTGACGAAGGTGCTCCCGAGATAACCCTCGTTCTCTATCCCGACGGGGGATTGCAGCAGGCCGGTGAAATAGCTGACTCGCTGTCGGTATGGCTCACACGCCCGGAAACCGTTCCCGTTCAGCCGGGAAGCGAACTCACTAATTCCATCGTTCCGGGTTACGAAGGTGTGGTCATCATCGTCGGTGCCGAAGCCTCCGTTTCGAACAGTGCGCCAGGTCCCTGAACCACTGAGAGGTTGCCGTAACAGTGACAGTCATTACCCTTATCATTGCAGTACTGAGCTCAGTGCTGCCTCTCGAGCCCGTTACGGTACGCCTGGAGAACGCCGCTCTGCTCACGTGTGAATTCGTGCAGACCGATATCTGGGCTCTCACACTCGAGGAGGAGACCAGCAGCGGTGTTCTGTACCTGGCTCCTCCAAACCTGTTTCTCTTCGAATACAGCGACCCCCCCGGCAAGAAGATGGGATTCGATGGAGAGCACCTGTACTCGCTTGATCCCTTTTTTCGGCAGGTCATTCTGTACCGGGGAGGGGAGCCGGGGAGTTTTCTGCACATGCTCGAGCGTTGCTCGGATACGACACTGGTCGGCAGCTTCGATATGCTGGGTGACAGCATGATCGTCAGCCTGTCGGGAGACCTTGGGGAGGGTATCTCGTCCATGACAGTGGGTTACTCCATTTCAGACAGTCTGCCATGGCTCTTCAGAACAACGGACGTGAACAACAACATCGTTTCCTATACGATGCAGGATATGCAGGTAATGCGGGAAGTACCCCCGGATCTCTTTACCATGACCGTACCCGAAGACTTTGAGCTTATCGACTCAGGGGAGTTCTGATTGCCGGGTGCATACATCCTGACACTCGGCTGTCCGAAAAACGAAGCGGATTCGGAGCGTTTTGCAGGCTGCTTCCATGCTGCAGGATGGAGCCTCGTACAGGATGCGGAAAAGGCTGATCTGCTCCTTCTGAACACCTGCGCATTCATCTCACCCGCGATCGAAGAGTCAGTTGAGGCAATTGCCGACGTGATTCAGTGGAAGGCCTCAGCGCAGGGCAGGAAGCTCGTTCTCGCCGGATGTCTGCCGGGCAGGTTCGGAGATGACGGATCGGGAGGACTGGAGGATTTCGAGCTGGTTATCGGTCCTGGAGATACCGGGGCACTGCTCGAATGGCTGGGTCATGCTTCAGCACGAGTTCTGCCCTTTTCTTCAGGCGGATCCAGCAGATTTCTTCGAATAGCTGACGGGTGCAGCAACAGGTGCGCATACTGTACGATTCCCCTGATCAGAGGTTCTTTCAAACCCGTTGATCATGCAACGATACTCTCGGATGCGGAACGGCTGGCAGCATCGGGAGCACGCGAGATAGGGCTGGTTGCACAGGATTCGGCCCGCTGGGAGTGGAAGGGAAGGGGGCTAGTCGACCTCGTCGATGAGCTCTCCATGCTGCATCCAAACGTATGGTGGCGGCTATACTACCTTCATCCAGCCCGTTTTCCATTTCAGGTTATCGATCTCATGTGTGCGAGAAAGAACGTTATGCCGTACGTAGATCTGCCGATTCAGCATGTATCGAATTCGGTACTCAAGAGAATGGGGAGAGGTTACCGCACGGATGACCTTAACCATATTCTCGAGGCCGTTGACAGTGCTTCTGAAAGAATAGCCGCACGGATCACTGTCATTACCGGATACCCCGGTGAGACGGCGGAAGACTTCTCGGAGCTGCTCGAATTCCTCACACGATGGGACTGCATCAGGAACCTTGTCGCCTTTCCATACTATCCGGAGGAGGGAACCCTCGAGTACAAACGTGTTCAGGAGAGTATGGATCAGATTTCTTCTGACGTCGTGGACGAGCGGTTGATGCTGATCGGCTCAGTTTCCGAGAGCATCCTCAACGACTGGGGAGCATGGATGGAGAACAGGATAATAGAAGCCATTGCGGATTCATCCGAATTCGGGCATACGATATGGGATGCCCCGGATATAGATTGTCGTTGCGTATTCTCGGGAAAGGTAGTTTCCGGGAAGGTTGTCAGAGGAAAGGTTACCGAGTGCCGGGGCAGTGATGTCCTTCTCGAACCCGAGCCCTTTATCCAGGGCTTTTCAGAGGTACGTTCCAGAGAATAGAATATTGCTGTTGTTACGTTTTGGTAAAACACCAGGCAGGGGAGATCGATGATACGGATTCTGCTGGCAGCTGTCTGCCTCGGGGGGGGATACCCCACTAATCTTGATCTTGTTGAAGCCACGGTTGAAGAGGCCTGTTCATCACTGGCCGAAACCATAGCCCAGCAGGGCATAGACACGTTTACAATAGAGATTGAAGGTGAGCATCCAGCCAACTGGCTCGTCGAACAGACCATCAAATCAGTTCTCACCGGCAGAGGTCTGACCGTTATCGCCGGACGCGAGGGTGCTTCCAACAGCGTTCTGAGTATAAGGGCGATGGACCTTGCCGTGCGGTACGGAGATACTTCCAGGTCATGGATATTCGGGAAGAAGAGAGTCGAGAGAATTGCCATCTGCGAACTCTCGTCCACTCTGATTGACAGCGGGGGTACGATAATCGTCTCCATCAGATCCGGTGCCGAGGATTCGGACATCGTTCCCGTTTCCGAACTCGACGTGCTCGAGGGCGCAGAGGACTGGAACTGGCTTTCCGAGGGAGAGATCAGCGGTGATGGTGGCGGAATCCTCGAACCCCTGGTCGTCACGGGAGTGGTTGCCAGCCTCATTTACCTCTTCTACTCAAGCAGAGCGGAATGATGCGGGTTCTTCCGTTTCTGCCGCTCATCTTCCTCCTGCTTTCGTGTGATAACGGCCAACCGGGAGAGAACAGGCTCGATCAGGCCAGGCTTCTCTTCCAGGCCGGAAGGTATTCACAGGCGCTCATGCTCTACGAAGAGATTACCGGCTCAAGTGAATACGATCCCGTGATTCAGCTGGAGTATGCAGAGGTTGCAGTTCTTGCCGCACAGGCGGAGAGAAGCAGAACGTACAGGCAGATGGCTCTCGAAGCTCTGACCGCGCTCGATGAGAACAGAGGTGACGTCGAGCCAGCGATCATCGGCGAACTGTGGCGGCGCCTGGGATGGGAAATGACCCGGGACAGGGATTCTCTTCAGGCTTATAACGTTTTCGGTAAGGCTCTCGAAATAGAGAACATGGACCAGATCTTCGAGGAGGAATGGCTCCTTCGTGGAACCTATGCGGGAAACCACTTATCGCAGGTATCCTCTCTTTCCGACAGCCTTTTCGGCACACCTTCCGCCGACAGCATCCTGGCGCTCACAGCTGAGAAACACCTGGTGGAACTGGACAGGATATCACTTGTCAGAACGGATCTGAGAGAAGCGATACTGAGAGCGCGTGCCATTCTGCTGCCTTACGTGGACAGACCGCGGGAGGAACTCGATGTTCTTACGGAACTGGATCGGCTCGGAGGGATAGACCCAGGCTGGAGACTCAGGAGAATGGAGCTTCTGCTCGAGCTTGCCAGAAGTGATATGGATGAGGGCAGAGAAAGCCTGGCAAGGGAGAAGCTCCTGGAGGTCTGGAACTCTGATTTCGTCGGAGAACAGGTCGAGGCAGCCGTCATCCTCGGTGAGATTGCCGAGAGGGCAGGTGATGCCTCCCAGGCTCTGCAATGGTACCGCAACGCCTGCCAGGTATCACCCAGTCTCACGTCGCAGGCAGCGATTATAGCTGCCGCAAGGCGCGATTCGCTTCTCTACCTGATTCCCTGACCTGAAAGGTCCCATGAAGAAGCTCAGAATGTTAACGATACCGATCGCAGTGCTCATGGCAGCCTCATGCGGAAGATCTTACGATTCCAGAGGATTATCCGTCGAGCAGATGGAGGAGCTGGCTGAAACAGCCTACAACGAGAGGCATTTCAACGAGGCAGCACAGCTCTACACGGAGATGCTCTTCACATATCCGGGAGCGTCCAACACGGACATGTACATCTATCGCCTTGGTTGCGCCGAAGCGGGGCGTCGCATCTGGGCAGATGCCGAGTTCTATCTCTGGAGGGTCGTGAACGAATTCCCGAGGAGCATCTGGGCGGACGATGCCCAGTTGATGCTGGTCAGGACCCTGTGGATGCAGAAGCGGGATTACCGGAAGGATCTCACACCGGTTCTGGAGGCATCGGATGAACTGGATTACTTCTTCCTCAACTTTCCCGGTTCCGAACTCTCAGGGGAAGCTCTTGCCCTTCAGGACAGCATGTACAACTACCTCTCGAGGAGGGCTCTGTTCACGGGGCAGTTCTATGGCCGAAGAGCGAAATACGACGCTGCAATACTCTACCTGAGAGAAGCCCTCGATGATTACGGTCAGACATCCTGCAGGGGAGAAGTGCTCATCGCACTCGCAGACGTCTACCGTGAGACGGATAACCGGTACTCCGCCAGAATATTCTACCAGATGGCCCTCGATGAGTGCGATCTCACTGAAGAACAGGTAGAGGCTGCAAACGAGGGGCTGGAAGCCGTACAGCGATGAAAGGCCTGCTGGGGGGAACGTTCGATCCACCTCATTACGGTCATCTCGTACTCGCGGAAGAAGCCCGGCTCAGATTCCAACTCGACGAGGTTCTCTTCGTACCCTCTCGTAAACCGCCCCATAAGGAAAGAGTTCACCTAACTCCATACCGGCACCGGCGGGAGATGATCCTGCTCGCAATCGCAGGTAACCCCGGTTTCAGGATCGCAGATCTGGAGCCGGAGAACGAGTTCTCGTACACTGTGGATCTCATCGAAAACGTTGTCCGGGGGGGACAGCGGCCAGTGTTCATACTGGGGATGGACAGCCTTATGGAGATCCACACCTGGAAGAACCCCGACAGGCTCCTCAACATGGCCAGGGTGGTCGTTGGAACTCGCCCGGGTTTTACTGCCGCTGAAGTCGACAAACGCTTTCTCGAACGTATCGAGATATTCACGATTCCGGGGCTGCACATCTCTTCAACGGATCTCAGAGAGCGGTTTGCCCAGAGCATTAATACAAGATATCTTACTCCAGATGAGGTTCGTTCCTACGTAACCAGGGAGGGTTTGTATGGCTCAGGAAAAGGGTGTTGACAAGATTCTCTCCACTCTGGTCACCGATGATGTAAGCGATATCCATTTCAAGGTCGGAAGCCCGCCGATAATCAGGGAGGGCGGCAGGATCATCCACGCTCCCGGTTTCACCGCCTTCAAACCTGAACACATCGATCAGATAATCAGCGAAGTTCTCAATGAGCAGCAGTTCGAGAAGTTTAAGAACGGTCATGAAATAGATCTGGCCCACTCACTTGCCGGCAAGGCCAGGTTCAGAGTCAACGTCTTCTGGCAGCGTGGTACACCCGCCCTGGTGATGCGAAAGATCCCATTCGAAATCCCTGTTATCGATGATCTGGGTCTGCCGCCGATTGTCAGCGAGATATCACTCGAGCAGAGAGGGCTCGTTCTCGTCACCGGTGCGACAGGATGCGGAAAATCGACTACTCTTGCCGCAATGATCAGCCACATCAATTCAAACCGTCGCTGCCATGTGGTTACAATAGAGGACCCCATCGAGTTCCTCCATAAAGACAACAGGGCAAGTATCTGCCAGAGAGAGGTGGGAATAGATACCGACAACTGGAATACCGCCCTCAGGTCGGTGTTCAGACAGGATCCAGACGTGATCCTGATAGGTGAAATGCGTGATGCCGAGACCGCTTCCGTGGCACTCAGCGGCGCTGAGACAGGGCATCTCGTAATGAGTACGCTTCACACGACCGATGCCCCCGAAACCGTCAATCGGATCATCGACATGTTCCCTTCTCACCAGCAGAAACAGGTGCGGATAATGCTCGGGGGACTTCTGAGAGCGGTGATAAGCCAGCGACTGCTTCCACACATCAACGAAAAGGACAGGGTACTGGCAACCGAGGTGATGGTGCACAATGCAACTATCCAGGTGTGTATCACTGACTCCAAGAAAACCCATCTCATCCATGACACGATCGAGAAGAGTGGTGAGCAGTACGGAATGCAGACGTTCGACATGGCCCTTATCGACCTGCTCAAGGAGGAGAAAATTACGGAAGAAACCGCTCTTGCCGCAGCGACCAATCCGACTGCGCTCAAGCTGAGGCTCAAGGGAGTGCAAACACAAAGTGAATGGAGGGAACGATGATTGCATTCGACTCAATATCCTGTATCCCATGTCTTGGTTCGATTGGAATTCCACTCATCGTCTTCCTGGTGCTCCTGGGCGCCTTTCTCCTCTACCTGGGGCTTAAAGCTCAGAAGAGACCGAAACTCACGGGTGAAGAGGAGATGATCGGCCTTACCGGCGTTGTGAAGACAACCGTTGGTTTCAGGGGCAGAGCGAGTGTCGAGGTCAGGGGAGAGCTCTGGTGGTGCAGAAGCACGTCGCACCTGCAGAAGGATATGAATGTCAGAGTAGTAGGTATAACGGATATGATGCTGGATGTTGAACCCGATTCAATAGCCGGGGAGGGAGTCTGAGCATGCCCGGATTGTGGATAATAGTAGTATTCCTTTTCCTTTTCATCCTGTCAGCACTCAAGGTACTCAAGGAGTACCAGAGAGGTGTCGTTTTCAGGCTGGGTAAGGTGATAGGTCTCAAAGGTCCAGGCCTGGTAATCGTCTGGCCGATAATCGATTCCATGAGAAAAGTCGACCTGAGAGTAATAGCGATGGACGTTCCTCCACAGGACGTGATCACCAGGGACAACGTCTCCGTCAAGGTCAATGCGGTGGCGTACTACAGAGTGGTAGACCCCATCAAGGCGATTCTGGAAGTCGCCAACTTCATGTACGCAACCAACCAGCTTGCCCAGACCACTCTCAGGAGTGTTCTCGGTGAAGCCACACTCGACGAACTCCTGGCCGAGCGCGACGAAATCAATACGAAGCTCCAGGATATTCTCGACAGAATGACCGACCCATGGGGGATCAAGGTCGGCGCAGTCGAGGTGAAGCATGTCGACCTCCCCGAGGAGATGCAGAGGGTGATGGCAAAGGAGGCTGAAGCGGAAAGGGATCGCAGGGCGAAGATAATCAGAGCCGATGCCGAATTCCAGGCGGCCAGGAAACTTACCGATGCCGCAAAGATAATCGATGAATCTCCGACAGCCCTTCAGCTGCGCTACCTCCAGACACTGGGTGAGATTGCGGTCGAGAACAACTCCACCATCGCATTCCCCATACCTCTGGAGATGCTGAGGCCGTTTGCCGATAAGCTGTTCACGAAGGACTGACGTGTTCGAGGGGACCACAACAGCGCTGGCAACACCGTTCTCGAACGGGCGGGTCGATACGTCATCACTCGGGAAATTCGTAGAATGGCAGATCGGTGAGGGTATCGACGGGCTCCTGGCCTGTGGCTGCACGGGTGAGGCTGCGGTCCTGACAAGGGAAGAACACGTTCTGGTTGTGGAGACGGTACTGGATGCTGCTGCAGGCAGAGTTCCGGTCATCGCGGGGAGTGGCGGAAACGCCACTGCTTCCACACTCGATCTTTCTCTGGAAATCGCGGACATGGGTGTCGATGCTCTGCTTCTGATTACACCCTACTACAACAAGCCCACTCCCGCTGGACAGATCGCGCACTACAGGAAAGTAGCTGACGAAGTCAGCTGTCCGGTAATCCTCTACAACGTTCCCGGAAGAACCGGAACCAACATGAGGCCCGAAACGATTGCCGAACTGTCACACCACCCCCGTATTACCGCGATCAAGGATGCCGCCGGCTCCGCAGAGCGAGTCGCCGCCATACGCCAGCTATGTGATATCACTATTCTAAGCGGTGATGACGTTATCTCACTTGCCCAGATCGCACTCGGTGCGAAGGGGGTGATCTCGGTTGTCTCCAACATCGCTCCGGCATCGATGTCCCGCATGGTCCGTTCTGCGATGGAAGGGCATCTTGCAGCCGCGAGAGAGGAATTCGAGAAGCTGTATCCGGTGATGAAAGCGATGTTTCTCGAGACCAATCCCGCTCCCGTCAAGAAGGCTCTGGAATTGATGGGTATTTTTGGATCGGGTGATCCCAGGCTTCCCCTTGTTCCGCTTGAAAGCGAGCTCCTTCCCCTGCTGCGGGGTGTGCTGGAGGAGGCTGGTATCCTTTGATCCGCTGCGCCATCTTCGGGAGCCTTGGCAGAATGGGAAAGCTGATCGCCGGTGAGACTTCCGGCAGGCTGGATATAGTGGGTGAATACGACACTGACCCTCCTGCCCTGCAAGCGTCTACACCTCTTCAAGCAGGTGTACAGGTTGTTATAGACTTCTCCTCTCCGGCAGCCTGGACCGATCTCGACAGGATTCTGAAACCTTCCTCCGCAGCCCTCGTTACCGGAACAACCGGTCTGGGTGCATCCGAGGAATTGCTCCTGCAGGAGTGGAGCAGGCAGAGGGCTGTATTCAGGGCTGCTAACATGAGCCGTGGTATTCATGTACTCGGTCTGCTTCTCGGGAAGGCAGCCGCCATGCTTGGAGACGATTTCGCTCTCGAGCTCGTCGAGATACACCACAGATGGAAAACCGACAGCCCCAGCGGTACCGCTCTCGGTCTCAGGGATATCTGGAACAAGACCCATCCTGGAAAAACGGTCTGCGGAAGGGAAGGACCTGTTGGTCCGAGAGATCCTTCGGAGACAGGTGTCCACTCCCTGAGGGGGGGGGATGTCCCCGGCGACCACGAACTTCACCTGCTGGGTGACGGCGAACGACTCCTGCTTGCCCACCGGGCAACGGACAGAAGGGCTTTTGCTGCGGGTGCGGTCTGCGCTGCCGAATGGATTGTGTCGCAGCCTGCAGGGCTCTACGGCATGAACGATCTGATGGGAGCCCCCGAGTGATAAGAAGTCCCGCAGTGGATGGAGCCTTCTATCCGGCCGATCGTTCCACTCTCGAGAAGGAAGTCTCAGGATACATCCGGAACTCCGGTGTCTCCTCCGACCCCTGTACCGTTGGAATCGTCAGCCCTCATGCTGGCTACGTCTACT
The DNA here is from genome assembly GCA_965371785.1 of uncultured bacterium. Classification (GTDB taxonomy): domain Bacteria; phylum Fermentibacterota; class Fermentibacteria; order Fermentibacterales; family JCC-6; genus CBDUZS01. The sequence continues at coordinate 13,970 of CBDUZS010000023.1, forward strand.
CCGGTCCCGTAGCGGGTTACGCCTTTGCCTCAGCACCTGACCAGATTGACACGGTCATTATTCTTGCTCCCTCACACAGTTACCCGCTCTCTGGAGTTTCCGTCTACTCTGGTGAAGGCTTTCGAACACCTCTGGGAGTCTGTGAAACGGATACCAGCCTTGTCGAAAAGCTTCTCGAACTCGATGTCGGCTCCGACCAGGCTGCCCATGCAAGGGAGCATTCTGCCGAGGTTCAGGTTCCATTCGTTCAGGTCAGATGGCCGGATGCAAAGATTGTCATAATCGTCCAGGGGTTCACTTCATCCTCCTTCTGCATGGAAGTGGCGGGAAAGATCAGCAAGGCAAGCGAAAACAGCAGGATACTACTGGTTGCATCCAGCGACCTCTCGCATTACCACACCCTTGCCGAAGCGGCGGTACTCGATGAACGGGTAATCAACTGTTTCCTCTCTGGAAGCGCTTCGAGGCTTGGTGAAATTCTCGGTTCCAGGGAGGGTGAAGCATGTGGGGGAGGACCGATGCAAATCCTTCTGTGCTGGTCGGCACTCATGGGTTATTCCAGGTTCGAGAAGCTGGCTTATGATACTTCCGCAACGGCATCCGGAGATACCCGGGCAGTAGTAGGATACTTCGCCGGTGCCGTAAAAAGGGACGGATAATGGCGAGCCCCGAAGAAAGAAAACAGCTGCTAGAGCTTGCAAGAAAAACCATTGAAGCGGTTTCACAGGGATATCCGCTCCCATCGGTTCCGGACGGAGAAATATTCCTGGAGAAGGGCGGGGTCTTCGTTACACTGAAGAAGAACGGCGACCTCAGGGGCTGCATAGGGCACTTCAGGGGCATCGGCTCGATTGGTGAAACCGTGATCGGAATGGCATCTTCTGCTGCCATGAACGATCCCAGATTTATGGCCGTACAACCTGACGAGGTCGGCGACCTGTCGATATCCATCTCACTCCTGTCCCAAATGATCGAGACAGCCGCACAGGATGTCGAGCCCGGCAGGCATGGTGTCTACATCAGATCAGGCCGTTACTCAGGTACGCTGCTTCCACAGGTAGCGTCTGAAGAAGGATGGGACAGGGAAACCCTGCTCTCACATACGTGCATGAAAGCCGGTCTGCATCCCGATGCATGGAGAACCGGCAACCTGGAGATATTTACTTACACGGCCGAAGTATTCGGTGAGGAAGAAGAGATCGAAAGGAGTCATCAGACGTGAGATATGTATTCGTGCTGTTTGCTTCGCTGCTGCTTCTCGCGGCATGCGAGATGCCTGGTGTCGATGAGATAAGGACCGAGGTCAATGAGAGTATTGATGATCTGTCCGATGAGATAGAGGGTCTTGATCTGGACAGCCGGGGAATCGAGTCAAGGCTCGAATTTCTCGAGCAGGAAATTGCAGGTTTCACAGGTGAGTTCACGGGTGAATTCCCGGATATCGAGATTCCTGATCTCAGCGGCGTAATCAACGAGATTACGGCCCAGACGGATTCACTCGAGACGGCAAACGTGGAGATGTCTCTGGTCATGGAGGAGATGACTCTCACCCTCGAGGATATGCAGCTCTCTCTCGAAGAGATGACAGTTGCAAACGATTCCCTTGTCCTGAAGATCGACGATCTCGAAGGCAGTATCTCCAGCCTTCAGTGGCAGATCAACCAGATCGACGCCAGAGAGTCCTCAGGCTCCAGCGGAGGAAGCTCAGGCAGCAGAGGATCGACAAGCAGTTCCGGAACATCAGGCAGCAGCAGCGGAGGAACTTCAGGCAGCAGGTAGACTTACTTACTTTCAGGGGGCAATTGCCACCTTCAAGGGTAATGCCCCCAATTGTCCTTGTCATCGATTGGAGAAGAAATGAGAAGTATTTTTTTAATTGTAATAATCGCTTCAGTACTCTCGACGGTCGTATTCGCCGATACATACAGCGAATACCCGAGTGCTGATACCTGGGTCTGGTCAGGCAGCGGTCCCTGGGGGAGTAACTGGACACTCAGGACCAACATAGTCTCCTCATTCGATCAGGAGATCGTCATCAGGTTCGATCTGTCTTCCATTCCGGCTGGCTCAACGATCAACTCGGCGGTGTTGAGCGCCCACAGGTACGACGGTGATTCCCCCACTGCACTCGAATGCGATATTTACCGCGTAACCGAAGACTGGGTCGAGGCTACTCTTGTCGATGCCATTGCGCACGATACGAGCGTCTCATACGATCAGATCATCATCACCGGGACAGACTGGTACGATTTCGATATTGCACTCCTTGCCCAGGATTGGGTCGATGGAACCGTCGATAACTTCGGAATCGTCTTCTACGGTACTGGCGGAACCGGTTCCTACCAGTATTTCCGCTCGAGAGAGAGCAACGTTGACAGGCCGCATCTCGATATAGACTACAGCCCTCCCGGCAGCCTTGAAGGTGATACGTTCGGGGGAATCAAGGCGGTGTTCCAGCCGTAGGGATTTGCCCTGGGATCGAACCGGGCAAGGTAGAAGGATAACAGACTTCTGCGGAGCAGTTCTTACTCCGCACGGTGTGCAATTCATGCGAACTGCGTTACCATTCTTGTCGTGTTCTGGCTGATTGGATAAAGGGAATACTGCCCTGGAACCCCGAGGCGGTATTCATGTTTATCCTTCGAGATTGGGAGAATTGAATCACCGTGAAAGAACCTCTGGTTTCTTGCATGATGGTGCCCGTAATGGTTGTGATAACGTTGGGGTGCAACGGCAATGGAGACTCGGAGGGAACGAGCGGTATGACTGATGCTGCAAACGGGTTGAACAGGCTGTCGGAGGAAACAAGCGCCTACCTTCTCGCACACAGTGATAACCCGGTCAACTGGTTTCCGTGGGGGGATGAGGCCTTTGCCGTCGCCAGAGCAGAGGATAAACCCATTTTCCTTTCGATCGGCTACTCCTCATGCCACTGGTGCCATGTAATGGAAGAGGAGAGTTTTCAGGACCCTGAAGTGGCTGCTTTGATGAACGATGCCTTCGTATGCATCAAAGTGGACAGGGAGGAACGCCCCGATATCGACAACCTCTACATGAGATTCACAATGGCCATGACCGGCGGCGGAGGCTGGCCCATGACCGTGATAATGACACCGGAAGGCGATCCGTTCTTTGCGGCAACCTACATCCCCAGAAACACTTCGTTCGGGAGAACGGGCATGATGCAGCTGATACCTGCCGTCGTCGAGCAATGGGATGGCAACAGGGAAGAGATAGTCGCACGTGCTGCCGAAACAGCGAGTATTGTACTAGGTACTGCCCCCGCTTCAGGGATTCCTTCCCCGGAGCCCTCCACAGGGGTTGCGGACAACAGTTTTTCTGCGTTCAGGTCTTCCTTTGATGCGGAGTATGGAGGGTTCGGCACGGCTCCGAAATTCCCCTCCCCCCACAACCTGCTGTTTCTGCTTCGGTACTGGTCCGCGACGGGGGAGTCCGAGGCTCTTGACATGGTCAGGATTACTCTCAGAGCAATCCGCTCCGGTGGTGTATTCGACCATCTGGGGTTTGGTGTCCATCGCTATTCGACGGACAGGGAATGGCTTGTACCCCATTTCGAGAAAATGCTCTACGACCAGGCCCTGCTTACGATGGCTTTTCTCGAGGCGCACCAGGCTACAGGTGAGCAGTTCTTCGCAAACACTGCTAAAGAAATTCTCGAGTACGTTCTTCGTGACATGACATCGGCCGATGGAGCCTTCTACTCCTCGGAAGACGCCGACAGCGAGGGAGGGGAGGGCGCATACTACACGTGGAGCCTTGATGAGATGTCCGCGATACTCGATTCCGAGGAGCTGAGGCTGGCGGTTGAGCACTGGAACGTGACCGAAACCGGAAACTTTGCCGAAGCCGGTGCTTCGAATAACCGCGGGAACATACTCCACCTGACGCTGGAGGATTCTTTCTCCGCAACGACCTTGCCGGCTGATCTTCAGGATTCCCTGGAAGTAATCAGGCGAACCCTCCTGCTATCGAGAGGAAACCGCCCCCGACCATTCAGGGATGAAAAGGTGCTCGCCGACTGGAACGGGCTGATGATCGCTTCCATGGCGAGAGCATCCATTGTTCTTAAGGATTCCCGGTACCTCGATGCAGCGGTCAGGGCTTACGAGTTCATAAGGGACAGGATGATGACGGATGATCTCATGCTCAGCCACAGCTACGCGGGGAGCGAAAAAGGTCCGGATGCATTCCTGGACGATTATGCGTTCCTCATATGGGGCTGTCTCGAGCTTTACAGCGCTTCAATGCAGCAGCAGTACCTCCATAACGCCATTGAACTTCAGAGAGTAGTTGACAGCCACTTCGCAGATGAATCGGGAGGAGGATACTTCTTCACCGGAGATAACGGTGATCCACAGATTCCCAGGCTGAAGGAATCCTATGACGGCGCCGTGCCCTCGGGTAATTCGGTGGAACTCTCCAACCTGATTACCCTCTGGAAGTTCACGGGAGATCCTGCTTACATGGAAAGGGCTTCAGGAATCGAGTCGGCATTCAGCGCACCCATATCCGCCTCACCTACAGCCTTTTCCATGATGCTCTCGGGGGTGATGTACGGAAGGCACGGGGGAACCGAGGTTCTGCTCGTGGGTGATTCCGATGATCCCGTAATACGTGAGATGCTGGAAGTCCTGCGATCGGGTTACAGGCCATGGGTGACCGTAATGCTCATGGATCCGGAAGATGCCCAGGGGTCTTCATGGATGCCGGATATTTCTGATAGCCCAGCTGTTCCAGCGGCTTATGTGTGCACCAATGGAGCCTGCAGCCTTCCGGTAGGAACCGCTCTGGAACTGGAAGAACTTCTGTAGCAGGATAGCCGATCCGGGCTGGTGAACTTTATCCGTCTTAAAATAGCACCGAAGCGGTCAATCCTATCCAGAGGCCACTGAAGTCTATGATATTGAATTTGGCGGAGAGGTCACCCATTGCGCATCCCAGGGGGATGTCCTTTCCCAGGGAAAAGTACATTCCCGGAAATGTTCCCTTCCACACGGCCTGAAGCCCTTCAGCGACGTCAGCTGTAGCTTCAATGTTGTAGATGGCTCCACCAAGGCCAAACCTCATGCCGAAGAAATTCCTCGAAGCCCCGAGTGTAATCGGGATCATGGAGTAATCGTAGCCCCTCGAGGAGTCCGGATCGATGCCCAGAGTGGTGAACTGCAGTTCTCCATCGATGTCCACTGCATGCAGTCCGAGCCTGGCTTTAACCCCCAGCAGGAAGCTGGTCCGCCATGGATCGCCCTCGTCCTGTACGGGAACGAAAGCGCCAACTGTAGGGCCAATGTCAAAGGACATCATGAGAATGAGAGAAAGAACTGAAGACAACATACCAGGCTTCCTTCCATGAAGGGTGTATCGGGGAAATTCGATTTCAGCGGTTAGAATGCCCCCGGTGCCAATTGGTGTCAACCGGCTTCAACTTGTTATTCATGACAGGGAATGCAATAGTTCCTGACGAACGGTAGTATGGACGATTTGACCCGGGAGAAAATGTGATGAAATTTCCAGTATTCTACTTTCTACTAATTGCCGTATATCTTATCATTTCAGCAGGATGCCACCCGCAAGAGGAGACCGGTTCAGCCGGATCGCCAGGGAGGGAAGAGGACACTCTGTCAGCACCTGCGGACAGTGTGCTTTCGGTTTCGGACACCATCTCGGTCGATCTCATGAACGATTACGGTATCGTTGCCGTCGATGATATCGATGCCGCTGACACAGGTCAGATAGCACTTCTTGATGGAGTGAGCGCAACCGTTACGGTCATTACGGATTCAGGTGAATTGATTGCCCGCACCGGACGATCCGGAAGCGGGCCGGGCGAGTTCCAGTGGCCGCAGTCCATATCCATCTCAAGTACCGGCTCAGTTGCGGTTTCAGACCTGATGGCGGGAATCGTGAGGATTCTCGAACCCGATCTCGATTCCTATGTTGACGTACAGGGATTCATGATGGCAAATCCCGGCATCATGTACCTGATGGGTGACGGCAGCTTTGCGGGAATGAGAATGACCTTTCGCTCGGATGACGGGAACACGCTCATGGGCTATCAGACAGCCCTCTGGTCAGGAAAAGAATCAGAACCTGCAGTTATCTACGTGGAGGATATGAAACCTTTTTCTCCCAATGACTTCGGCCGTTCAATCGTTACTCCCTATCCCATGGCCTGCAGTTCAGAGGGAGTTGTCTTTCTGGCAGACGTTTCCAGCGAGGAGTACGTACTGTATTCCTACAGTGCTGACGGGACTCTCCTCTGGTCTCTGGAGCATCCATTCGCGCGAACGGAGAAAACGGAACTGGAAATACGTGCTGAAGAAGACGTTGTTGTAACCCGCATGCGGCAGAGCGCTCATCAGGCTGACTACACCGCAGATCCGTATCACTACGCAGTTTCCTCAATGGCAATCGGTCCGAGGGGAAGGCTATGGGTTGAACGCCCAGGGGGGGCAGCCGTATTCTTCGACGTCTACGATCCGGCAACGGGTGAGCTTCTTTTCAGCGCATCATCGGAAGAGGAACTGGATCTGCTGGAAGTGACCAGGGGAGGAATCCTGGGAGTCACTGCAGGAGAGATTCCCTCCCTGTTGAGGCTGGAGATAACTGCCCCCTGAATTACCGGTGATGCTATTCTGTACGATAACGGGGGACCGACTTGTACAGAAACGGTCAGGCCGGCTGCTGTACCTGTGCAGAAGGATAGCCCCGGCCAGGCCATCCAGGCGACGGTCTGTTTAAGCAGCTTCTTCCGTGAGTGACGGATGGTGTAAGGTGCTTGAATTAATCACAACTCAGGTTGAGAATGTCACCTTGTAGTAACGCTTCTTTCCCGCACGGAGGAGCATGTATCCTTTCACGACGTTGCTTTCGGACAAAGCCGTTTCTGGAGAGGTGACACGGGCACCGTTCAGGTACAATCCGCCCTGTTTCGCAAGCCTTCTGACCTCGGCCCTGCTCGGACACAGCCCGGTCTCTACGAACAGGTCCAGGCAGTTTATCCCATCGGTCAGTCTTGCTGCCGGCAGACCCAGTGTCGGTACCTGTTCCATGTTTCCCACTCCGTTGAACAGGGCTCTGGACGCGTCTCTGGCTTTCTCGGCCTCGGCAACTCCGTGGGCTATCGTCGTGGCCTCGAATGCAAGCCTGACCTTGGCTTTCCGGAGCTCGGCTCCCTCCAGCATGGAGAGTTCCTCGATCTCTGCCAGGGGCACGAAGGTGTAGAGTTTCAGGAAGTAGATCGCATCGCGGTCATCAACGTTGATACAGAATTGGTAGTAATCGTAAGGTGATGTCAGTGATGGATCAAGCCATATTGCCCCGCCGGGTGCCGTCTTGCTCATCTTCTCACCTGTGGAAGTGGTTACCAGGGGGCATGTGGCTCCATACGATTCCCTGCCTTCCATTCGCCGGATCAGGTCTATTCCCGCAACGATGTTACCCCATTGATCGGCTCCGCCCACCTGCAGAACACAGTTCTCGGATCTGAAGAGGTGCAGGAAATCGTAAGACTGGAGAAGCATGTAATTGAACTCGAGAAAGGAGAGACCTGTCTCGAGGCGGAGCTTGACCGATTCGGCTGAGAGCATTCGGTTCACGCTGAAGTGCTTTCCGATGCTCCTGAGGAACTCGATGTAGTTGAGATCGTTCAGCCAGTCCAGATTGTTCAGCATCCGGGCATCGGACCCATCATCACCGAATTCGAGGAATCCCCTCATCTGGATCGAGATCGAGCCGACCCATTCCTGGACCTTTTCCCTGGATTCGAGGTTGCGCTCGGTGTTCCTGAAGGATGGATCGCCGATGAGTGCGGTGCCCCCGCCAATGATTATCAACGGCTTGTGGCCATCCTTCTGCAGCCAGCTTGCGGCCATCAGCGGTACGAGATGGCCGATGTGAAGACTCTCCGCGGTCGCATCGAAACCGATGTAGAAGGAGAGCTTTCCTGCGTTGAGAAGCTCTGAGAGCTTTTCTTCGTTGGTCAGCTGGTAAAGCAGGCCCCGTTCATTCAATCTTCGAAGAACATCCATTTCGCTCTCCCTTCCGGTCTTCGGTAACTGGCAAGCTATACATTCTCTGCTTATGTTGTCAACAAACATACTGCAGGGAGAAAGCGTAACAATGGAAATAATCGAATTCGAACATCCCATTGCGAGGGATTTTGTTACAAGGCTGCGGAACAAGTACTTCCCCTCGTCGAGATTCAGAGTGTACTCCGAGCGAATCGGATACCTGCTGGCCGTCGAGGCTACAAGAAACCTGGCTACGGTTCCCGCCCAGGTGGAAACACCGATGGAGGATACACTTGGTGAGATACTGGCCGAAGCGCCTGTGATAATGCCCATTCTACGAGCCGGTCTTGGGCTGCTCAGTGCTTTTCAGGACATTCTGCCGGATTCACCCGTCGCGTTTGTCGGACTGAAGCGAAACGAGGAAACTGCCGAGGCCGAGTGGCTTTACAAGGCCATACCGAATCTGACCGGAAGGCAGGTCATTCTCCTCGATCCAATGCTGGCAACGGGCGGAACCGCTGAGAAAGTGCTCGAGTTCCTTTACGAGCGCGGTGTGGAGCACATCACTCTTGTCAGCATCGTTGCCGCACCCGAGGGTGTCGCGAGGTTACAGAAATACGACAACCTCACCGTGATCACAGCGAACGTGGACCGTGAGCTGGACCAGAACTGGTTCATCAGACCTGGCCTGGGAGATTTCGGCGACAGGTTGTTCATGGGAAGAAACTGATTTCCTCCCTGTTGCACAGGGGGATATTCATCGCCGGCTCCGGGAAGGACGCCGGTAAGACCACCCTCAGCCTCGGGCTCGTTTCCTGGTTCATGGACAGGCTGCCCGGGGGCGCGTCTTTCCTGAAACCTCTCGGACAGAAAACGACCGTCGTGGAGGGAATATCGGTTGGGGAGGACTCCTGGTTCCTCGACAAGGCACTTCATCTTGACCTTTCCCTCGAGAACTCATCACCTTTTTCGGCCTCACCGGGAGCGGCCGAGAACTACCTGAGCTCAGGAGAGCCCGGTGATATACTCAAACGGATCCACAGGGCTTACAGAGCGCTTTGCTCGGCAAACGATCTAGTAGTCGTCGAAGGCACTGGCCATCCCGGGGTCGGCTCCGTTTTCGATCTCTCCAACGCTGCGGTAGCCCAGGCTCTCGACATTCCAGTGATCCTGGTCATCGATGGGGGAATCGGAAGCACGATAGACAGGTTCTCGCTCTGCAGGGCGCTCTTCCAGGTGGCGGGAGTCCGGATAGCCGGTGTCGTTATCAACCGCGTACTGCCTTCACGCATGGAAAAGGTCAGCAGGTTGCTGACCGAGTGGTTCCAGGGGGAGGGAATCCCCGTTCTGGGATTCATTCCCTGGCTCAAATCGATCTCGAGACCCTCGCTGGGAATGCTCAGCAGGGCACTCGATGCAGAGTACGTCGGAAGTAACGAGTGTTCCTTTTCTCCCTCCGTATCAGGATTCATCACGGCGTTCGGCAACAGGAACGAGGTCCTCAGAGAGGTAGCTCTTGACCCCTCCTCAGCCATCGTTCTCAGCGCCGGAAGAATGGACATTATCGACGCCCTGGTCGCCAGGAGAGTGGCGTGCGGCCAGGATGCAGGTCCCGGTGCCCTGATCCTCTGCGGAGAGGGGGAGATAGATCCAGGACTGGTAAATGCCTGTGACAGGTTGGAGATACCTCTTTACAGAACCGTGAGTTCCGCAGGCCAGGCTGCTTCCACTCTTTCAGGCAGGACCTTCAAAGTGGAACCTGATGAATCCCGCAAGATAGAGCAGACCGTCGAGCTGGTGAAATCGTCCGTGGACATGGAAGCAGTTCTCGAAATTCTCGAACATCCTCCGCAGCGGGAACAGGATGATGGCGATCAGGGACTGCTCGTGAGAATACTCGAGAAACCTGCCTCTCTCATCCGAAGACTCTGGAGCAGCGTAAGGAGACGATCCTGATCGGGAGAAAACGGGCAATCCCTGTCTTCATTGTAATCGCCTTCGTTGCCGTGACATTCATTTTCATGAAGGCACCTTTCGTAAGAGAAGAACCTGCATGGGGTTTCTACAACCATTTTCCCAGGTTGTACCGGACCATTGATTCGCTTGGAGCGATTCTGGCGGACACTATCGATTCGAGAATCGCAGTAATCGGTGATGAATTCCTCGGCGGGGCTCTCCGGGAGATTGGCCTTTCCGGTAATTCTTACCTGAGGACCTGTAACATCCTCATGGACAGCCTTGGCTGGAACGTTCAGCAGCCGGGAGACACCCTCGAAGCAGTGTACTGCCATGGCGTTCTTTCCGAGATACACGCCTTACCCTCCAGCAGACGCGGTTTCTACAGGATACGAGTCGACAGCTGTGGGATACCGGACGAATGGTGCTACGTTCCGGAGGAGAGGTGGATCAGGCAGAGAGCCGTCTCCTGCAGGATAACGACCACGGTCTGGGGCGCATTGATGGATTTTTCGCTGCCTGAAGATCTTACACCTTCCGGACATCTGATCACATGGCGTGATACCATAAGGTCTAACGGCTACGTATCCGAGCTGCAGCACGAACTGACCGACAGGCTGTTTTCATACGATATCGATTTCCACCACGATGTCAGAGAGGGAGATCGCATCTGGATCCTCCTGGAAGAGGTTCGATTTCCCGAAACATCCGAGACGGGTTTCAGGAGAATTCTTGCGGCGAAATACCAGTTTACCGCCGGCGGTCTCGTCGAGGCTTTGCCGTTCTTCCATTCTCCTGAGGGTATGGAGGGTGATCCCAGGATTCTCGACCACTACCATCGCTTCGGTGAGTCACTTCGGACGATGTTCCTCAAGATGCCCGTACCATTCGGAAGGATCAGTTCGGGCTACAGCAGCGCGAGGCTTCATCCCATACTCGGCTACACCAGAGCCCACAGGGGTATCGACTACGCCGCCCCAATTGGTACCGAGATTTACGCGGTCGGTGATGGCGTTATCACGATGCGGCAGTGGAATGGCGGATACGGTAACTACGTGAGGGTCAGACACGCCAACGGTTACCTGACCGGTTACGGCCACATGACTTCGTTCGCAGCTGGCCAGTCGGTTGGTACGTACGTAAGACAGGGGCAGATAATAGGATACGTAGGAAGCACCGGTCTATCTACAGGGCCGCACCTTCATTTCGAGATGAAGAAGGACGGTGTATTCGTTAATCCCGCGACGGAAATACTTCCCCCTGCCGATCCGCTGGAAGGGAGAGATCTGGATACTTTTTTCCTTCAGCTTCCCGCCATGGAAGCTGCCTGGAAAGCTATCTGTGATGTCCCTCTTCCCGTTCCCGATGTAGAGGCAGTTACCTCGGACTCCACCGGAACCGGCTAGCGGTATTTCCCCGCCAGCATGACTTCGCAGGCCAGGTGGGTAGCGGACGAGCTTTTCTGGGACCAGGTCTTCTCGGAGCTGCTGGATGAACTCTCGAGCAGGAGTAAAACCAGATGCGGAGGGCTGGGCAGAGGTTCGAGGTCCTTTGCAGCTGCGTCCGCACACAGGCTTGCAGGCCCGACCATTCTCATCGCTCCCTCGAACAGAGATGCCGAGGAACTCCGCGATGACCTCAAGGCTATTCTTGGCGGTGAAGTGCTCTTCTTTCCCGCATACGAAACCCTTCCCTGGGAGAACGAACCAGCTCATCAGGGCGTTGTTTCCGACAGAGTTGAGTGCCTGTCAGGCCTTCTGTCCGCCGATCCGGGAACGCTTGTAGTCATACCTGCGGCTTCCCTCGTGAAGAAACTTCCCCCACCTAGCGCTTTTCTTTCCCTGAGGATCTACAGGGGAATGCATCTTTCGATGGATGCACTGGAAGGGTGGCTGGTGTCGGCCGGGTACTCCCGGGAGAGCGGAGTGTACGAACAGGCAAGATGGTCGCGGAGGGGCGGTATTGTTGACGTAGGAACTTTTGGAATGGACAACCCGGTGAGGATAGAGTTCTCCGGCGATGAAATCTGGTCGATCAGAGTATTCGATCAACGCTCCCAGCGAAGCATCAGAGAGGTATCGAGCTGTGTCGTTCTTCCTGCGCGGGAAGTGTTCCTCTCACCGGATCACTGGAACAGAGCAATAGAAAAAGTACCAGAGACTTCAAAGCTTGCCGAGAAACTGTGGACTTCGAACTCGTATCCAGGCATCGAGCATCATCTGCCGGTCTTCTTCGATGAAGAACTGGTTACCGTTGAGGAATACCTGCCATCGATCGGTACGGTCATTCTCGTGGAACCCGATAGAATTGCGAGCAACCTCTCAGAAGTACTCGATTCCAGAAAGGAGAACTTCCCCGACGATCTGCCATTCGACTTCGAAGACCTTTACGCAAGACCGGACTCCCTGCTCGACAGGCTTGAATCCATGGGAAGAGTTCTCAGTTTCGAGCTCTCTCCGCTTCGGGATGTCGATGTCTACTACAATACTCTTCCTTCGGAGAGCTTTGTAGGCCACAGGGATGTCATGCTGAACCAGTTCAAAGCCTGGATATCCGAGGGGTACAGGATCGCAGTCGTGTGCGATTCACCTGCTGAGATGGAGACGTTCAACGATCTGCTTCCCGAGCAGCTGGACATCGAGCTGGCGGTGCTCTCTCTCTCGGAGGGGTTCAGAATGCCTGCCACCCCCGGGAAAGGTGTTGTAGTGCTTTCCGAGAGAAAGCTCCTCTCAGGCAGGCGCAGACCCGAGAGGGTAAGGCGCTTCCGTGGAGGAGAGATACTCTCCAGTTACGACGATCTTGTTCCAGGGCAGTTCGTCGTGCACAGTGACTACGGCATAGGTGTCTTCAGAGGGCTCGAGAGGGTCGAGACGGGAGGAGAGGTTCTCGACTGCCTTGCGATCACCTATGCCGGGGAGGACAGGCTCCTGGTCCCGATGACCGAGATAGGAGAGGTCTCCAAATACCTCTCACCGGGTGGTGGAGAACCGCAGCTGGACAGGATCGGCGGCACTTCATGGAACGCGCGGGTGTCCAGAGCTCGGGAGAGAGCAAGGGAAATTGCAGGCAGACTCGTTGTGATCTACGCTGAGCGAAGAGCAAGAAAGAGGCCCGTATTCCGTCAGGCAGGCCATCTGATGGACGTGCTTGCAAAAAGCTTTCCCTATGAAGAAACTCCTGACCAGGCCAAGGCTATCGCGAACGTGCTCACAGATTTCCTTAGAGATGAGCCGATGGACAGGCTGATATGTGGTGATGTCGGGTATGGGAAAACCGAGGTGGCGATTCGAGCGGCTTACAGGGCAATGGATGCCGGTTTTCAGGTTGCGGTACTCGTCCCCACGACAATTCTTGCGGAGCAGCACTACAATACGTTCAGAGACCGGCTGGCAGAATTCCCGGCCAGAGTGGCCGTTCTGAGTCGATTCCAGACGAGAGCCGAGCAGAAGGAGCTCATAGCAGAGCTTGCCGATGGTTCTGTGGACGTAGTCGTGGGAACACACAGACTCCTGCAGAAGGACGTGAGGTTCGACCGGCTGGGGCTGCTGATAATCGATGAAGAGCATCGTTTCGGCGTAAAGCAGAAGGAGTACATCCGTGAGCTCCGCAGCACGGTCGACACCCTTCACATGACGGCTACGCCAATACCGAGAACACTTCACATGGCTCTATCCGGTTTCTCCGACATATCGCTGATCGCCACGCCGCCGAGAGACAGATACCCGATACAGACGGAGATCATCCAGTGGAACTGGAAGATCATCAGGAGGGCTGTCAGGCGAGAGCTGGAACGAGATGGACAGATCTTCTTTGTACATAACCGTATAGCAACTATCGAGAGGGTAAGAGAGAAACTGGAGAGGTTCCTTCCGGACATCAGGATCGTGATAGGACACGGTCAGATGAAACCTGCAGATCTGGAGCATGTCATGCACTCGTTCATCGAGGGAGAGTACGACATGCTCCTTTCCACATCCATTATCGAATCGGGTCTCGACCTTCCCGGTGTGAATACGATTTTTATCGATAATGCCTGGCAGTTCGGTCTTGCGGACCTGTACCAGTTGCGGGGAAGAGTTGGCAGGAGCCATCATCGCGCTTACTGCTACCTGATGAGCTCCGTGATTCCCGGAAAATTGAAACCCGAGGCAAGGAACAGGCTGGATACGATCCAGAGATACACGCAGTTAGGCTCCGGCTGGCACATAGCCATGCGTGATCTCGAGATTCGTGGTGCCGGTCAATTCCTCGGAGTCTCCCAGCATGGTCATCTGGAGTCGATAGGCTATTCAATGTTCGAGGACCTGATTCGTTCGGAAGTCAGGCTGCTGAAACGGGAGAAATCAGCTTCCATTCTCGATAGTTCCCGTGTCGAAGTTCCGGGAGAGGCATTCATTCCTGCGGAGTACATGTCCGATGTTGTTGAAAGAGTACGGCTCTACAGATCCGTCTGGCGCGCGGGTACGGAGAGTGAGATCGATGACTGGACGGCTTACGTAAGGGACAGGTTCGGAGAGCTTCCCGAACCGGTTGTCAACACTGCAGAGCGAGCAAGACTTCACCTGCTTGCAAGGACGGCAGGCGCCGAGGAAGTAGTTGCCTCTGCCGGTTCCGCCCGTGTGGTCTTTGCGCCCGGTCTTGCCAATCCGCGAAAGGTGATGGCAAAGCTGGCTTCGGCGGGAGCGAGGGGAAATGTGCGTGAGGAGAAAACGGGTCGAGTGGTCATTTCACTCACTCTTCAGGGCATTGCTCCCAACGAACGGTGGAAAGTACTCTCAGAACTATTGCGAATCTTCTTCTAGTTGGCTATAAACGCTTTCCGATTGTTTGCCTGATCAGGCTGGTTGATTATGAGAAAGATGAGTGATTTATGACGAGTAAGCCTGGATTTACAGCGGTTGCGGGGATTGCCGTGATACTTGCGTTCTGCATCTCATGCGGCGGTGGAAACGGGGATGTGCTTGCCACCGTTGGCAGCATTGATTTAACTGAAAGCGATTTCAGGGATACATTCGACAGGCTCTCTCCCGAAGAACAGGTTCGAGTGCTTGAACCCGGCGGCAGAATGGATCTGATGGTGAAGATCGTTCACAGGACGCTTCTCGAAATGGCATGTACGGACACGTCTCCGCCCCGATCCGATAGGTGGATTCGGCTCTACTCCGATGCATGGCTGGCCTCTGAATGGCTTTCGACAGCATCGATCTCGTTCCAGACCGAACCTGACGCGATCGACAGCACTCTTCTCTCGAGGTATTTCAATCTGTCAGTTGTTCTCGTTGAAGACAGTGCTGACGCACAGGATGTAGTCAGGGACTGGAATCTGGACTCGCCATCGGAACCTGGTTGCCGGATGGCTCTTGCTCCATGGAGTTCCGTGGAATCAAGTTTTACGGATCTCAGCGGACTTCTCCTGCAGCTTCCAATGGACCTTTTCCTTTTCTTCGGTGAGCATGCTGGAGAAGGTGCCGTCGCTGTCCCGGCGTACGGTGTGTGGGCCGTGGGAGACTTCGAAATTACTGAGCTGGATTTTACAGCGGACGTTGGTGAGTCCGGTATGTCGGTTTTCTTCGGCAGGCATCTGTCTGAATCACTCAGGCTCGAAATGAACTCACTCGAAATCGATAGATTCGTAGTCGGTACGTCCTTGACAGACGGCTACTACGTTTTTCTTGCACCCGATTCACCCGGAAGCGTTGTCGCATCCTGGGATGGCGGTGAACTGGACGCACAGGAGCTTTACGAGATTCTCACGAGCGTTCAGGATCACAACTTCTTCGAAGGGATTCCCGAAGAACTTGCGGTCTTTGCGGCTCCAACTCCTCGCCTGAGTCCGGAACTCGATCTCTGGTTCTGCGTGAGCAGATATGCCAGAACCATGCTTCAGGCTCAGCTGTCTGCCGAAGATGGTAGAAGTGTCCCTTCGAGTGTGATCTCACAGGCCCTCGCAGAGAATCTTCTCAGGACAGTCATTCTCGAACCGCTGAGCAAGCCGGATTCTGCGGAAGTACTCGAGTTCTATTCCGAGCATATCGACGGTTACTTGCTTCCTGAGCAAAGGTCGGTTCTCATGGTTTACGTCGATGTCGACCGTGTTCCAGAGCTATCCGGTGCTTCATCATTCGATGCTCTGGGAGAGTACCAGACAATGCTCGACTCCGAAGGGGAAATGAAACCTACGCCCCTCCAATCAAGAGAGGTGTACGGAGACCTGCTGGGAGATGAGATATTCAGCTCCGAACTGAATGCTTTCAATGGCCCTGTGATACCTCCGGAGGGAGAGTTTGCGGCGTACTTCCAGGTCGTATTGATCGAACCAGCCAATACGTTACAGCCAGACGAGATATGGGATGTCCTGAAAGAAGCCTACAGATCATCCAGGGTACTGGAGGAACTCGATGAGTACCTCCTGGAACTGTGGAAAGAGTACAACGTAGAGATTGACAGCAATCGAGTTATGGGGATAGACCCCTGGACGGTTATTTACTAGCTTTTCGAACGGGAGTTAGCAACATGCGTTTCTTTTCAATTGCAGTCGTACTGGTTTGTAGCATCTTACCCCAGGCCAGGGGTGATGTACTCGCGTCAGTTGATGATGCCACCCTGACATGGGCTGACCTCGTCGAAATGGTCGGCGGTGAGGAATATGCATCCTATCTGGGAATCACCTCCTCTGCTGTTGCTGCAGAAATACTCGAGGGCTGGGTAAGAGAGGAACTCTTCGTACGCGCAGCAGAGGATGCCGGTCTGGCCAGCGATCCCTACGTTGCCGAGGCTCTCGAACAGGCGAGAAGGCAGATCCTGCTGGAGGTCTACCTTGCCGATCTGATGAACGGGATAGAGGTTTCCAGGCTGGAAGTAGAGAACTACATCAATGCCTGGTCAGAGAGCTACTCGAAGGAAGTGAATACGAGACACATCCTTGTCGATGATCCAAACCTTGCTAATTCGGTACTCGCCAGACTTCGCTCCGGGTCCGACTTCGCGGAACTCGCAACCCAGTATTCGATCTGTCCGAGCTCGGCTGATGGTGGTCATCTTGGATGGATGTCACGAGGGCAGGCGGTTCTGCCCTTTATGGAAGCTGTCTTCCAGTTGAGCCCCGGTCAGTTCAGCGACGTCGTCGAGACGAATCTGGGTTACCATGTGATAGAGATGCTCGATGTAAGGAACTTGACCCCCGCTCCCACAGCCGAGCAGGTGCTCGAGATCGCCACGATGGAGTTGACGGCGGCGCTTCAGGAGGAGGCGGTTCTGAGCGTTCTGGAGGAACTGGAAGTACTGCATACAATTACGATCTATCCGGACAGGTTGATGGACCATCTGTAGTCGTTTACGGGAGGGGTAGAGAGTGACCTGGAACCAATGGCTCGTCATCATAGGCAGCGCTGCCATCCTGGCCGTCACAGCACTGATCGTGATTCCCGTACTTTCGACCTCCAGTGATTCCGGTATATCGGTTCAGTGTGACATAGGGGGAACGGAAGGAACCGTTGTCGCCCGGGTTGGTGATGAGGTTCTCCTCGAGGAGGAATTGAGGTTTGCGGGTCTTGATTCATCGTATGTACGCGCGTGGGCAGACGATGAACTCCTTGCTCAACTGGCAATCGAGAACTCTCTCGAGAACCCCCGCCTGTCACGATTCGTGGAGAAGAGAGCCAGACAGGTCTACCTGAGAGATCTCATGCTCGAGCAGATCCTCTCGGGGGTGCAAACACCTGACCGTGAAGAAGTCGAAAATCTGATGAGATCCGACAGCCTTCTCTACATGGTCGAAAGACACTACTTTCATATCCTGCTGGCGGATAGCATGATGGCGGATTCTGTCCGTAACAGGCTTGCCAGGGGCGAGACATTTCAGACAACTGCACAGAGGCTTTCCATAGGCCAGAAGGCGGGAGTCGGCGGTGATCTGGGCTTTCTGGTAGGCGGAGAACTGGTCGGAAGCGGGCTCCCCGAGTCTGCAGGATTACTGGATGGTCTCAGCGACGTATACAGTTCCTCTCTGGGGTGGCACATCCTGATAGTCACTGAAACAAGGGCACTCGAGGATACTCTCCGCGTAACGGGCAGCCTTACCGAGATATTTCACAGACGACTGGAAAACGAACGAATAGACAGCGTGCTCGCCCACTCGCGTGAGAGAATCGAGTACCAGATCGATGAAACCTGGAGGTGACAGGGAATGACTGCGATAATACTGTGTGTTCTTCTCGGCGGTTATTCCGTCCTCGACAGAATCGTTGCCGTTGTCGGCTACCAGCCGGTTCTGCATTCAGATGTTCTCGAACTCCTGATCAAATCCGGGTACGATGCGGAGGAGATCGCATCAGGAGACTACGCGGATAACCGGTTCTACCTGGAGGCCCTCGACACGGTAGTCGAGGAGAAACTCCTCATCGAGGGAGCCATTCGAACGGGCCTGTATCCAGGCACTGAGCAGGTCAACACACTTGTCGAAGAAAGAATCGACGAGATGCGTGCGAGTTTCCCGGGTGAGGAAGAGTACCTGCAGGCTCTATCCGAATCGGGGCTCACCGCCGAAATGCTGAAACTCGAGCTTGCATTCATGCTTGGAGAGCAGCTTGCGATTGAGCAGTTCATCCGATCCACCACCGGGAGCGCTGTCCAGTCCATACCCACCAATCCCGCGAATTACCTCGAATACAGCGTTGATGCAGTCGAGGAAGTGATGATGCCGCGGCAGCTGTACTGGATATACCTTCCCATTCTCCCGTCTGCAGAGAGCAGGCTGGAGGCGGAGACCTTCCTACTGGAGATCAGGAACAGCATTCTCTCGGGTGAAACATTCGAGGAATACGCAATGACCTTGTCAGACGATATATCCGCATCGAGCGGGGGAGATCTGGGCTGGTTCTCACGTGGCGATATGACGATCACGTTCGAGAATGCCGTTCTTGCCCTGGCTCCCGGAGAGATCAGCATGCCCGTCGCCACTCCTTTAGGCGTGCACCTGATCAGATTTGATGAGGAGAGGGAAGACGGCAGCATAAGAGCAAGCCACATACTACTAAGCGTTCCAATCACGCAAGCGGATGTTGACAGAACGCTCTCGCTTGCCGATTCCATAGTCGCTCAACTGGAGGAGGGACTGTCATTTGCTGATGCCGCGGCATACTACTCCGCTGACCACAACACGTCAGGTACTGGAGGTGACATGGGAGTCGTTCTCGTGAGAGGATGGGACAGCGAGTTCTCTTCTGCGATTTCAGATCTCGAATCCGGCATGCTGTCCGAACCCCTGGTCGCCGACGGAGGCAGTGCAGTTGTGCTCTTCAGAACAGGAAGCGCTCGATACGATGGACAGTCCGTGGACTGGACGACTTACGATGATGCGTATCTGATGGAGATAGCACGCTCGGTCGCATTTCAGAACGAGTACAGCGCCGTTATCGATTCACTGAAGCAGGTCATACCGATAATGTATTACTGGGAGCCCGATGAGGATTGATCTATTCCTGAAACTTGCAGGTCTGGTGAAGAGCAGATCGCTTGCCGGGAAAGCTTGTCAGGGTGGTTTCGTAGTCGTGAACGGATCAGTTGTCAGATCTTCTCTTACGGTGAAACCTGACGACAGGATAAGGCTCACTAACCCGGATGGGTCAGTCATTACCGTCGAGGTGCTGGAGATTCCTTCGTCGAAACAGGTCTCACGCAGCGAGCGGAAGAAACTATATCGTATTCTTCCGTCTCTGGAGGGATTCACGTGCTGATCGGATTCACGGATGCAAGCAGGTCATACGGCGTCTGGCCCGCGGTCGAGCATATCTCTTTGTCCATCGATTCCGGCGAATTCGTGGTTATATCCGGGCCGAGCGGAGCGGGAAAAACTACTCTCCTGCGGCTCATCTGGATGGGAGATCTTCCCGGAAGCGGTGTCGTCGAAGTTGCTGGTTTCAGATCAGACAGGATGCATATGCGTGACTTCCCGTCGCTGCGCCGGAACCTCGGTATCGTCTTCCAGGATTTCAGGCTGCTGACCGACAGGACGGTTTACGACAACGTTGCCCTTCCCCTGCAGGTAATAGGAACTTCCCCCAGAGTCGTCAGAAAGAGGGTATTCTCCATCCTCGCCAGTATGGGACTCAGCCACAGGAGGGGCTCCCATCCTCACGAGCTGTCCGGTGGAGAACAGCAGCGTGTGGCAATCGCAAGGGCTATGGTCGCACACCCTGTCATTCTCCTTGCAGATGAACCGACCGGCAATCTCGATCCGGATGTGTCAAGATACGTCATCGATCTGCTCCTCGATATCAACAGGGGTGGAACCACCGTGATCATGGCGACGCACGATCCAAGGCAGATACCGCCTGGCAAGGCAAGATTCTTCTTCCTGGACAAAGGCAGACTCAGCACTCCCGGCGTATGGCCCGGGATGGACATGGAATCCTGATGTACATTCTCGATTCCGTATTCAGGGAAACATGGTTGAACCTGCGCGGTAAGCATGCATCCCTTTTCATAACACTGCTCATGGTCAGTTTGTCCTTCGTAGTGTTTGACACGTTTCTGTTGATGACCTGGAACCTTGGAAGCCTGCTCAGGGAAGAGCAGGAAGCTGTTGGAATCGAGGTTTTTCTCTGTGATGACCTGCTGGAGGAGGATGGTCGACGGCTTGGTGATACGATGTCTGGAATGGATGGTGTCCGCTCGGTATACTACGTCTCCCACCGGGAAGCAGAGGCAGTGTTCAGAGCCGAGTTCCCGGAGCAGGTGGATATGCTCGACATGCTGTCGGACAGGTTTCTCCTTCCCGCCTCGCTGCAGGTCAGCCTTCACCACGGTTACAGAAGCGCTGAATCGGTATCCAGGCTCGCAGGCATGCTGATGGCAATGGAGGGAGTCGAGGATGTTATCTACGGAGAGGAGTACCTTCCCGAGCTTACGGGGACGGTACGTGCTCTCGGGAAGCTCGTGCTTTTTGCAGGCCTCATACTCGTGATCAGTATCTCCCTTGTCGTGTCTAATACCGTGCGGCTGGCGGTCGCCCGCCGAACACTCACCGTTGAAATTATGAGTATAGTAGGGGCGCCGGGCTGGTTCCTCAAAACGCCTTTTCTATTCGAGGGAATCGGGTTAGGATTGTCAGGATCTGCGGGTGGGCTGCTGATGGCTGCAGTGGTTTCGGCAGTACTGTCGCCAAGTGTACCGCACGCTTTCATACCAACCTCCTGGATCATGGCAGTTCTTGCCCTTGGTGCTTTTGTGGGAGGAATCGGCAGCTGGATGGGGCTTTCATCAGGTATTCCAAAACCACGTTCATGACTGGAGAAATAACATGAGGACTCTGTTGTTTGTACTGTTTTTCATGGCATCTTTTACATTGGCCCAGGAACCCGTAACCACAGGAGGGCACACCGGAACGGTGTCTGAAACAGGTGAGCAGGCTACAACCGAGGAAGCGCCTGCGGGATGTATGGGCTTTGGCGGCGGGGGAATTACCGGTCTCCTTCCCATAGTCGGAATGATCGCAATCTTCTACTTCCTGATAATCAGACCACAGCAGAAGCAGCAGAAAAAGCTCAGAGAAATGCGGGGCAGCCTGCAGATAGGTGACAGGGTCGTTACGTCCGGTGGGATCCATGGTGTTATCAAGAACCACAGGAACGATATCATGACCGTCAAAATCGCTGACGGAGTCAAGATAGACGTTGACAGAAGCTCACTAACCCTCCTCGCTCCGGATGATCAGGGACAGGAGAGTCAGTGAGGAGAGAGCTCCATATACTGGGCTCACCCGCACTCAGGAAGAAGAGCGTCGAACTCGATCCGGAACGTGAAGCCGATTTCATTTCGGAGCTTCTCGTGGACATGTGGAGAATCCTTGGTTCCCGGGAAGGGTTGGGTCTTGCTGCCCCACAGGCAGGCGAGAACGTACAGCTCTACATTCTGGACTGCGAGAACGTGCTGTCGATGAAAGGGCACAGGATATTCATCAATCCCGAGATCGAGACCCTTGGCCCGGATCAAAAAGCGGAGGAGGGCTGCCTCAGCATTCCCGGTCTGTACGAACAGGTCAGAAGGCCCTGCTGCGTCAAAGTAAACGCACTCGATCAGGAGGGTCATCCCTTCTCCCTGGAACTGGATGGACTTGTTGCAAGAGCTGTGCAGCATGAATTCGATCACCTCCAGGGAGTCCTGTTCATCGACAGACTGAGCCCCGTCAGGCGCAGGATCCTTCGGAACAGACTTGCCGGTATAAGAGAGGAAGCGAGGGGGAGGAGCTGACCAGTGCCATGAGACTCCTCTTTCTGGGCACTTCCAGTTTTGCTGTTCCGATACTCGAAGCGCTTACCTCTTATTCATCCGTCTGCCTTGCCGGTGTGGTAACAAGACCTGATCGTCCTGCAGGCAGGGGCCGGAAGCTGACGTCCACACCTGTTGCGGAAGCAGCCGTCCGAGCTTCACTGCCTCTCTTCCAGCCAGTGAAGCTGAAGAAAGCTTTCCGAGAAGAAGTCACTGCTCTCGCTCCGGACGTGATCCTGTCCGCTGCGTACGGGCTTTACCTCCCCGAGTGGTTTCTCTCCTCGGCTCCATCGGGAGTCGTGAACGTTCATCCATCGCTGCTGCCCGAGCTGAGAGGCGCTGCTCCCGTGGCAAGAGCCATCTCCGGCGGACTTACGAAAACAGGCGTTACCTTCATGCTTACCGATTCCGGATGGGATACCGGACCGGTTCTCCGCTCGTTCGAATGTGATATCCATCCGGATGACACCACAGGTTCACTCGAGTCCAGACTCTCCGTCATCGCCGCGTCGGAAACCGTAGGAGTTCTGAAAGACTACCTTTCCGGAGCATTGCGTCCGCAGCCTCAGGACGGTGAACCAAGCTATGCCGACAAGATCACCTCGAAGGAAACCTTCCTGGATCTGAGCAGTTCTGCAGAGACTCTCGAGAAACTTGTCAGGGCTTTTCAGCCTTCGCCCGGAGCGAGAGTTCTCTTCAGGGGCAGGGTGCTGAAGATACATTCCGCAGCATTGTCCACGGTCGAAGTTCCCTCCGGGGAAGTCGAGGTGACGGAAGATGGAAGCATGGTTATAGGATGCGGAAGTGGAAGCCTCGAACTCAAAGAGGTTCAGCCCGAGTCCGGGAAGGTAATGGAGATAAGCGCTTTCATTCGAGGTTACAGACCGCTGAAAGGTGAGAAGTGCAGCATAATCTGAGAAACTACAGGCTGGGTCTCCTCGTTCTCTCCCTGCCGCCGGGGATACTGATCATGCTCCTGTTGATGGTTGCAGGCGCGGGCTCTGCAATGGCGCTGATCCTCTTCCTGCTCGTGGTTGCAGGTGTTCAGATTGCGGGGCACTTCTCTCTGGACAAACGGAGCAGCTGGGGCTTCTTCCTGCTCAAGGGCGCCTTTTACACTCTGAGGTTACTCGAAAGACCACTGGGAATCGGAAAGTTCTCACCAGAGCAGATGGTCATATCCATTTACGGGAACTCCAGCAGAAGTGAGATGAAGGGACATCATCCGGAGCCCGGACGAACGTTGATTCTCCTTCCGCACTGCCTTCAGGCTCACGAGTGCACTCACAGGCTCACTTTCGATCTCGATGCTTGCACGAGATGCGGCAAGTGCACGATTGGCGGCCTGCTGGACCTCAGGGACAGGTTCGGGATCAGAATGTCGGTTGCAAGCGGTGGAACCACGGCAAGGAAGATCGTTGAACGTGTGAATCCTTCGCTGATACTCGCAGTTGCATGCCCGAGAGATCTGAGCCATGGGATGCTGGACGTCTATCCGATTCCGACAATGGGTCAGCTCAACGAATGGCGGCACGGCGAATGTATGGATACGTGGGTTGATCTGGAGCAGCTGGAAAAGACCCTGCAGGAACTCTTCGCGGCAGCTCCTGCCGCTTCGGGTACGATTCCATAGGAATCATACGCCTGCCCTCATGACGATGTATCGGTTACGTAGGCTTTTCCTGGTCCAACAGGATGTCTTCCAGCGCGATCACCTGTTCGGTGAAGTAATCCAGAGCGGAATCAACCGTTTCAGCTGTTTCCAGATCTATTCCCGTGCTCCTCAGGAGTTCGAGCGGCGGAAGAGACGAACCCCCGGACAGGAATTTCAGAAAGTCTTCTACCGCGTTTTCCTCTCCTTCGAGGATTCGCTTCGCTATTCTTACTGCTGAAGCCATGCCCGTGGCGTACTTGTACACGTAGAAACCGTAGTAGAAGTGGGGTATTCTTGCCCATTCCTTCGAAATAGCACTCCCGTCGCACTCGAAGCAGCTTCCATGGTAGAGCTTTACAAGCTCCAGGTAAGTCCTGTCGAAGTATTCCGGGTTTAGCGATCCCCCATGCTCGAAATGCTCGTGGATCATTTTCTCGTACTCTGCAAACATCGTCTGCCTGAAGACGGTACGTCTGAAGCCGTTGATGATATGATCAATGATGTGAGCCTTTTCCGACCTGTCTCCGGAATTCTCAATCAGGTAACCTGCAAGGAGTATCTCATTCGTTGTAGAAGCTACTTCGGCAAGCAGGATCCTGTAGTCTGCAAGATGATACGGCTGTGAATGATTCGAAAGCCACGAGTGCATCGAATGCCCGGCTTCATGAGCAAGCGTGAAGACCGAGGAAAGGGTTCCGGTGTAGTTGTGCAGTATGTACGGATTGGAATCGAAGCACCCGCTCGAGAAAGCGCCGGATCTTTTCGATTCGTTCTCGAACCTGTCGACCCATCGGTCGCTGAAACCCTTTTTCAAGGTGTCCGTGTACTCCTGCCCAAGTGGTGCAGTGGCTAGCAGAGTCAACTCTACAGCCTCATCGAATGTGTATCTTCTTCTGGAGTCCTCCATTATGGGGACCTGGAGATCGTACATGCGCATCTTTTCCAACCCGAGGATCTCTTTCCTGAGGGTGTAGTACCGGTGAATTCCCGGAAGGTTGTCATGAACTGAAGATATGAGGGAATCGTAGACTGCCACGCTGACCCTGTCACGGAAGAGCGAGGCTTCGATGGAAGATGAATATCCTCTTGCTCTTGCGTAGAATGAATTGGCCTTCACCTGACCATCCAGCAGAGACGCAAAAGTGTTCACGTTACCCCCGAGTTCATTGTAGAAACCGTCGAATGTGTTTTTTCGCACAGTTCTGGAAGTGCTCTGCAGCAGTGGAATGAGATTGCTGTTCGTGAGTCTGACGGTGTTGCCCTCTTCATCTACTATCTCGGGAAGTCTTGCCGGCATATCGACGTTGTTGAGCTTGCCGAATGCGTTGCTGACCGCTGACGCGATCTCAGAAGACATCGAGAGCAGCTTCTCACCCTCATCGGAAAGAGTGTGTGGTCTGTACCTGAGGATCTCTTCGAGAAAAGAGCCGTATGGCCTCAGGTGTTCTGTCCGAAGCCATTCTTCGAGCCTGTCAGGTGGGATAGCGAGTAACTCGGGCTTGAAGAAAGAAGTGGCTGTAGTGAACTCGGTCGACCTTGTGACCACTCTCGAGTGCATATCATCGTACAGCGTATTCGACAGGTCTTCATCATGCCTGAGGTGAGCGTAGACGAACAGTTTTTCGATAACCCTCTGCCTCGATTCGATCTCACGGATGATCTCGAGCAGGATCTCACTGGATTCTCCGAGACGGCCGGACAATTCGAGCACATCCCCGGCGAAATCTGTGGTGCTGTTGAATTCACGCTCCCATTCACTGTCCGATGTGTAAATGGATGTCAGATCCCATCTGTCCTCGATCGGCACGTCCGAACGTTTTCTGAGTTTGTCCGTCATGTTGACTCTTTCATGGGTTGTACCGTGCATCATTCGAATTGATAGCGTATTATATGCGTTGACTTTCCACCCGCAATGCTGCACTCGTCGAATGGAGAAGCTCTGAGCACCAACGACTCCATCCCTGGAAAGCGACCACTGGGCAGGCTTCTTCTGCTGGTTGCGGTGATGAGTGCCGGATGGGCAGCCTTCTCAGCGCTGATGCCTGATTACCTGCACAACGTTCTCCATGTCAGCGGTGAGGTTCGTGGTTTGCTGGAGTTTCCCAGAGAGCTGCCCGGCTTTCTGATGGTTCTGCTGCTGGGACTCATTGCAGTAATTCCGAAGGGCAGAGCTCTGGCATTCTGTTTTCTTGCGGGCATTGCCGCTCTTCTTGGTGTTGCCTGGATTGCGGGTAGTCTGGGTGGCTTCATTCCGTTCATGATCCTCTGGTCTGCCGCCATGCACGTCTACTTTCCGCTCAGGGACGCTCTGGCAATGGAGCTGACCCAGGGCAGGAGAAGAGGCTGGGTTCTGGGAAGGATAGGAGCATTCAGATCAATCGGGCTGATC
>CBDUZS010000024.1:0-40177 GCA_965371785.1 uncultured bacterium
AACTATCAGTATCCGAACACCTTGTGTATCTGCTACCCCTGACGGGATTCGAACTTGTAGAGTGATAATCGCATTATTTCATGTAATGTGTCTTTTAGAGTAATACATCGAGAAGGATGTTCCAGATACCGGGGGTCCGGGTCAGCGATAGAATCCCTGGGGTGTGATGCTGTCAAGATCGGGATAGAGGTATTTGTACACCTGGTAGTTATGGTGCACTATCTCAGTGTACTTCTTTGTTTCGTTGTAGGTTATCCTGCTGAAGAACTCCTCGGGCGAAACGGAGCCTGCTCCCCATCTCATGGCGTTGTGCGGTCCACCGTTGTATCCGGCTAAAGTACTGTAGACGTGATCGAACCCCTCATTCACCTCTGAGATGTAGCAAAGGCCGTATTCGACAGAGACTTCAGGGCGGTAGAGAATGTCCGGGGAATAGTTCTCCCAGCCATGTTCGAGCGCTACGTACTCGGATGTGCTGGGAATCATCTGTATCAGCCCTCTCGCGCCGGCAGTGGAGTAGCATGCCGGCTGGAAAGCGCTTTCCTGTTTCATTATTGCCCATGCAAGCTCTGGTTCGAGGTTGTATTTCTCACACGCCTCCATGATCAGCTCGGGCCAGGCAGCTGGAAACCTGAGCATCCATAAATCCCTCGGGCGTTCTTCCGGAGGTGAAAGACTCCACATCCGCCAGGCTGCCGATGGAGACCTCTCCCATACCCCATTCTCTAGGTAGAACGGACCGAGGAAGAAGGCACCTCCCGCTTCGCTTTCAGCGAGAAGGAACTCGTCAACGGCCCATTTCCTGTAACCTCCTCGGAGGAGGAGAAGCCCCCTCCATGCTGCATCCGGAGGTTCGGCAGGAGGTCTTTCATACCGTGTCATCCAGTCGGCCAGCGGCTCATCTGTGGCAACCGGCTGCCATGAAGGCAGCCCCAGATACTCTCGTGCAAATTCCGCAGGAAGGCTTTCGGGCTTGTCTGCGATAAGACGTTCGAGTACACTTCTCCCCTCTTCCAGGTCACCCAGCTCGATGAGCAGACGGCCGCGCCAGTACCTCGATGCCGGTCTGTAGACGCTAGAAGTCCATCTGGAGTTGAAGTTGCCGAATTCCTCCGCAGCATCATGTGTTCTGCCGAGTTTCATCAAACCGATGCAGTAGTAGAAATGAGCATCGTCCGCGGTGACGTTGCCGGAGTTCTGCGTGAACGATTCCCTCAGCCAGGGCAGAGCCTCCTCCCAGCGAGCGTTCTCCGCGAGAAGACTGCCAATGTACCATGGTAGGTTTCCCATTCTGGTGTTGCCGGGATATCCGGTCTCGAACTCGCGGAGCCAGTACAGCCCTTCTTCGACCTGCCCTATGTTCGCCAGGTTTCGACCGAGGTAAATGGTCGCGTTTGCGGCATCATCACCGTCAGGCCAGGTTGCGAGGTAGCGCCGCAGCATGTTTATGGCTTCATCGTACTGCCCGAGTCTGTCCCTTGTCCTCGCGGCAAGGTAGAAGAGATGCGCAGGTGGAGAAGCGGAGTTCAATGCAAGGTCGTGCAGCTCATTCCAGAGTCCGCCGGTGTAGAAGGGATTCGTAACCTCCGCGGCCAGTGTGCTGTCCATACGCAGGTATGGTCTGAGAATCCGATAGGCTTCAGCATGCATGTCACCGGCCGGCCACAGCCTGAAGGACTCGAACAGATCGTCCATCCAGCCTGGTGAGCCCTTTCTGTAGAAACCCCTGAAGTGGTAGAAAGCAGCGAGCAGCTCCTGGTTGTCGGAGCTGCCGACCTGCTCGAAGAGCTCCGCTGCAGCTTCGAGATCCCCTGTGGCCGTGAGAGCCCTGTACATTGCCAGCATTCGATCGTTTGCTGCGCTCTTCGGAAGATCGTCTGGTACGTATCTGAGGACTTCGAGAGCCAGGGCCGGATTGGTGTGGGCAAGAAGGGTTTCAGCCGTGGCAAGCGCAACGTATTCCGGAAGAGGGTAATCACACCTTGCCAGTCCGTAGATGAGATCCACGACAACATCGGACCCCCCGATATCCAGAGCCATGAAGGCACTCAGGGAGTCAGGATCTTCGAGAAGCAGTTTTGCACAGACGGGTGAGTGCATACCGGAAGCACTTGCCGCGGCAAGTGCAAGGCGGTGTCGATCGGGATCGTACGGGGTTCTGATAAGAGCAGCGTAAACGTAAGAGAGATGAGCGTCATCCGCAAAACCTGCGGTCAGGAGAGAATCGGCTTCAGCCTCTACCAGAAGGCTTTTCTCGCGCCCGGACAACCCGTCGTACTCGTTCTCCAGGTCCGAAGCGGGTCTGCACCCGATAAGAAGAACCGCGAGAAACGCTGCCGGAATGAGCAGAATTGCTTGCGTCAACTACCGCTCTCCGAGTACCTGGCCATCTCGTTGTCGATCTCGGGATTGTTGGGTGCGAGCTCCTTTGCCCTGTTCATCAGCTCGATTGCCTCACTGTGCCTGCCGGTAGCGGAGAGGGCTCTGCCATAGGCGATCATCGTGCGGATCGAGGGTGTTTCATCCTCGAGGAATTCCTTCAGGAAATCAATCGTTTCCTGCGGTCTGCCCGCGTCGATGAGGAGCACTCCTAGCCCGGATATGGCCTGATCGAGATCGGGATCGAGCTGAAGCGACTTTCTGAAGGACTCCTCGGCCCCTTCTATATCATTCTCTGCGGCTTTGACGTGTGCGAGGTTCGACCAGAGCTCCGGTCTGTCGGAATCTATCATCAGGGCTTTCTCAATCGAATTCTGTGCAAGGCTGTACTCAGCGTTGTTGAAGTGCCTGATGGCCAGGCTGTTCAACTTGTCTATCTCGTCGTTGTCTGCGTTCTCCCTGTGCCTTTCCACGAGCTCCAGCATCTTGCTGAGGCTCTCCTTCTGCTGCTCTGATGAATCTGTGACAATCTTTTCCACTGAATCCAGTGCACTGCTGCTCTTCTCGAGTGCTCCCGAAGCTTCTTCGAGGAGCTTACTCGCCTCTTCGCGGAAGTCCGCTATCTTCTCCGTCAGTTTCTCTCCCAGCATTTTCACCGAATCGGGGAATATGTCCATCCTGCTGGAGAGATTCGCGAATTTATCTTCGAGAAGTGCGTGTCTCTTGTCATCGGATTCGTGTACAGCGCCAATCATGCCATCGGCAACCTTGAGAAGGTCTCCATCGATATCTGCCAGTTTGTCTACAAGCTCGGGATGAGGTGGATGCTCGACGATCATCGCGGTCTTTTCATCGATAGTGCCGACAATGGTCTCGGCGGCCTTGTTCACCTGAGCGCCGATATCTTCGAGTTTAGATACCAGATCTTCGTGCGGAGGACGATCGGCGATCTTCTCGGCTGCCTTCATCTGTTTCTTCACCTGCTCTATTACGCCGTCGGTACTTGATCTGATTCCGGAGAGTAATTCCTCGAGTGCTGCCATCTTCTCGACCGCAGTTGCTCCCGAATCGGCAATACCCTTGACGAGCTTCTCCTCGAGTGCACTCATCCGTTCGAGAACGGTGGTGCCGTTGCCGTTGAGACCATCAAGCCCCTTGACGAGTTTGTCTCCGGAGCTCTTGAACGTCTTCTCTATCTTGACGAGTTTCTTATCGAGAGAATCGACTTTGCCGAAGCCTTTGTCCAATGCTGTCTGGATTTTCTTTGCGGTCTTGTCGAGAGCTTCGATTGCGATGGATACATCCGATTTCTGCGGCTCTCCTTCACCGCTCTCGCCCTCAACCCGGACGGTTACAGCCTCTCCGGAAGAGAGACCTCCAGCAAGTAACTCGAGTTTCTCATTTGATTTCTCGAGCAGTTCTGCAAGCCTGTCGAGTTTGTTCGGAACCGCTTCCTTGATAACTCCGTCGATCGATTCAAGCTTCTGTGTCACCACCACCAGCTGCTTGCTGATGGCAAAGACCAGTTTGCCCAACTCGGTGAGTAACTGCTCGGTGTTCATTTCCGTACCATTCGAAGCAGGCGTATCGGCCATATGAAATCTCCTCTGCTTTATCTATCCGTTAACCTGTTGTGCATCCGAATTCATCAGTCGAACGCTGCTACAGCATCGATATAAGATCAAGGTTTCGATCACCCGAAATTGGAGAAATGTTCAACTCTGGATGGTGCTCTGCGAGGAATCGGCGTACGGCATTTCTGTCAGCCCCGCTCCCCGATGTGTCAAGCACCCATTCGAGTCTGGCCAGGAACCTGGTATCGCCAGAGTCTCTGAAACATTTCAGCCACAATCTCGCTGCAGTGTCTCTCCTGCCGAGTTTCCAGCTGGAATGGGCCAGAATATCGAGTTCGGTTACCGAAAGCTCTTCTTCGACCGTCGCCAGCTCGGAAACGGCAAGATCGGCCTGCATATTCTGCAGAAACGACTTTGCCCTGAATGCGGGAGAGCCTTCGGGGTTGCTTCTGTCCTTACTGAGCCCTTTGCTGACGGCTGAGAGAAGCTCGTTATCGTTACTCGTCAGAGCGAGTTCAGATGCCTCTCTGAAGAGCTCACCTGCCAGCAGGAGCCTGACTATATTCTTCTCAGGCGTACCGGATGAAATGTGGTTGTAGCAGTGCAGAGCAAGGGATTTCAACTTTGTAGACAGATCATCTCTTCCGGAACTGATCAACTTGAGGCCGAAACCGGCGATCAATTCCTCTGAAATGCCTGATTCAGTAAGCGCCGATACTATCTGATCGATCTCCTCGCCCGGGAGATCTGCCAGATCAACATCGTTCATTGTTCTTTCCAGGACCTTTTCGAGCAGCTCGGGAACGCGAATACCTGCCCAGAAATCAGAGCTTTCGATATTTCCATCGATGAACTCCTCGTAAAGTTTTTCAGCCGAGTGTCTCCGCCAGGGCTCCTGTCCATGTGAAGCAATCCTCTTTCGAACATCGTTAGCCAGTGAGCGGTACCTGGAAGAAGCGGCGAGCTGGGCCAGCAGGAAAAGGGCTTCAGCATCAACCTCCGGCTTCCATTCAGCGGATGCGGTACGGATCATCTCCTCGGATACACTGACCGGGGAATCGGAATGCCTTTTGGACAGTGCTGCAAACTCTTCTGCGTTTCGTTCGGCAAGGCTGCAGAGAATCTGGAGGGAAGGCGAGTTGCCGGCTCTTCCAGTGAAGCGTTTCGCAACTACGGGTTTGAGTTCAATGGTTCGGCAGAGGATCTCGTTCGAGTCAAGTCCAAGATCGTAGCGATCGGAAAGCGTCGCGGCAAAGATCAGCGCCTCCGGTTCTTCGTACCTGTTTCCCATATCAAGCGACAGCGCTGCATACTCCCCTGCGTTATCCGTAGAGATATCGAGCAGACCTGTTGCCTGGGTCCTGAAATCATCGAACCTCTCAGTGGATGCCAGAGCCCTGATGTAGGCATCCATCAGGGGAACGACACCGTGTTTATCCTGAACCGCGCTCTCGAGAAATGCGAGCACGACCGGTTCCGTCAGAACGGGCTGCAGCCAGCGGGCGCTTTCATCGAATCTGTCATCCCGGGAACAAGTTTCCGCAAGGGCAATACGAACTTCGGGACCGGGTGATTCCTCGAGTAGTTTCTCGAGAATCTTGCTGGCAAGCTCTGCGGTCCGCTTGCTGGAAGCAGCAGTCTTCAGTGGTTCCAGAGCCGCGGAGAACTTTCCCGATGTGACGAGACGACAGCCTTCTGTAAGGTTCTTGAGATCGGGATCGTCAACCTGGAGACCATCCGCGGCGGAACCTGCTAAACCTATATTCCCCATGGATATGAGTGTATCAAGCCTGAAGAACAGTTCTTCGGATGGATTGTCCCACGAGAGCCTGTGAACAAGGGTTGTGCGCCACTGCTCATCAGCGCCGTCACGCGTAGCATCCATTATTCTGGCTGCAATCCTGCCGCGGCCAGCCGCGTTGAACAGGGGAAGCATCTTTTCGAGGTCCAGCTGTTTCAGGGTATCCGCCGGCAGTTTCCTGACCTTGTCGGCTACCATTCCTGCAACGGGTCGGTGCGAGCACGCGAGTTCGAAGAACCTGTTGGTCTGAGGGATATCGGCCTGTGAGAGCGCGGCAATACCGGAAACTATCGCCTCTAGAGGCGTGGCGGGTGAGAATGAAGAGGCAAGAAGCTCCTCAGCCCTTTCTTCGGGAAGGTTAGCTGCAAGTATCTCCTCGAGCCCGTGTTCGGGAACTTTCTCGCCGGTCAACAGGAGTTCGAACCAGTCGACGGCAGATTCCTCAGTGCTGCCGGCACCATACTTTGCAGCCGCTCTTACCCGACGCAACTCCGGATGATCACCCATGAGAGAGTCGAATCTGTCGAGGACCTGGAGAATGTCCTGTCTTGATCTGAGATCGGTTCTGGCAGAGAGATGATCAAGAGTAGCCCTGGCTTCGCTTTTCCTGTCCTTGACCAGCATTACGACGGCCATGAGTGTCAGAATGGCAGCGCTCTCCCGATCTCTCGCAAGCAGTTTCTGGACCTGATTAGTCACCCAGTCGGGCATGTCCACTACGAGTTTGCTCAGGATCTCAATAGCATCGGTGACCGAGCCTTTGTCTATGAGGTACGATGAGAGAAAGCGTGCAATCATGTTCTCTCTGTCGAGATCTTCGGCAAGGAATTCCCTGCATACCTGAACCACTGGTGAGTTATCGATATCGTCCGATTCGAATGCTTTTTCCATTGCATCGAATCCTCCAGTGTGCTCACCTCTGATCCTTCTTATCCTTGCAAGCAGAAGGAGCGGCCTGGCAAGGTTCCGATAGCTCGATGCGAGCTGCGATGCGGTACGTTCACACTCGTCAGAGGTTTCTCCCTTTTCCAGAAGGGTCTCGATCACGCGGCATGAATCATCAGGCCTGTTTACGGAAGAGAGAAGCCTGGCAAGAGCTATGTGCGCAGCAGGGCTGTCATCAACCGGAATGATCTCCTTCTCGACAATGGAAATTGCTTCGTCGATGACTTCTTCCTCGGCTTCGAAGATGTTAGGCAGCTCGAGCAGGGCCTTGTCGAAATTGCCCATGGCGATATGGATTCTTATCCTGCTCAGGTATAGCACCGGGTCTTTCCCGCCCCCCCGGGAGACAATCCAGGCGCTCAGTTGAGCCAGCGCCTCGTTCGGGTATCTCGATTTCCGGGCAACAGAAAGAAGAACATCCATAGCCTCGGTGATCCTGCCCTTGCGATAGAGGGCAACACTCCAGCCGAGGAATCGGTCGATATCGGTGCCGACACCGCCGTCTCCCGAATACTTCTCGGCAGAAATAACCGCGTTTTCGAGAACCTCAATCATTCTGGCCTCGGTCATCCTGTCGACTCTGTTCAGGAGTTCTATCATTCCGGAGAATTCGCGCTGCCTCAGTTTCAGGGTCCAGATTGCCCTGAGCAGTTCAAAGGACCTCGTGAATTGAAGGTGTCTGTCCTCGAGAAGTTTCTTTACGGGCCCCCTCAGCTCGGAATGGGATTTGATAATTCTGTCGGAAAGCCTGGCTGCGAGGTCGGGATGACCAATATCCATGAGGAAGGCAAGCAGTCCCCTTGCGACATCCCGCTCTTCCATGAGGACATCCATCTCGTCCTCGATCATTACAGCAGCCTGATCGACCATATCATCCTGGGCAAGTTTCCTGATCTTCTTGAGCAATCTTTTGGGTTTTGACTCAAACACTGCCATTGTATTCCCTATTCCGGTCTGATTACTAGAACCTCATCGATACCGAGCAACGAGTTCTCCTTGGAGTTCAGCTGCATTATCTGTTCTATAGAAACATCGTATCTCACGGCAAGACCCCACATCGTATCACCCTCTTCAACCATATGCGTGAGCCTGCCGCCACCAGATATTATTTCTACCGTATCCTCACCCTCGAGGAAAGCCGGAGTTCCCATGAGCTGCAGCACCTGCCCCGGAAAGATCATCTCAGAAGGAGCCATGTCATTCCAGACGGCGACCTCTCTGGAGCTGACTCCCACCAGGGCACCAATCGCACCAAGGGTGTCTCCTGACCTCACGGTATACTGAAAATAACCGGGTCTGTCACCAGCAGAAGCGTTGACCGGACTTCTTTGCGAGCATGGAAGCTCAATCCATGTACCGGCTACAAGATCAATTCCCGAGTTGACCGAAACGAGGCTGTCCCTGTTGACGCCAAATGACTGAGCAAGCCCGGTCCAGCTGTCACCGTAACGAACCAGATATCTCGATCTGTCCATGCTCCAGCTCACGGAAAAGACAAGCCCCGCTCTGTCGAAAGGAACTATTATCTCCCAGCCGTCACCTTCGGGCGGAGTATTTTCAACCAGGTAGCATCTGTTGTACTTGAACATCGTATCGACCGGAATACCCGTCTCGAGTGCCACGATCCTCAGATCCAGGCCCGGCGGAACCATTACGATAGAGAGACCCTCTGTGTCCAGGTCAACCTGATTGTATGCATCTGCAGCTGCTGCGAATCTCGGAACGAAATTGTCTGTTTCCCCCGGCAGCTCTATTTCTCCGAATCTGGAGCCACCATTCCGGAGAGCGTTGAGGACAACACCTTCTCCGCAATTGTATGCTGCGATGGCCAGAGACCAGTCATCGAACAGACCGTACAGGTATCGCAGGTACCTTGCGGCAGCCCTTGTGGATTCGATCCAGGAGTATCTTTCGTCGACGTGTTCGGTCATCTCGAGGTTCCAGAATCTCGCAGTCTCCCTCATGAACTGCCATGGTCCTGCCGCACCGACTCCAGAGTAATCGCTTACGTAGTACTCGCTCTCTATCCAGGGAAGGGCACCGATCTCGACCGGAACACCTTCAGCGACAAGAATACGTTCTATGAGCCCCTTCAGCTGCCCGGAGGCAGGAAAATTCTCTGGAGAGTACCGTGCGGCGTTCACTCCTGACGTTTCGCAGGAAACCAGAGGAGATGCATGCTCCAGTTCTGCGCAAAAGGAGCCATGCAATGCGGGAAGGACGGGTGTGATACTGACGGAAGCAGGAGTTTCCTGTTGGAGAACCTGTCTATACGATTGTGTTACCCTTGCTCCCGAACAGGCGACAACTACCAAGGTTGACCAGAAAGCATGTATTATCCAGTGTCTGGCAAACCTGATCAGGAAGGAAATGAATTGGTAACGATCGGTATTGTTGGTGCCACAGGACTCGTCGGCACAAGGATGATAGAGATTCTTCAGGAGAGATCCTTTCCTGCAGAGCGAATTCTTGCGTTTGCCTCAGACAGAAATCAGGGCAGAATGCTCACTGTAGGAAACACAACTTACCCTATTGAAATAATCAACCCAGCGTCTCTTGCACAGGGTTCGATTCTTCTCGGTGCGACATCGTCCTCCATTGCGAAACAGTGGGTTCCATCCTGCGTACGAAGCGGCGCCATCGTAATCGACAACTCATCAGCTTACAGGATGGATCCTGATGTACCACTGGTTGTTCCAGAGGTGAATCCCCATGCGATCAAGAATCACTGCGGCATTATAGCAAACCCCAATTGCTCTACGATTCAGCTCGTTGTAGCCCTGGCGCCGCTGATGAGTCTTTCACGAATCGAGTGGCTCTCCGTTTCAACCTATCAGGCAGTCTCCGGTGCGGGCGGTAGAGCTCTCGTTCAACTAGACCGGGAACTTGCCGGTGGAGACGATGAAGCTTCCAGTCCTTTCGCGGGAAACGTGCTCACCGAGATCGGTCTGCCCGCAGAGGATGGTTTCTGCTTCGAAGAAACGAAACTCATGCAGGAGACAATGAAAATCCTAGAAAGAGAGTTTCCGCTCTTTCCCTCATGCGCGAGAGTACCGGTCAGAACAGGCCATATCGAATCGGTTACCATCATGTTCTCTGAACCGGTGTCACCGGAAGATGCGGTAAGGGCTCTTTCCAATGCTCCGGGTATCCGTGTGTTCGAGAAGGGCCTGACTCCCGTGTCAGTGAAGAACAAGGATTACGTTGGAGTCAGCAGACTGAGAAACAACCCTCGTGAACCACGGGTCCTCCAGTTCTGGGTTGCAGCGGACAACCTCAGGAAAGGTGCTGCTCTCAATGCTGTGCAGATTGCCGAGCAGCTGCTTTGAGTGGTTAGAGAGAAGGCGACCGGTTCAACCGATCGCCTTCGCAGGTCTGGTTTCGCTTTTATCTGATTCTAGAGATCCAGATCGTCATCTATTAGATCGAATTCCTCATCGATCTCGGAATCGTCATCCAGCGCTGCTCCACACTCCTCGCAAAAGAGTTTCTGAGGAGGGTTCTGATGGTTGCAGGAGGGGCAGCTAACACCCTCGGCCTTATCCCCGCCCTCTTCCTCGACGCCTTCGACCTCTTCTTCGAGATCGATCTCGTCGAACTCCTCTGTTCCCTCTTCGACCGTATCCGCTTCGTCATCAGTTGTCCCGGTCTGTCCTTCGGTAGCAGCGTCTACGTCCCGCAGGACCTTGTCCAGATCACCCAGTTCGGAACGCAGCTTGTCGAGGTCATCGGCTGTCTGGTTCCTTGATGCCATGGATTCATCGAGTTCAGTCTGGAAGTCGGTATCGTTCTCGTCGAACTCCTTCAGTCTTGCTCTGAGCTGGAGTTCATCAACTGCGTCGGAGAGATCCGTGTGAAGGGTTTCCTTCTCCTCGATCTGTGAATTTAGTTCACTGACCTTGGCTTCCAGAGTACCACGCTGTTCGGCTATACCGTTGAGAACGATAGATAGCTGATCCTTGTAGTCACTTCTGATCTTCTTGTAAACTCTAGCATTAGTATCAGCCTTAAGAGCTTCCAGGTTATCGAGCCTGTCGACTAGCTCTGTCCTTCTGGCCAGTAACGACTGGATCTTGTCTTCAAGGACTTCCGCCATTTCCCCTCCTTAACTGAGAACCTGTCAGCAACCAGAATTCAATAAAGAAAGATTCGTTAATTGTCTGCTAACTTCGAACCGATGTCAAGGCGAAGATAACACCCGCAAGCACCGTAAAGGAATCCCCACCTGTTTTAAGGGATAGATCCGCCTGTGCAAAGGCTTCGGAAGCATGGGCAGGATCTCCGATACATGCTTTCCCGGCGGCGGCTACTATCCTGTCCAGTTGCACATACCTTATTCCCAATTCACTCGATACATCGCGGGAAGATCCGCCGGCATTGATGATATCCCGCGCATGGTTCACGAGGAGCCACTGGCTGAAGAGGAACGCCAGAACTCGAACCGGCTCCTCTCCCGATCTTAGAAGTGACATCATTGCTTCCATTGCCCCGGAACGCCTGTTCGAAAAAAGCTGATCACCAAGTTCGAAGACGGTGTGCTCTGCTCTGCCCGTAAGAACCTCCAGAACGCCATCCCTGTCAATCATGGTTTCAGTGCTGTAGAACAGTGAAAGCCTATCGACGGCATCGGCAAGACGTTCGAGCACGCCTGCTGCATACATTTCTAGTGTCTGGAATCCTTCCCTCGACAGGGTGACATTTTTCTCCTCTGCAAGACGAAGACTCCATCGGTGTATGTCCCTCTGAAAGGGCTCCCAGCAGATGAAAGTGAGTGCTATCTTTTCGAGTTTCCCAAGAAAGCCGGATGTCGTCCTGGTCTGAGTCGTTCTGCACAGAATCCCGTTGCCCGAGAGAGATTCTGCCGCAGAGAGCAGTTCATCCTTCACCTTCCGGGATAGCCTGTTCACATCCGAAAGCTCCAGGATTCTGCCACTTGCGAAAAGAGAGTTCTCCGAAAGGTGCCTTGTAAGAGAGCCTGCTGTCACCTCGTCAGGGGTCAGGCGTAAATGCTCGAATGCCAACCCGTCAACGAATCCTGCCACGATCTTACCGCTGAGCCTTCTTGACTGGTATGATTCCGCTCCCGCAACGAGAAATACACTTCCTGGAGAAGGTTTTGATATCGCTTTTTCGAAGTCTTCGTATTTTCTGATTCGCATTGTAGCTCTCAGTCTCCGCGGGCTTGCAGAATGGAACCCATAATCGTATTGTTTGCCGTCATTACAACATCTGGGGGAATAAGAATGCTTTCCTGGCTGAGAAACAATGCAAAGATATTCCTGATCGGGATCATTGTCATCTTCGTGGTCATGATATTCGTCGACTGGGGACGCGGTCGTGCCAGTGCTGCTCAAGCGAGCAGATTCATCATCGCACGGATCGATGGCAGGAACCTGCTGCCGGACCAGTACGATGCGGCCCGCAGCCGCGTATACTCCTTCCTGGAAAACCAGATGCAGGCTTCAGGAGATCCAGCTCCGGAAAACCAGCTCGCGCTCATGTACAACGAAATCAACGAAATGTCATTCCAGCGGATGATCGATGAAGAGCTCGAAGAGGAGTACCTCAAATCACTGGACTGGCCAAGGGCCGGAATCGAGCACGCAGATGCCATTCTCCTATCACAGATGAGGCTTTCCGGCATTCCGGATCCCGAACAGTATCTCAAGCAGTACAGAAACGATCCGAATTACACCATGACGCTCTACCAGCTCGTCATGCAGGCGAATTCAAGACGCTTTCAGTCGGCCATCAGCATGGAGAACATGGCCAGCAGAGAAGAAACCGAATTCATGCTCCTCGAGAATTACACTCCCATCACCGCAAGATACATCTCCTTCCAGGAATTGCCCGATATCCCGGACGAAAATACTCTGGAGCAGTTCTACTACGATAACAGTGATCTCTTTACGGATCCTCCGAATTGCACTCTCAAATACGTAACCGTCCTCGTCCAGACTTCTCCGCAAGATGAAGAAAGAAGCCTCGGCTTCGTCGATTCACTTGCTCTTTCCGGGACTGCCATCCCCGATTCGATCTTCATGACAAGATCCCAGTTCAGAGCCTTCGCAGGATGGAACATGGAACTGGAGCCGGGAGACTTCTCGGAACCGTTTACCGGCGCTTCTATTTCAAACACGGGCTTCCCGATGGTTCATTCGGTGAAACTCCTCTCGATCTCGGAAGCCATCGACGATCTCTCAGATGGTGCTGAGGACACGCTTGCGATTCTACACTGGGAAGTACCGATTCTGCCCGGTTACCAGACTTTGAGGAACACTTTCTGGGCTGTGGAAGAGGAAATGGACGATCTTCTCGCAGAGGCGAGCCCCTGGAGTGATTCCCTTATCGTTGTGGACTACGGAAATCTGTACATCGACGAGAACACAATCATCGGCTACGAGATACCGGCTGCATTGAAGGCCTTCGCTCTGGATTCGATCTGGGCAGACTCGACCGGACCGGTCTTCTACCTGTCGAGTTTCAGAGGCAACTATCCAGCTTTCATGGTTGCCAGAAAACTGCAGTACTCTGCGGGTGGTCTTCTGAGCTACGAGGAAGCTGATCTTTCGGACCGACTGCTTCTCTCAGCCTATGCGGACATTCAGCGTGAGTTATCCATAATCTCTGCTCTCGCGGCAAGAGAGTACATCATGCACACAGGCATTTCCCTGGGTATGTACGCCGCAGAGGAATCACTGGAAATAGAGTCCACTCCGGAGTTCACAGTATTTTCCATAAGAAATGCTGCACTCACCGATCCCGATGGCTACATGGGTATCACTTCCAGCAGGGAATTCGCCGACGCCGCCCTGGTCTCCCCCGAGCTGGAGATCATAGGACCCTTCGTTTCAGGCAGCAGGGCTTACCTGGTTGAAATTACATCCAGACAAGCTCCCGAACTCCCGGAAGACCGGGCTATGCTCGCGCCTATTTACCTCAGCAGTCAGCAGGTACATGGATCTCGCGCTGCACTGGAGACGATTGAGGAACTCAGAGCACGCTCGGAGGTAGTGGATCTTCGTGAGGAATACTACGCGCTCATCGATTCGTTGAGAGCGGCGCAACCCCAGCAATAGCGGTTCGCAGATTCTTTTCTGACGTTCAGCCCTGCTCGCAGGGGTTGGTTCACTACTTCGCTTTCCGATGACTGGAATCTCCCAGCAGCAGCATCAGGAAGAACGGACCGCCGATGAGGGCCATGACAATCCCGATGGGAAGCTCTGCGGGACTCATCACAATCCTCGATAGCACGTCGGCGAAAAGCAGGATGATTGCGCCGCCGAGCGCCGATGCAGGAACGAGACTGCGATAGTCAGAGCCCGTAATGCGACGCATGATGTGGGGTACGACGAGCCCCACGAAACCAACTGGTCCGATTGCTCCCACCGTGCTTCCTGCGAGCAGTGCTGCCGACGCAAGCAGAATGTTCCTTTCCCTGTTGACCGAGACTCCCCTGGCGGAAGCGATTTCCTCCCCTACCGACAGCTGGTTGAGTACGCCCGTGCGGCTGGCTGCGATGAGCAGACCTGTCAGAGCGAACGGCAACAGAAAAAGAGGCTTCTGAAAACCAACCGCTCCTAGATCTCCCATCATCCATCGTACGATTTCGACAAGCCGTGAAGCCGGGCTGAGGTATTCGAACAGCAGCAGAAACGCTGCACCGACCAGGTTGACTGTTATTCCTGCAAGTAGAAGTCTCACACCCATGTTCCCACCTCTGCCAGCTCTGGCAAGGAGGTAGACCGCCGCAACGGCCAGCAGGGCTCCGGCAGAACCCGCTACCACAAGTCCCAGGACGGAGATTGCTATCCTGCTTATGATGATTGCTCCAGCTGTGACTCCCGCACCGGCTGAGATTCCAAGGGTGTACGGTGTCGCGAGATCGTTGCGGAGCAATGATTGAAGTACGCATCCTGACACTGCAAGCGAGCTGCCGGCCAGCAGCGCGAGAGCCACTCTCGGAAGCCGGAGATCCAGTATGATCTTGAACGGAGCATTCGACCCCAGTGGGCCCACCATCAGGGAGAGCAGCACACCCAGGATGACCAGAGACGATAGTACGAGCCAGCGAAGAGCAGAGGGTCCTCCTGCAGTGTTCCTAATCGGGGTCATCATCTGCACCTGCTTCGGGGGGAGACATTCGAGGCAGAACCACCCATGAGCCGCTCACCGGATCTCTGGAAACATCGAGGGGAACGCCGAACACAGAGGAGAGCAGAGAAGACCTGAATATCTCTTCCGGTGGACCGAATGCGATACAGGAACCTCCTCCGAGAACTATGGCCGAGGTCATAAAACCGCTGGCAACATTGACTTCATGAGTGCTCACAAGGATTGTAATTCCGCTGGAGGCAAGCTTCTCGAGAAGAACCCACAGACCGATCTGATGTCTGAAATCGAGAGCGGAGCCTGGTTCGTCGAGGAGCAGGAGTTTGGGCTCCTGTGAAAGTGCAGCAGCAAGGAGAACGAGCTTCTTCTCTCCTCCGGACAGCTCTGCAAATATCCTGTTCCTTCTGTCCGGGATACCGGCCGTTTCGAGAGATGCCATGGATATCTCGATGTCACGCGGGGAATCACCGGACCAGGCTCTCCTGTGAGGGTGTCTTCCGAGAAGAACGGTTTCGAGAGCGGTCAGGCGGGAGTAAGGGTTGTAATCCTGTGGAAGAAAGGATGTGAGCAGCGCTCTCTCGATGCTCGACATGCTCCGAGTGTTCCTTCCACAGATGGAGATATCACCGGTAACTTCGACACCCAGATCGAGTATTCCCTTGAGGATAGTGCTCTTGCCAGAACCGTTCGGTCCGATAATCCCGCAGATGCTTCCGACCGGCAGTCGAAAGCTCACATCTGAAACAACGGGGGTTCCACCGTATCCCGCAGACATTCCCTCGACTACGAGCGTATGCATTCCACCAGTCTTTCGGCGGTCAATCCAAGCCTTGAACCCGGTATTAGAAGGTAATCGTCGAAGAGGACGTGTACCCGCTCCTCTGAAAATCCGAATTCCTCCCAGAACTCGATTTCGATACTCCTCGTCAACTGAGTGTCAGGCGCATCAGGATAGAGGCAAATGATGTATTCAGGGCTCAACTCCAGAACGCCCTCGATGGATACGGATGGATACGTTCCTGCACGCGGAGCAGCCAGGCGGCATCCAATTGCGCTCACTACGTCGGCAAGGAATGTGTTCCTGCCGACTACGGTCATTGTGCCCGAACCAGGTAGATGGTAGATGATCAGCAAAAGTGAAGGTTCGT
This sequence comes from uncultured bacterium, assembly GCA_965371785.1. Taxonomy (GTDB): domain Bacteria; phylum Fermentibacterota; class Fermentibacteria; order Fermentibacterales; family JCC-6; genus CBDUZS01. The sequence goes on from CBDUZS010000024.1 coordinate 15,960, forward strand.
TCCCCTCGAGTGTTCTCCTCAGGGATTCCAGCTTGTCTGAAAGCTCATCCCGGAACCGGACCTTCGCACCGTAACGGGCTGCAAGAGAATCAGCAGCGGCAAATACATCCTCAAGGGTATCAAAGGAATAGCTGTAGTATGGGATATCGAGCCGGTCAGCTATCAGCAATAGCTCAGCGTTGTGTCCAACCGAATGAATCGATGTCGGAGAAAGTCCCACTATCTGTTCGAACGATGCATCCAGGTATCCTCCGACAGAGGTGAGACCCGAGGTCTCACTCGGCCATGTGGAATACCTGTCTACACCTGAAACGCGCCATCCCTCCCCGGATGCGAAGATCAGCTCTGTGAGAGACGGTCCGAATACAACGAGTGATGTATCGGCAGATGAAGACGGGGCAACCGGCACATCGGTACGCGGCGGACTGCTGCATGAAATGACAGCCAGCAGCACGAACGGGACGGATCGAAGACACTTCATCCCTTCTCCTCCCCGCTTCCGGCTGGAAGGTTCAGGCCGAGGTCCTTGAGTCTGGCCAGTGTACTCGACTGAATCTGTCTGATCCGCTCCCTGCTCACACCGAATATCCGGCTGATACTCTCAAGCGATTGCGGTCTGCCGTCGAACAAACCGAACCTGAGGGAAATTATCGTCCTCTCCCTCTGGGAGAGCGTATCGAGCGCAGTGCTGATTCTGCTCGTGAGTTCCTCTCTGAAAGCAGCGGATTCGGGAGTCTCGATGTTAGATGAGACTAGCTCGCCAAAACTGATTCCCTCCTCATCTCCATAGGCGTAATCCATGGAGAGCTGACCTTTTTCAGCCTCGTGTATTCTTCCCAGCTGGGCAGGGCTGATATCCAGCCCCTCAGCGATTTCTTCCGATGTAGGGTATCGGTTCCTTGCTACGACCAGGTCCGAAATATGTCTTCTGATGGCTGAACTCTGCTCCTGCAGACCCGGCGGAAAGCCTGTCTGACTCCTGTCTCTTGCCACCGCAACGCCGATGTATCTGCGTATCCACCATACGGCGTAGGTGGAAAACCTGTAACCTCTCTGATAATCGTATCGTCTTGCCGCATGTATCAGACCGTAACAACCTTCCTGGACCAGGTCCATTTCCTCCATGACACTGCTGGTTGGATATCTTTTCGAGATGGATAGAACCAGTCTCAGGTTGGCTTCTACGATACGCTCCATGATCTTCTCGAGCTTATCCTCTGCTTCACGCCAGACCTTGCCCGCACTCAGAAGCTGCTCCATCGGGACACGGACAGTATCCTTCAGGAGAGCGATTTGCCGTTCGATCGAGGCCAGTTCGGGGACCAGGCTCCAGCAAAGAAATCCTGCAGGACCCGGATTACCTCCCGGAGACTCGAAATCGAGGGCTTTGCTGTAGAACTCGTCCCTTGACAATCCAGCTCTGCGGAGCAGGACCTCAAGAGCCGCTCTCAACCTGCCGTATTCCTCCGAAACGGCGAAAACCGTTTTGCCGGTCAGTTCGAGTCGGTGCCAGTTCAGCCTGAGATCACGGGCAGAGGATTCATCGAGCGAAGAGCCCTGGAGTCCAGAGAGCAGACCTGCGAATTCGTGGAGTCTGTCCTCCGGAATAACCCCGTCATCGAGAGACCAGTGATTCTCATCCACGATGTCTTCGGATACCCGGATCCCCTCAGAGAGCTTCTCGAGGGGCTGGAGGAAGAGTTCTCTCGCCGAAGAGATGGATAGAAGAACCCTGAGCATGTCCATTCTTACGGAGTCCATCTCCCTGGCGAGTTCAACCTCATTCCGTCTGGAAAGCAGAGGCAGAACGTCGAGTTCACGGTAGAACAAGGAACTGGAAGTGAGATTCAGACTGCGTTCTTTACTCTTCATCACTGCCCTCGAGACGATGGAGTTCGGAACTGATCTCGTGGAGACTCCTCAGTATCTCCATCTTTTCCACACCCTCAGCGGCAACCAGTGCTTCCTGAAGCCTTCTTTTCTCCCTTTCGAATCTTCTTACCTCTATCTTACCGAAAACCAGTTTGAGTTCATCATCTGAGAACGTATCGGAATGAGTGATCAGACCGGCACAGATTCCAGATACTTCATCATCCAGGGAAGCAAGCGAGACGGAAGTGTAGCCTTCCTCAGCCTGCCGGCTCAGTGCTTTGTATATCCGTTTTCCGGACACCGAACCGAAATCATCCTCTCCGAGCCTGTCCATGAGCCCTGCTGTGAAACCTTCCTGAACGAGCAGCGTTCTGAGGAGATCGCGGTCCCAGCCGCTGAGTGCGGCTCCCTTTGTCTTGCTCTGTCTCCTGTCCTTCCGCCTGACCTCGTCCACCTCTTCGTTGAGCGTTTCGAAAGAGTAGCCTGTGATACCTGCAATGGTCCGAAGAAGGTTTTCCCTGACAACCGGATCCCGGGAAGCGGAGGCGACGCGGACAATTCTTCTGATAACATCGACCTGTTTCTTGCCGGAGGGAATACTTCCCCAGCCTCCCAGTAATCCAAGACAGTATTCAACCGGGTTTCCGGCATTCCTCAGCAATTCCCAGAAGGAATCGGCTCCTCTTGCCTGGACGTAATCATCGGGATCGTCGCCCTCTGGAAGCGCGATGATTCTCGGGTAGAATCCCTCTCCCAGAAGGGCTTCCGCTGCTCTGACAGCTGCCCTGTGTCCGGCGGAGTCTGAATCGTAGCAGATGAATATGTCGGATGATATCGATCCAAGCTGCCTTGCCTGAGCACTGGTCAGAGCCGTTCCACAGGTGGCAACGGTGGAATGGAACCCCTCAGCCCAGAGCCTGGCATGATCGAAATACCCCTCGACCAGAATCACCATATCCAGATCTCTTGCGGCTTTGGCCGCAGATCTGTACCCGTACAGAATGCTGCCTTTGCTGTAGATGGGTGACTCGGGTCCGTTGAGGTACTTCGGTTCACCATCGGTCAGGACTCTCGCTCCGAAACTCACCGGTCGTCCTCTTCTGTCACAGATCGGAAAGGTCAGTCTTTTACGGAATCTGTCGTACGCGCCCTGGCCGGACTTTCCCGGAAGAACAACTCCTGCCTCGACAAGGACCGGTTCGGAATACCCCTGGGCTCGAAGAAATCGCATGAGTGAACTGCCTTCGGGTGCGTAGCCGATACCCAGTTCTCCAGCGTATCCGGCCAGAGTCCTTGCGGCCAGGTAGGCTCTTGCAGCGCTGCCTTCCTCTGATGCCAGCTGTTTCGTGAAGAATTCCTGGGTGGCCGACAGGATCTTTCTGATCACATCCGTCCGCTCCGAAGAGCCTTTTTGTGGGGTGAGTTCTATTCCGGCTTCCGCAGCCAGCTCTTCCACCGACTCGGGGAAGGACAGGCTGAGGTAATTCATGAGGAAGGAGAATACGTCACCTCCCGTACCGCACCCGAAACAGTGATATGTCTGTCTTTCGGGGGAAACGAAAAAGGACGGTGTCTTCTCCTTGTGGAAAGGACAGAGTCCCCGGTAACTGGCCCCTGATTTCTTCAACTGGACGAAGCGTCCGACCACGGATGAGATATCTGTGGAAGACCTGATCTTCTCTATGTCAGCGCCGCTGTATCTTGATCCCATTGTTCACCGGTGTTTTTTCCCGCAGCGGTTCACTTCTCTTCTCCGTTCTGCATCAGCAGAGCTACGGTTGCGCCCGTCCCCCCCTCTGAGGGCTCTCCCTGTCTCCAGGATCTGATTCTTCCATCCGATCTGAGGAAATCTATCACACCGCGCATCAGGATGCCCTTGCCCTTGCCGTGAACGATCCTCAGAGAATGCAATCCCGCCAATAGGCAGTTATCTATCTTTACATCCAGCTCGGCAATGGCTTCATCCAGAGTCAGTCCCCTCAGATGGATCTCGGGGTTCTCTTCATGGAATCCCCACGTCGCATCGGAGGCGGAGGTCCGGGGGGGAGCGGATGCAAACAGTTCATCGAGTGAACGCTCGAGTCTCAGGTTGCCGTACACGATAATCGCTCTGTCCTTCCGGATGGACTCGATCATTCCGGTACCCGACCAGCCCGATACCGTTACCCAATCCCCCTCTGAGAATCCTGGTCCCCCGGTGCCGGAAACCTGTTCCGGTTCCTTCCGGATGCTTGCCGCAGAACCTTCTGCCAGCTCTCTGATCTCCCGCCTTATTTCCGTTCTATCTTCGCTTTCGGACAGACTCATCCTGGACATAAGGGAATCGGCCTCGGATTCGATAGTGAAGAGTAACCTGCTGCACTCCTTCTCGAATTCGCTCGTCTTCCGCGCCAGCTCCCCCTCGGCGGTGGTCAGCCTCTCCATCGACTCGGTCTTCTCTCGGGAAGATATCTCCCTCTCTTCATGCAGTTTCTCAATCTCCCTCTTCCTCGTATCCCTCATCGCCGACAGCTCTGCCATGAGACCATCCAGTCTGAAGGAATCACCGGACATTTCCATCGCCCTGGAGAGGAGATCACGAGGGAATTCCATTCGTCTTGCGATTTCGAGCGTAAAAGATGAGCCGGGAAAACCGAGAACGAAACGGTAATCAGGCTGAAGTGTCTGCTCATCGAAAGACATACTTCCATTGTAGTATCCTGAACGATCAGTTGCCAGATTCTTCAGCTGTCCCAGGTGAGTCGAGATAACCAGTCTGACACCACATTCGGACAGCACCTCGAGAAGCGCGACGGCAAGGGCAGCGCCCATGACAGGATCGGTTCCCGCAGCAGGTTCGTCTATCAGAGCAAGCCCCTCATCCGAGAGTTCCCGAAGCATTGCCAGTTGCTCACCCAGCCTTGCCGAGTAAGTGCTCAGATGATCGGCAATGGACTGCTGATCACCCATCGAGACAAGGATCCTTCGAAAATGGGGAAGCGTGGCATCAGGGGAAGTCACAGCACCCAGGCCGCTCTGCGAAGATGCTACCGCAAGTCCTATTGCCTTGAGAAGTACGCTCTTACCGCCAGCGTTCGGACCGCTGACAAGGAGGACCTTCCAGTCCTCTGGAAGGTCTATGTCATTCTCTACTGCTTCATCCGCAGGAATGAGCGGATGTTTCAACGCAGGCAGGTTCAGGCGGCCTTCCTCCGGGAAGACGGTTCGACAATCCAGATGGTAAACGGCACGTGCGAATACCGCATCGAGTTCGCCTACCGAACCGATGCCGCACAGAATATCAGCAAGCCTGTCCCTCACGGCCGAAGTTGCTTCCCTCAGAATCCTGCGTTCCTCCTGCTCGAGATCCAGTATCGCTTCCTGCAGGGCATTCCCATCAGAGGTGAGCGAAAGCGGTTCGATGAATACGGTTTCACCACTCTCCGAACGGTCATGAACAATGCCCGAAACGAGCTTTTTCTTCGAGCTGATCACCGGAAGAACGAAGCGTCCGTTCCTGATGGTGGGAGGAGCATCCCTCAGGTATCCTCTCGTGTGAAGACCCGTGGCCATTCTTGACAGTTTTCCGGACAGCGTTCTCCGGTTCCGATCGACCTTTGAAGACAACCTGGCCAGCTCCCTTGAGGCTTTGGGAGAGAGGGAACCATCTGGCAACGTGATCCGCAGAAGCTCGGACGAAAGCCCGGCACAATCCGGTAAACGGGCAATGAAATCTGAAAGTGCTGCGGGAAGCGCTCCCTCATCATCCAGAACAGAACGGGTGAAACCACTCCATTCGCTGAGGGAATTGCCTATTGTCCTGAGTTCTGCAGGGTCGAGAACGATTGCTCCGGCAGTAAGTTTCGCCGTCGCTGCAATCGTCGTGTCAAGAGAGGCTGTCGGAGGAGGAATTCCCTTTTCAGCAAGCTCGGCACAGGCTTCCGTTTCAAGCCTGAGCCGCATAACCTCTTCGCGAGAGGTGGCTGGAGACAGTGCCATGACTTCCCCGGCACCGACGACCGATCGCGCAAGTGCAGCCACGCGTTCGAGCAGATCGGGGTATTCCATTCTCTCCAGGGACGCGGTCATGTGATCCAATGGATCACTTCCCGTCAGGTATGAAGTGCTTTGAATCTAGCAACTCCCTGAGCGTACTCTTTTCGCTCTTCGATAGCCTGGTAGGTACGTAAACGGAGATGGCTACTACGAGATTTCCCCTGCCGCGACGTTTCAGACGGCCCATCCCCTCTCCACTGATCACTATCGTGTCACCCGGCTGGATCCCGGAAGGGATGTCCACTTTTCGGACGGTGTCGTCGGGAAGAACGATCTCCACCTCCGTTCCGAGTGACGCGGACGGAAAGGACAGAGTGAGATCGTAAACGAGGTCGTCTCCTTTCCTTGTGAAGTCGCGGTAATCGACCGATCGAATCCTCACGATGAGATCACCTGGCATGCCGTCCGCTCCCGGATGATGTCCCTCACCGCGAAGTCGGAGAAAATGGCCGCCGTCTATTCCCGCAGGCAGGTTGACGCTTATCGTGCGCTTGTTACGTCTGATTCCTCTCCCCTTGCAGCTCGAGCAGGATTTTCTTGGCAGGCTGCCCGTACCGTCGCAGACGGAACAGGTCGAAACGGTCTGAAAACTGCCCAGGATCGTCCGTCTCGTCGTCTGAATCCTTCCCCTGCCGTTGCATTCCCTGCATGTCATCATGCCTTCCTCGGGATCTGCCCCCGATCCATTGCATTCGGGGCAGGGCTCATCCCGCTTCACATCGAATTCACGACGACCGCCCAGCGCTGCTTCGACAAGATCCAGCTCCACTTCCACGGTGAGGTCTTTTCCTCTCCTTACGGCTCGCTCCCTCCGGCCACCGAAGCCGCCGAACCCTCCAATACCAAAATTCTCCATGAAAGCCCTGAGGGCATCATCAAGCCCGAAACCTCCTCCGAAGAAGTCGGACATCCCGGGCTGATCATCAGTGGTTCCAAACCTGTCGAACCTCTCGCGTTGGCCGGGATCGGACAGTATCTCGTAGGCTCTGCCGATTTCCTTGAAACGCTCTTCAGCCACCGAGTCTCCCGGGTTCCTGTCCGGATGGTATTGAAGTGCGAGTTTCCTGTAGGCTTTCTTTATCTGCTCGGGATCTGCTGTCCGCGAAATATCGAGCACCTGGTAAGGATCAATTGTGGGCATCTGCTCCCGCTTCTCAACGCGTTTTAGAATCCTTCAATGGCATTCAACACTTCAGCGAGAAGGACCGCTGTAACAAACACTCTTTTTTCCAGGGTATCATAACCGTTTACCGTGGATCGGGTATCGATGGATTCCCGTTCGGTCAGGGTTCAGGGGGAATGTCCTGCAGGGAGTCTCCTTCCATTACGATGATCTGTTCTTCTTCCTCCTGATCATCGGCATGGACTTCCATGACTTCGAGCAGCTTGGAGACGGAGTTCGTCTGGGTGTCGGTCTTGCTTGCCTCGATTCCGATTGCTCTGATATCCTCGTCTTCCCGGACTCGTCTGAGGGCGGCAAGGGATGCTTCCAGTTCCTCCCAGGATTCTTTATCCAGTTGATCACGGGCGGTTTTCAGCACCTTTGTGGCTTCGTAAATGATCTGGTCTGCACGGTTTCGCTCCTCGACGAGGCGCATCCGTTCGCGGTCTTCCGTGGCTTTCTCCTCGGCCTCTCTCTTGAGTTTCAGAATTTCGCTGTCACTCAGGCCGCCTGACGGATTCACTTCGATACTCTGCTGACGATTCGTTATGGCATCCGTGGCCGAAACGTTGAGCAACCCATTTGCATCGATCTCGAAGGTGACTTCCACTCTCGGAATGCCACGTCTTGAAGGCGGTATGCCAACCAGTTCGAAACGACTCAGACTCCTGTTGCCCTCAGCGAGTTCTCTTTCTCCCTGGAGCACGTGAACACTGACAGCGGACTGGTTGTCCGTTGCCGTCGTAAACATTCTACTGCGCCTGATCGGAATCGGAGTGTTCTTCTCGATGATGGGAGCCATTACGCCGCCGAGGGTTTCGACACCAAGAGTCAGCGGTGTGACATCGATCAGAACGAGGTCCTTCCTGTTACCGGCGAGAACCGAGGCTTCGACTGCCGCGCCTATGGCAACGACTTCGTCCGGATTGACGAACTGAGCCGGTTTCTGCGCAAAGGTATTCTCGACCAGAGCGCGAACCATCGGAATTCTAGTGGACCCTCCCACCAGTATTACATGATCGATTTCTTCCCTTGGTATTCCAGATTCCTCGAGTGCTGTTTCACAAAGCGGGCGTGTCTTGTTTATCAGATCGCTGATCAGGCTTTCGAGGAGTTTCCTGGTTATGGAGAGTTCGAGATGTACGGGGCCTTCCCCATGCGAGGCGATGAAGGGCAGGTTTATCCTTGCCTCGAGTGCCTGGGAGAGTTCGCACTTGGCTCTTTCCGCAGCCTCCCTCACCCTCTGAGGGGCAACGGGGTCTTTCGAGAGATCGATCTCCTTCTCCCGCTTGAACTCGTCGAGAATCCAGTCGACTATTCTGCAATCGAAGTCGTCTCCTCCGAGCATGGTGTCGCCACAGGTGGCCTTGACCTCGAAAATGCCGTTTACGACCTTGAGGATACTTATGTCGAAAGTACCTCCGCCAAAGTCGTAAACGGCAATGTTGTTGGTTTCTTCCGGTTTGAGGAAAGCAAGTGCAGCAGCCGTTGGCTCGTTGAGCACTCGCTTCACGTCGAATCCGGCAATTCGGCCGGCAGCCTTTGTGGCTTCCCGCTGTACCTCGTTGAAATAGGCGGGCACCGTCAGTACGGCATCGGTGACCTCTTCTCCGAAGAAGTCTTCTGCTGCCGTTTTCATCTTTCGGAGGATGATGGAACTTATCTCCTGGGGCGTGTACTCGCGCTCCATGATCCTTACTGCAGCGTCACCGCTGCCGTCTGCGAGGATCTCGCAAGTACTGCTCTTTAAGATGCTTTCAGACAGTTCGTCGTACTTCCGGCCGATAAGGCGCTTGATACTGCATACGGTATTGAGCGGATTCGTTATCGCCTGCCTTCTGGCGACAAGACCAACGAGCCTCTCACCCCTGGCCGTGAAGGCGACAACGGAAGGCATGACCCTCGAACCCTCACTGGAGTTGATCACATGAACTTCGGTCCCGTCGGAGTACGCCATGCAGGAATTGGTCGTTCCGAGGTCAATACCTATCGATCTGCCCAAGGCAGCCTCCCAAGCGGTGGTTTGCGCCGGTATCGGCTGGTTCAGAACTCTATTCGAATGCTGCCTTTATCATTGCCCAGGTTGCAGGTGCGAGAGCCGATGTTCCGGGATCACACTGGTAGACGAGGGCAGTAGGCGATACGTAATCGGTCAGCCAGATGTACGTGCCGTCCCAGGCGAGATCCTGAGGGACTTCGCAGGGGGCAACCCAGAAGTTGACCGGTACGGGCGTGCCGGGAATGAGCTGGTATATGAGTTTCCCGCCACCCTGATTCGATGTCCAGAGGTACGTGCCGTCCCAGACAACACCGGTACTGCCATCCGCGCCCGAGGGCAGGAAATACGACAGAATATTGCCATTCGAAGGATCGAGCTCGTACACGAGGTCATCGTTCCAGTTAGTGGACCATATACTGGCGCCGTCCCAGGCAAGACCTTCGTTAGCCGTCGGGTTGGGTGCGGGAATGGAGTCGTGCACGGCGCCCGAAGGAAGCTCTCTGAAATAGATCGTGAGTTCCGAGCACGAAAGCAGATAGGTTCCGTCATACGACAGGCCTGTGAGCTCGGCACTTCCATGCCCCGCAAACGAACTGAGTACGGTACCGTCAGCCGGATCGCACTCGTAAATCATGTAGGTGTCATCACTTGTTATCCATATGTGACCGTCGATCCAGGTGAGACCATCAGGATTTCCTCCCGGTGCTATCCAGGAGTTGATCACGTCGCCTCCGTCGGCCCAGACCAGCGAGAACAAGGCAATACATACGATTACTGCAAACTTCATTGCAGACCCCTCTCTTGATAGAACAACCTTTGTTATCTTTTCCTTCGCGCAAGACAGATAGTAAACCCGGTTATCCAGGCTGTCAACCTGAGCAGCCGAATACTTCTGCAGGTGAGCCAATAACTCCCTTCTCACAGATGATTGCCGTGATATTGGCAGCCGGTGTCACGTCGAAAGCAGGATTGTAGACCGGAACGCCGTCCGGAAGAATCTGGATCTCACCGAACTCTGCCAGCTCATCCCTGCCTCTCTCCTCGATCCTGATGCCGCTACCGTCAGGAGTAGTCAGATCGAAAGACGAAACGGGTGCAACAATGTAAAATGGTACACCGGAATATTTTGCGGCAATACTGAGGGAGAGTGTCCCCACTTTGTTTGCGGCATCTCCATTTGCGGCAATCCTGTCACTGCCAACGATAACTGCATCTATCTCTCCCGAGAGTAAAAGCGCGGCAGCGGCCGAGTCGGGAAGGACTTCGACCGGGATGCCTGCTCTCGAGAGTTCCCAGGAAGTCAGCCTTGCCCCCTGGAGAAGCGGTCTGGTTTCGTCGGCATATACCTTCCTGATCAACCCCCGCTCGAAACCTTCGTACACCACGGCAAGAGCTGTTCCGAGCCCCGAGGTCGCAAGCCCACCGGCATTGCAGTGCGTGAGGACCGTCGAGGATGGTTCGAGGAGGTCCGCTCCGAGATGACCCATGATCCTGCTTGCTTCGAGGTCCTCGTCGAACAGCTTCTGTGCCTGTAGGAGGAGCTCGCGCAGTGCTTCCTCACGATTCCTGCTCCGAGAGAGGACCTTTCTCTGAATATCCAGGCAGTGAAACAGGTTGACGGCAGTCGGCCTGGTGGATTCCAGTTCATCGAGTTTTTCTCCGACCAGTCGGCGAAACCTGCTGGAACTGACCTCCCTGACCTCGGAAGCTGCGATAACCGCTCCGAACGCGGCAGCAAGCCCTATCGCGGGGGCTCCACGTACGGCAAGCGTTCTAATCGCTTCAGCCAGCGTGTGAACATCGGTACAGTCAATGTATTCCTCGGAGGCGGGAAGCTTGCGCTGGTCGATCAGCAGGAGCGAGTTACCGGTCCACCGAAGGGTTGGAATGGGGGTCAAGGGTTATCCACCGGTCAGCAATTTCCGGCATATCTCGATTATCCCGATCGGTTCCATCATTCTGCCTTCTCCCATGGTTCCACAGGCAAGCCTTCCCTCGACCGGTCCGGCGAGAACGATTCCTCTCCCCTTCAGAATCTCGATGTTATGACGTGTGGCGGGATTATTCCACATCCTCGTGTTCATCGTCGGAGCCAGCACCATGGGCGCTTCACAGGCAAGCGCGGCCGCAGTGATCAGCTCATCCGCAAATCCGTGGGTTATCCTGGCGATGAAGTTGGCAGTTGCCGGAGCGATTACCATCAGATCCAGTGAATCCGTAAGGGATATGTGCGGAATGGAATCTCCGGGTTGCTCGATGAAGAGCCGTGAGAAAACCGGCCGTCCGGTTATGCAGGACAGCTGGTTCGGGGTAATGAACTCGAGTGCTCCCCCGGAGAGAACGCCTTCGACCTCATGACCATCACGGCGGAAGAGCGAAGCAAGCTCGACCGCCTTGTACGCTGCTGCGCCTCCCGTGATGCCGAGAAGGATTCTGGCCACTGCTACACCCTTTCTACCTGGTTTCTCCTGCCGATCTCATCGATCCCGATGAGGGTCAGTTCGGGAACGACGGAATAGCTACCCGCAAGGTGGGGAGCAACACCCGGAGCCCATCCGCCTGTAGCCCAGAGAGATGGTGATTCGGTCAGGATCTGTGAAAGTAATTCCACTATGTGATCTGCAGACCCCACCGCTCCGAAGAGTACACCTGAACGAATTGCATCCGCAGTCGTCCCGCCGAGTACGGACTCGGGGAAAACGAGATCGACCGGATGCAGTTTCTCTGCCCTTCTGAACAGTTCACCCGCTGCGGTGCCAATCCCCGGAAGGATTGCACCTCCTGCATATCGACCTTCGGAGTCGATCACATCGAATGTGGTTGCGGTCCCGAAATCAACGATAATCGCAGGTGCTGTTCCCAGAATGAGAGCTCCCACCGCGTTTGCAATCCTGTCCGCTCCGAGCTCAAAGGGATACTTGTACACTATCTCCAGCCCCGATGACTCGACTGTGATCTCGACTGCTTCGAGGAAAAGATATCTGCTGCACATGTTATCCAGAGCATGTCTCACCTGAGGCACGACGCAGGCGTAGGCAGCTTCTCGGGGAGATCTGGAATTCCCGAGTTCCAGCAGCGAGCGAATGAGGATCCACAGTTCGTCAGCCGTCCAGTGGCGTGTTCCCACCCTCCACTGATCGATCAGCCTTCCGTCTTCGAAGAGCCCGAACGCAGTCTTCGTGTTTCCGACATCAATCGACAGCCTGGTCATACCTCTCCCTGCCGTTCAGAAGCCAGTCGAAACCGATGTCCGCTGAGGGTGCCGAATGTGTCAGAGAACCGATTGAAATACCGTTGACACCTGTCTCGGCGACACTTCTGACGGTTTCGAGAGTGACCCCCCCCGAAGCTTCGAGATAGCATTTCATCTCAGAGTTCATTCCCACGGCTTCCACCATCGATTCGAGGGACATGTTGTCAAGCATGATCCTGTCCGGTCTCAGCGGCAGAACAACAGCCAGCTGCTCCAGGGAATCGACCTCGACCTCTACGGACGTATCGGCTCCCAGAGACTCGATAATATCTGACAGATTTTCTATTCCGCCCGATGCAGCTATATGGTTGTCCTTGATCAGGGCGCAAGAGGCCAGGTTGAACCTGTGGTTGACTCCGCCGCCCATTCTGACGGCATAACGCTCGAGTATCCGGTGACATGGTGTTGTCTTACGAGTGTCCAGTATCTCGGCACCCGTTCCCTCGACAGCAGTGACGAACTTCCTTGTAAGTGTTGCGATGCCAGATAGTCTGCACAGGAGATTCAATGCAACCCGTTCGCCTCTCAGGAGAAACCCTGACTTACCCAGAACGGCGCCTATCCTGCTGCCTGCCCGTACTCTCGAGCCATCCGGAGCCGTCTGCCTGACCGTAACGGTATCGGTGAGCAATCTGTAAGTCATGGTTACAAGAGACCATCCGGCAACGATCAGATCCTCACGGGCTATGGCATGACAAACGCTGCTCCGTTCCGCAGCCCTGCCCAGAGCAGCCGTTGTGACGTCCCTGTCCGACGCATCTTCTGCCAGAGCCCAGGCTACTATGCGACCGGCGACTTCATCGAAACGATCCCACTCGAGAGATGGCATCTTTCACTCCGTATCCAGCAACAGGTTATCGGCACCATACACGATCATACCATCCTTCAGAGTGGCGACAATGGTCAGCTCCTCAAATGGTATTCCGGTGAAAGGATCACCGGACAGGACGATAAGATCTGCAGGTCTCCCCGGTTCCACAGGTCTGGACAGCTCCGTGAAGCCGCAAACGTCTGCAGCTCCAAGTGTGTAAGCTCTAAGCGCCTGTTCGATGGAAAGCCTGAATCCCTCGAAGGGGTGCCCGGTTGCTCCCCCGAGGCCGCGAAGCGGGCCGAATGGCATGCAGTCGCTTCCAAAACCGAGCAGGAAACCCGCTTTGCTCAGGAGGCCGAATGGATTGAGCTGCAGAACTCGACTTTGCGGAAGTCTGCTGTAGTAAAGACCACCCGGCATCTGCCAGCGGTTCACGAAATTGGGCTGCATGCTGAAAACGTGCAGCTCGGGATCCCAGTTGCCTGGCCAGGCCGGGACAAGTTCTTCGGCATGCTCGATCCGGATTCTGAAACAAGTGTACACTCGGGTATCGAGGAGTGAATACACCCTGTCGATCTGTTCCAGGGCAACCGCACCGATTGCGTGGAGAACTGGTGTCATGCCCAGATCTCCGATTCTTTCGAGAACACTCTTCAGCTCGTCGTCAGAGTATATGAGTTCTCCGGGGGGGGCATCGAGAAACCCCTCGAAGACAGCGGCGTTCTTTGCTCCAAGGGCACCATCGAGGAAGAGCTTGACGCCAGGTACGAAGAACTCTCCTTTTCTTTGCGGGAGGGAGGAATCCAGGAATGGTACCAGATCCTGCCAGTAAACGTTGCAGCTCAGACGAACTCCCGCATCGATACCGCTGAGGAATTCCAGGTTGATGAACGGCTCCATCGAACCGAGTGCGGTCACTCCCGATGCAAAGGCCTTCCCCGCAGCATCGGAGACAGCTTTCTCGAGGGCACCCGGTGAAGGCGGGTAATACGTACTGAAATTGAGGACCATATCCTCCCTGAGAATACCGTCAGCACGTTCGAGGTCAGGCGTATCGGGAGGAAGGATGGACATCATTGCGGAATTGACCAGCGCGTGGTGTCCGCAAACCCTGCGGATGAAAACAGGGCGGTCACCAGTTGCCGAATCGAGCCGTTCCAGCGATGGCAGGTCCGGACAGGACCATTCCGATTCGTCGAATCTCCCGCACTGAAGAACGCCATCGCCTTCTGCGGCAGCCAATGCAACCATTTCGAGCAGCTCTCCCGAGGAGGACACTCCCGACAGATCGGTCAGGGATTCGGCCAGCCCCATCGCAACGAAATGACTGTGTGCATCAACGAATGCCGGCATCACAAAAGCATTCGTGTTCGAGCAGCAGTTTCCTGCGATCGAGCTCACTCTTCCGTCTTCCCCGATGAGGATGCTTCCGGAAGCCAGTACTTCGCCGTGACGGCCTGTCCAGAGACGGGAGAAGTCAAGCTTTCTCATACTCCCGATCCTCCAGGTAGCGGCACATCAGATCGAGAATCTCACCCTCCACCTCGAAAGTGAAGTAGGTCATGGAATGCCTTCGCTCGACCTCACAGACCCTGCCGCGGATCTCTGCCGTAACGATACCGCCGACCGGGGATGGGCCTCCTGCTATTTCTCGGGCTCCCGCTGCGGGAATTGATATCTCTCGGGCTTCGATGTCGGTGGGATCGCCACCGTGGCTGAACCACTTGGTCAGCAGCACGAATGCCCCCTCCCGAACGGATGACTGAGCCGGGAAGCGGACATCGATCCTTATTGCGAAATCGACCTTCCCGCGCTGCCTGTCATAGGTTACTACCCTGTCCCTGCCATCGTTCTTGGCGCGGTAGAGAGCCTGATCGGCGGATACCAGAAGCTCGGATCCTTCGACATCGGTGGTTGAGCTGACACCGAGTGAGATGGTAACCGACAGTGGGGTTTCGGACGCTTTGTCAGGCAAATCTTCCGTGAGGAGCAGCGGGGTAGTCCGTATCAGCGCACATAGCCTTTCAGCCGTTATTCCTGCTTCCTTCAGATCCGAATTCGGCAGGATCACAGTGATCTCCTCACCGCCGTACCGATATGCCTCGCCCCTGTACCTGACCGCGTTTCTTATGAGGCCGGAAACGTGCCGGAGAACCCGGTCTCCTGTTGCATGCCCCCATTCGTCATTGAACTTCTTGAAGTGGTCTATGTCCACCATGACAACGGAGAGGGGAAGTTTGTCCCGTCCGAGTGTGCGGAGCAGGATTGGCAGATCATCATCCAGTGCTTTCCTCGGCGGCAGTCCGGTTACGGGATCGAGATCACCCTGCCTTGGGAATCTTACCAATGCTACGGGTTCGGAACCATCTTTCATGGAAGAATGCCTTTCGGATTCTGCTAGGAATTACTCGTGCGATAATAATCAAGAGTCGGAAACGGGGAAACGGCCCCGCCGGAACCGGCAGGTTGACCAACTCTGCCCGATTGGATAGGCTTGCATTCAGCACTACCCGACCACCGGACAAGGTTTTCAACCTCATTCAGAGAAAGGGCATTGTATGAATAAGCACATCATATCTGCACTGGTTCTCATGATGCTGATAGGCGCTTCCTGCGGATTGACTGACGAACAGACCGAAGTCAAGGATGCCTACAACTCGCTAATCGACGAGTTCGATGCAGAGAACTACGGCAAAGCCTTCGATATGATGAGTTCGAACACACAGCGGTTCCTCAACGATCTGGCTGCCGGTCTTGAAGCATGGGGCTACCCCATGGGAGGTGACGGCAGGGAGTTCCTCGAGGAAATGTTCTCCGACCAGGACGGGATGACGAGAGCAATCTCATCGATAACGGTCAGCGGCAACCGTGCAACACTTCTCGCTCAGGCTGAAGACGGTGATGTAATTCTCGAATTAGCACTGGAAGACGGCGAATGGAGAATTGACCTCGAGACCCAGATAAGCAATGTCGTCTCGAAAGCGCTGGCCGGGTCCGGCCTGACGATAGAGGAAATTCTCGAGGCACCTTACGTAGAATACGATTACGCCAGTTCAGGTGACGGCATCTGTCCTGTCGACTTCTACAACGAACTCGGAGACTATACCATCTGGTACGTATACGTCGATCTCTCCACTGACTCCTGGGGAGAAGACAGACTCGGCGCAAACCTTCTCGAACCGGGTGATATCTTCACGGTCTGGGTAGACCCGGGCACCTACGATCTCAGAGTGGAAGACGAGGATGGCGACACTTACACCCTCTGGGAAGTCGAAGTTGATGAGGACGGCGTGTACTGGGACGTCACACTGGCGGATATGGACTAGGATCGATCAATTCGGTATTGTTAAAAGTTACCAGATTGAGAACCTGGCACCTTACCGTTAACATTTGGAGGGGAAGCATGAAGAAAGTTCTGTTCGGTCTCTTTGCAGTGGCTCTGATCCTGTCTACCGGATGCGGCAAACAGGTTCCGGTTACTGTCAGCAACGATCTCGAAATCTGGGCCATCACTGAAGTGTACATTCTCGGCGACGACGGCAGAGGTGATAACCTCATGGCCGAAAGCTGCGCACCCGATGCGACCGGTGAGTTCACTGTCGCTCCCGGTACAATGGACATTCTCGTCGTCGATGACGAGGGTGGCGAGTACCTGTTCAAGGGTGTTGTAGTCGGCGATTCCGGTTACACTCTCAACGTCACTCCAGCCGACAGAGACGGTTTCGCTGAAACGATCGAAATCGGGGGAGCATACTACACAGGTGATGGGGATGCAGTCGTCAGCATCACCAACGATCTCGGTGACTGGACCATCTGGTGGGTCTACGTAGTCGAGGAAGGTGAGGGTTTCTGGGACGACAGACTCGAAACCTATTTCCTCTATCCTGACGAAACGATCAACGTCCTTATCGACCCGGGCTGCTACGACATCCAGGTCGAGGACGAAGACGGTGACACCTACACGCTCTACGGTGCCGAAATCGATGCAGGTGGTTTCGAATGGGACGTCACACTGGACTACATCGATTCCTGGGACTACGACTACGACTACGACATCTCAGACGGCATCTGCCCGGTCGACATCTACAATGCCCTCGGCGACTGGACCATCTGGTACATCTACGTCGACCGCTCGGATGACCCATGGGGTGATGACAAGCTCGGTGCCGAGCTCCTCGAACCGGGAGATCTCTTTACTGTCTGGGTCGATCCCGGCACGTACGATATCCAGGTCGAGGACGAAGACGGCGACACCTACACCATCTGGGGCGTAGACATCGACGAAGATGGCTACCTCTGGGAAGTTACTCTCGCCGACATGGACTAGCCTGAACTTTCATTATCTGGAGGGGGTGCGCGATTGCGCACCCCTTTTCTTATGGAGGATACTCCTTACGGCTTCTACCACCCTCCACTGCTGGTCATCGGTGAGGGCACCGCCCAATGGCAGACTGACCGTCTCCCGGCCGATCCTCATGGCTTCGGGGTAGTCCTCCGGTATCCATCCGAATTCATTCCTGTAGTAAGGGTGCTCCGGGATGCTCAGGTAGTGGACTCCGGTGCCGATCCCCCTGCCTGTCATAGCCTCGAGGAAGTCATCCCTGCCGATACCAGCCCGGTCCTTTGCGATGCCTATAGTGAAGAGGTGCCTCGAGTGACGCTGGTGGGCGGGAGCGTCGGCCGGCAGCCGGACGGGAAGGCCGGCAAGCTCCGTGACGTACCGTTGCCACTGCCTCTCCCTCTTTCGCAGGTTTGCCTCGATTCTTGCGAGCTGGTGAATTCCGATCGCAGCCTGCAGGTCCATCATGTTGTACTTGAAACCGCATTCGACCGTGGAGTAGTGCCTGTAGCCTTCGTCCGAGAACCTGTGCCAGGCATCCCTGCTCATCCCGTGCAACGCGAGGACCTTCGCTCTCGAGATGTTCTCGGACAGCTTCGAGACGATCATCCCTCCCTCGCCGGTCACCACGTTCTTGGTCACGTAAAAGCTGAAGCATCCGAAATCTCCGAACGTACCGCATTCCCTGCCCCTGTGCCTGCTCTCGATGGCATGAGCACAGTCCTCGATGACCTTCAGGTCATGTTCGTTAGCGATGGCCATGATCGAGTCCATATCGCAGGGAAGGCCGGTGAAATGAACGGGGAGTATCGCCCTGGTCCCGGGAGTCAGTGCTTTCCGTATCTCATGGGGTGAAATGTTCATTGTTTCAGGGTCTACATCGGCCAGAACGGGTGTGGCTCCGGCATGGATTATCGCGTTCACCGTAGCACAGAATGTAAGAGGGGTGGTTATGACCTCGTCACCTGGTTTCAGCTCCGATGCGATCATGCTGATGTGGAGGGCGGCAGTGCATGAGTTCACAGCGGCTACCTGGTCAGCCGGTACTCCCTTGTAATCCGCGAAGGCCGCTTCGAATCGTGCTACCCGTGGCCCTGCTCCAAGCCAGGAAGACCGCAGGCAGGCCTCGACCTCCGCGATCTCGTCCTCCAGGATTTCGGGTCTCCCGAACACGATGAAGTCATCCGGGCTCTGTCCCCTGGTCCCGGTCATCCGAACCACCTGTGAAACCAGACCCTCACCGAGTCTATGAGGAAGCCTGCTTCCTGGTAAACCCGAAGGGAAGAGATGTTGGTGCCCTGCGTCACCACGTTTACGGTACCGGCTCCCTCGGAGCCGAACCACTCTATGGCACCGCGGAGGAGCCGGGAGCCCATGCCCTTATGCCTGTGGGCCTCGTGTACACCGAGAAGGCTTATGGTCCCGCAGCCGGGAGAATCCGGGTCCAGGATGCAGGTTATGTAGCCGACGGGCTGCCCGTCGAACTCGCATACGAGTACGCGGTCGGCACGGCCGGTTACATCGCGCTCGAGCCATCTGCGATAGAGTTCCGAGCACCTGGAAGCCGGGAATCCGGGGTCCCTCCAGAACCTGGTTATCTGGTGGATTCTGCCGGCGATCTCCATGAGGACAGGAATGTCCTCTTCCCGCAGAGCCCTGAGCCCGTAGCCGGCGGTTTCGTCCATCTGCAGGCTCGGATACCTGCCACGGACATGGTGGAGCGAAATCCTGATGTCGACGAGACGGAAACCGGATTCCTCTGCAGCGAGGAGGGATTCCGGGACATCGGGATCCGCAAGGAAGTAAAGGCAGTCGATCCCGTTATCGGCACACCATTCTTCCAGAGGTTTCAGCTCCCCGGCATCGAGTCTGTCGCTCTGAACCCTGGCGATACGGAGATCGAAGAACTCGGAGTCCCATGGAAGGAATACGGCGGGAACTGTGGACCCCACTTCACTCTACCTCGTGTTCGGTGCTGGTCCGGATCGAGTAGGGCGGTTTGTCCATGGTCCGGAAGTGAACTCGGGCGAGGTACTCGCCGATTATTCCGAGCGAGAAGAGCTGGACCCCGGAGAATATTGCGATTATCGATGCCAGGAAGGGGAATCCAGGCACGCTTCCGCCCTCGATCAGCAGTCTTCCAAGGACGTATAGAAAGACGAGTATCCCGAACACCGTGAACGCGAAACCCAGTAAGCTGGCGACTTCGAGGGGCAGCGTGCTGAAACCTGTCATCATGTTGAGTGCGTGAGTTATGAGCATTCTGAATGAGTAGTTGGAGGCTCCGTACTTCCGGGGGGAATTGGCAACGGGTACCGCCTTGAACCGTGTGGACCCCCACGTGAGGAGCACATCGAGCGAGACAAAGGGACCGCCGTAGCTGCTGAACGCTTCCCTGATGCTCGTCCGGAATACCCTGAAGGCACTAACGTTGCTTGCCGTTTCGACACCCATCGATTTCTTCAGAACCAGCTTTGTCAGAGCAGATGCCACCACTCGCCAGAGTGAATGCTTCTCTTGCCGGGGGGTGCCGTATACGACATCAGTGCCGGGTGAGAGCGCCTGGAGAAGACCGGGGATCTCCTCGGGGGGGTTCTGCAGGTCGTCGTCCATCGTCACGGTGACCGAATACCGGGCCGCACGGATACCGCAGAGGAGAGCGTTGTGCTGCCCGTAATTCCGCATCAGAGAAAAACCCCTCACCCAGTCTCTCTCGTTGGAGAGCTTCTCGATGACCTCCCAGCTCCCGTCGGAACTGCCGTCATCGACCAGGAGCAGCTCGAATCCACCCTGCTTGCCCTCGAGTACTCGAGCCAGCCTGTCAGTCAACTCGGGGAGGGACTCGGACCCGTTGTAAACGGGAACGACAACGGAAATACCCTTCTTGAGATCACGACTCATTCTCTGCCTCTCACTCCATGACAGCTGATACGCTGTCCGCCATGAACCTGCAGAAATCGGCCCGCTCCCGGACGGCCCCGGGTGCGGTCGGATCTTCGAGAGCACTCTGGTAGTAACCCGCTGCAAGATCATATTCAAGCCTGTGCTCGGCAAGCAATCCCCTGTAGTAGTCAATCTTCCCACCCCATTCGATCGAGGCGGAGAGCAGTGCCAGTACGAGCCACAGGGTGAGTACCGGCAAGGCAAGGAGGGAAGGTCTGGTCTTCGCGATCCGGTAAGCCCAGAGAGCGAGCATCGACAGGGCTGCAATCACAACACCCACCGTACCGAGCAACCATGATGAATGGTGACCGTCCAGCATCATTGTAAGCCCCACGTTTACCTGCGGAAGCGGCAGGGGCCGTTCGAAGAAATGGACGGGCTGGTGAGGTTCGCCGAATAAGCCGAGCAGACATATCAGGATGGAAGGCAGCACAAGGATCAGGGAGGTGAATGCATGCCGTGCCGAGCGTGACGCGTACCTGCCGAGGCCCCAGGCGAGGAAGGGAATGATCGGTATCAGGTACCGTGGTCCGAAGGCCCACCCGGAAGTCCTGGCGTACTGTGCGCTGAAGAGGAGAAGATATGAGGCGACCAGGATCAGCCCCGGGCCGCGCCGCAGTGCCTGCCTGATGCCGCCACGGCCCCAGAGGCCCATGAGAGCGGGAACCACCCACGGCATGTAGAAGAAAAGACCCCGTTCGGGAGAGAGGGCTATCATGTAGAAGGTCGAGAAGCTGGGAACGGTGAACCCGAAGAAACCTTCCCTTATCTGCGAAAATTGCTGTTCGGCCTCCAGGGAGTAGCCCATCGTGAACGGGTTGCCGAACGCAAGCTGGTTATGGATGAGCTGGGGCAGCAGGAAGAGAAGCACGAGTCCCGCAGTCCTGAGAACCCGTACCGGTTTCCAGTACGACCAGCCCCTGTAGCAGAGGATGACAAGGTAAGGCAGCAGGACGGGAAACTCGAACGACACGGCTGCCGCGCCGCAAACGTCCGCGGCAAGATACCTCCCCTTCCTCTGCATGTACCAGCTGAGGAAGAGAAGACAGGCGGCTGGAACGTGCCCGTACAGTAGCGTGGAATAGGGCAGCAGAATACTCCCCGCACCAAGCGCCAGAAGCGGTATCGAATCATCAATACCCTTTTCACGCAGCATCTTCCGGAGATACAGAAGCAGCAACAGAAGAAATCCTCCGACGGTGAGGCGCTCCACGAGGAACCTCGCGAGCCCGCCGACAGGTAACTGCCCGGGGGGGGTTGCTTCGATACCCAGAGCGCTCAGCGGCAGGTAGGCAATGGCGGCAGCCACAGAGCTCATCACCGCCTTGTCGCAGTAGTAGTGCCCCTCGAAAATGGCCTTGTCAGCCGTATATGGATGCCATGGATCGATCAAAAGCGTCCCGCGGTCGACCAGCCCGACCGTAAGCGCCCACCGCGTGATGACGTTGTCGTAGGGATAGGGATGCCACGAAATCAGGATGGAGAAGGCTGCCATGATAATGACCATTTGCCCTATCCTGTCTCGACTAACCCGCATCAGTCTCCCGTCATCTGTGGAATTCAGGAAAGAGAATACCCATTGGAAGCATCATGGTCCATGTGGAGTTCCTGCAGTGCGTCTGAATCGAATGCCGCCGTCCTTCGGACTTGCTGGCTCGGCAGGCAGGGATTATGAGTTCTGCTGCGGTCGGTACGTTTTCCACGGGAGGTTTTCTTGCGAGCATTTCTTTTACTGGTTCCCCTTGGCCTCGGCTCGGTTCAGGTATCAGCGGTCAGCAGTGATCAGCCTCTCAGAATCTACAACAGACTCAGGGATATCGACATCGTAAGCGTCTACTTCTGGTCCGCCGATAACCTTTCCAAGGGCTGCAATCTGCTGGGAACTTCCGTTATAGAGCCCGATTCCTGCTTCGTGCCGCCTCTTCCCGGTGATACCTGCAATCTCCTGCTCTTCGATGAACTGGGAAATTCCTACGGCTTCGAGAACATCGTGCTGCCAGAATCGGATGACAGCCTGGGGCTGGATCTGCAGCATCTTGAATTCCTTGTGCCGAACGTAGATAGAGGTGAGTACCCACT
The DNA here is from genome assembly GCA_965371785.1 of uncultured bacterium. Lineage (GTDB taxonomy): Bacteria > Fermentibacterota > Fermentibacteria > Fermentibacterales > JCC-6 > CBDUZS01. The sequence continues at coordinate 38,453 of CBDUZS010000024.1, forward strand.
TCGGGTACTAAACTCCCTCGACGGCTTTGCCCTTGACCGGTTCCACCTTTCAGCAGACGATTCAACCGTTTCCAAAATAGAAATCAGTGAGCACAGAATCTTCCCGGGCAGGAGCATTGTGATCTGGCTCGAAGAGGGCACCTACTCCCTCACCGCCGAGGATCAGACAGGGAGGCTCCTGTACCTCGATCGAATCGACGTCGGATATTCCCGGGGCGAAGTATCCCTTTCCGAAGAAAATATTGCAGAACCAGCTTCGTTCAGGACAGCAGGCAGCGGAAACCTTTCTCTGCTCATTCGCAACTGCCTGCCTGGCTCCAACCTGTTGGAGATACTGCTGATACCGCTGGATGGTGCGGGAGCGGTACAGAGCTTTCTCGACGATGGCCCTCTCCTCCCGGGTGAAGAACTTCTGATACGGACGGATTCGTTCGACTATCTCCTGGAAGCCCGGGACGAGCATGGCGGTAAATTTGCTCATCAGCCCGAACCCACCGGGATCAACGAAAGAAGCTGGCCGGTGTCCTGGGATTACCTTGATCTCGATTTCAGTTTCCCTGAACGATGAACTTTGTGCTACACCGAAGGTGAGTGAATGGAGAATACGGTACTGCTCGGCTGGCTGAGCCTCGACAGGCTGCTCTACTCGCTTCTCAGGGTGGCGTTAGTCTGGCTTGCCTTTCATGGGGCAGGTTCCCTCCTCCTCCGCATAAGCAACCTGAAGAAGCATTTTTCACTCCTGCCGGCTGTCGTTCCGGGTATGCTGCTCTACATGACTCTTACAGCAGCGCTGTCATTGGTGCACGTCTTGACAAGAAGTGTTGTGCCGCTGTTCCTGATCCCCGGTGGGCTGGCGGGTGCAGTATTCCTCTATCCCGATCTAAGAAAAACGGTGTCCGGTTTCAGGTTTCGCAGAGAAAATCTGGTACTGCTTCCATTCGTCGTTCTGGCCGGCTTCATCATGACAACCGATTTCATGATAGCTGGCCGGCCGGACATGAGTATCGACGACCCGCAGGTGACCTACACCGTGCAGCCGGACAGGTGGCTGAACGACGGCCGAATGAGTGTTCTCGACGAAACAATCTTTTCGGGGCTGCCTATGACGTCGGAAATCATTTCGGTAATGCCGCTTTCGATGTCGGAAGACAGGCTCGATCAACTGATCCTCAGCCAGATATTTCAGATGTCGATGCTTTTTGCCGCCATAATCTGTGGCTTCAGTATTCTCCGCCTGGGCCATAAGTTCCTGCCTGCGGCAATCATCGGTATAGGCGGGTGTAGTATTCTCGTCATCTGGGCTCAGTTCGCAAAACCCGACAGCTCCGCGTTGTTCTTCACCACGATTGCCCTGTGTATTCTGCTGAGACAGCTCAACTACAAGGGACACGGCAGCGACCTGTCGGCCTTCCTGCCCATGGGTATGGCCCTGGCGACCAAACCCACTGCTTACCTGGCCATCGTTCCCTTCGCGGCAATGTTCTTTCTGCTCCTCCGGCGGGAGAGATGGAGTGTGTCGCGGTTCCTCTGGGGTATCCTGCTGATGTCCATCCTGCCGTTGATCTTTGCCATCAGAACGATCGGGCTTACGGGAAGCCCCTTCTACCCGTTCGCATCCATCCGGATGCTCCTGAAACCGGAGTGGGTGAAACCTGCGATAGAATTGTCTTTTCTTCAGCTGAATGACAGATCCTCCGGAGCGTACGAACACTATTCAATGATCGA